>PMBR01000046.1 GCA_003152995.1 Chloroflexota bacterium | reverse complement strand
TCGCGCAATTCGGCCCGCGGCCGGTCCTTATGGCTGCCCACTACGGTCGGTACTCGGCGCCCTTGGCGGACGACGCCCCGGCTCGCTTCGGCAGGGCAGTGCCGACCAGAGGCGCGTACGACGAAAGCCCGCGCGCCAGGCATTCCGCCCGAAGCTCGTCGCCGAGACGGACCGGCAGTTCCGGGTCCGCGAAGATGGCCGTGCCGACCTGGACCGCGACCGCTCCACAGGCCAGGAAGTCCAGCACGTCGGCCAGCGAGGTCACTCCGCCGATGGCCACGATCGGGATCGAGACGACCTGTGCCACTTCGTATACGACCCGCAGCGCCACGGGCTTGATCGCCGGACCACTGAGTCCACCGTACGTGTTGCCCAGGAACGCCCGAGTCCGATCCGCCGAGACGGCCAGGCCGGAGAGCGTATTGATCGCGCAGATCGCGTCGGCGCCGGCGTCCTCGATCGCTTTGGCGATGGGCCGAACGTCCGCCACGTTGGGCGAGAGCTTGACCAGGAGCGGCAGCTCGGTCGCTCGCCGGACTGCGGCGGTGACGGCTCGAGCGGCGTCGCGGTCTATGGCGAATTGGAGCCCGCCCTTGCCGACGTTCGGGCAGCTGATGTTCAGCTCGATCCCGGCCACGCCCGGCACTCCGTCGAGCCGGCGCGCCACTTCGACGTAATCCTCGATCGATTCGCCGGCCACGTTGACGATGACCGGCACCTTCCAGCCCTGCCACACCGAGCCGTACTTCTCGATCACGGCATCGACGCCGGGGTTCTGCAGGCCGATCGAGTTGAGCATCCCGCCGGGCGTTTCGGTTACCCGAGGCGGCGGGTTGCCGGCGCGCGGCCGCAGCGTCGTGCCTTTGCAGCAGATCGCGCCGATGCGCTGGACGTCCACGACTTCGCCGTATTCGACGCCGTAGCCGAAGGTCCCGGAGGCGACCATGACCGGGTTCGCCAGTCGAAGTCCTCGCTCGTGCGCCCCCCGCGCCGGGGCAAGCTCGACCGAGAGATCGATCCGATCGAGCGCCTCACGCTCCGCCAGCGAGGGTCGGGCGATGATCGGCACGCCCAGGTCGGCCACGGCTGATGCGCCGGTCTCGATCCGCGGCCGGCCACCAACCGATATCGGGAAGCGATCCACGGGCACGATTGCGTTCTTGTCCTTCCGGACCGTCGGCGTCCTCTTGGATCGGTTGGAGTCCTTCCCGAGTCGCATGTCGCCAAACGCGATGACCGTCTTCTTCGTCTTCATCGCGCGCTTCTCATGCGGTTGGCCATGCGATCTCCTCGGCCGCGAACACTGGCCCCTCACGACAAACACGCTGCGGCCCGGCGACGCCGAGAACCGTGCAGCCCAGGCAGGCGCCGACAGCGCAGCCCATCGTCTGCTCCATCGAAACCTGCAGGAAAGCCTTCCGGCGAGCGGCCGAAGAACCGAGCGGGTCGGCCTTGCCGGCGCCGCGCTTGCGCCCGAGCTTCGCCACACCCATGCGATCCCGCCGTCCGGCGGCCAGCTGGGCGAGCCGCGCGAGCATCGGGTACGGGCCGCATGCGAACGCCTGGTCCGCCCAGGCCTCGAACTCCGGAACCAACTCCGTTACGAAGCCGTGATGGCCGAGCGACCCATCGTCCGTGGCGACGACGTACTCGACTTCATCGGGCAACAAGCTCGACGGGTAGACGTGAGATGCACTCTGAGCCCCGAACACGATCACGACCTGCCGCCCGTCCCGGACCGCCTCGTCGGCGAGCATCCGGATCCCCGCCATGCCCAGGCCACCCGCGATGAGCAGCAAATGGTGGCTGCGCGGGTCGACCTCGAAAGGACGGCCCAGCGGTCCGAGCATGTCCAGCCGGTCGCCCTCGCGGGCACGCGTCAGCCACTCAGTTCCGCGCCCAACAGTCCGAAAATGGAGCGTGACGATGCCCGTCGCCGGATCGGCGGTGTTGATCGAGAAGGGCCGCCGCAGGACCAGGCCGGAATAGTCGCCCGTCCTGACATGGACGAACTGACCGGCCCGCGATCCGGTGGCGAGCTCAGGCGCGGCGAACGACTGGATCCACTGGCCCGGAAGGATCTGCCGGCTCTCGACGAGCTCAGCCGAAACCAGGCGCATTGTCACCGGCGGTCGCCGTCCTCCTTGCCATCGTCGGTGCTTTCGCCCTCGGCGCTCTCGCCGGCGTCGCTGTCTTGCTCGCCCTTGTCTTGCTCGTTCTTTTCTTCCTTGCCCGCACCGTTGCCCTCGGCCTCGGCCTCGGCGGAGGGCGCATCCTCGGCCAGATCGGGGAAGGCTTCGGCCAGAGCATCGGCCAGATCGCCGAAGACGTCGGTCGGATCGTAGAACTTGACGATCTCGTCCGGACTGTCGAGCTTCTGCCACTGGCCCGACTCGACGTCCTCCTCCGCAACGACTTCGGCGGAGAAGGAGCCCGAGGCACGGAGAGTGAGGCGTTCGTCCTCGTCGTCGACGACGATCAGATCGCCCAGGACGGAAGTCAGCTGCAAAGCCGCCGTTTCGAATTGCTCGAGGAGCTGGGCCTCGGTCTGCTGGCTGCGCTCCTGGAAGGCGAGGGCCAGGTCGTACAGGCGCTCTGCCGCCTCTTCCTCATTTTCGGGAGCCTCATCGAATTCGTGAGCGGCAGCCCAATCGTCGGCAGCGGCGGCGTACGGATTCTCGGCCCCGAGCGCGATTGTCTCCTCCGGGGCGGCATCGGCCGAGCGGAGCAGCTCGCTGGTGGCCGTGGGCTCGGGCTCCATGCCGGCCTCGAGCTTGGTGGCCTCGGCAAAAGCCGCAAAGACGTCGGCGAGGTTGTACAGCTCGACGAGTTCCGCGGCCGATTCGATCGTCTCCGTCTCCGTGACCCACTTGCCGGTCGCTTCGTCCTGATAGCGGCTACGGCTGCGGAACGTCATGTCCTCGGCGATGGCGAGGTAGTCCACTTCGTCATCGATCAGGACCACGCCGCCCAGCTCGCGGATGCGCGCTTCGTTGCCGTCCATGAAGCGGCCAAGCTGGGCCGACGCAGATGCCAGGAAGTCGGTTCGCTCCAGAGCGGCGTCCGCCGCGAGCTCGCCGAGCAGGTCGTTGCGGCTCGTATCCATCGCGGTCGTCTCCCTATCCCTTGAATTCGAGGTCCGGGCCGATGCGCTCCCGGAGAAACATCGAATGATGCCGCTCGAACATCCATTCCCCGGCGCGGTGACCCAGGGCGCGGGCCGCCTCGTCGCGTTCGAGCTTGTCCAGCGTGGCGTAGTCGGGCAGGTCCAGCAGGATCACGTTGTCGAAATCCCAGCCATGGGCAACGTTGTACCAGCCGATGAACTTGATCCCGAACTTCTCCTCGTACTGCTTCATCTGGCGAGGCAGCAGCGTCTTCATGAAGAACTTGAAGAATGGGTCGCGTCCTCTACGGACTGAGAAGAAGGTCGCAAGGACTGGCACTGGTTCCTCGTTCTCCTCACTTCGATGCGGTGACAGTTGCCCGGCTGACGGAAGTCAGCCCGGCTCGCGGCCGCGCGGCCTCCTATTCTCGCACGAGATGGGCTCTCGCCGACGCCGCCCGCGGCGAGCCTCGAGATCAGGCCTGCGGATCCTCGTAGGCGAGCTTGCCGCCGGCAATCGTGAGCAGCACTCGACCGGACAGCTCGCGACCGATGAGCGGCGAGTTCTTTCCCTTGGAGAGGAGAGACGCCTCGGTGACCGCCCAGCGATCGGCGCGGTCGAAGACGACGAGGTCCGCTGGTGCGCCCTCCGTGAGCCCTCTCTTGCGGGCGGCGGGGGTCGCGGCGGCGGCCGGCCAGCCTGCCACGATGGCGGCGGGGCCGGTCGTGAGTGCGGCGATGGCGCCGGCGAGCGACAGCTTGCCCGCATCGACGAGCGCGAGCAGCACGCCCAGCGCCGTCTCGATGCCGCTGATGCCGTTCGACGCCCTGCCGAACTCCACTTCCTTGTCAACGACCGTGTGCGGGGCGTGATCGGTGACGACCGCCGAGGCGGTCCCGTCCAGCAGCGCAGCGAGACACGCAGCGGCGTCGGCGGCGGTGCGGAGCGGCGGATTGACCCGCAGCGAAGTGTTGTACGGCCACGCCGTGAGAGCGCCGTCCGCCCAGGGGTCGCGGGATCCGCCATCGGCGGAGAGCGCCTCCCACGACCAGCGCCGCGACCCGGCGATCCACTCATCGGCGAGGGCCAGATGATGGGGCGTCACGTCGCAGGTCACCGGCAGCCCGGCGGCCCTGGCCCGTCGCACCAGGTCCAACGAGGCGGCCGTGGAGAGATGCGTGAGGTGGAGGCGCGCTCGGGGTTCGTCGGCCAGCGCATCCGCCAGGACCCCGAGGTCGCGCGAGACGGCGTTCACCTCCGCCGCAGCCGGCCAACCCTGGAGCCCGAGAATCGAGGCCACATAGCCATCGTGCGCCTCGGCAGCCGCGGTGAGCTCGATGTCTTCGGCGTGCTCCACGACCGGAAGGCCGAGCATTCCCGCGTACAGGAGAGCGCTGCGCAGCAGCTTGGGCGTCTTCACGGGAGCCCCGTCGTCCGAGTAGCCGATGACGCCGGCATCGGCGAGCTCGCCCATCGCGGACAGCTGCTCCCCTGCCCTACCGGCCGAAACGGCGCCGAAGGCCAGGATTTCGACGGGCGATCCGCTCGCGCGAGAGGCCGATCGGATGCGTTCGAGGACGCCAGGATCGTCAAGAGCGGGCGACGTGTTGGGCATCACCGCGACGGTGGTGTAGCCGCCGTGAGCCGCGGCGGCGCTGCCGCTTGCTACCGTCTCCGCGTCTTCGAAACCAGGCTCGCGGAAGTGGGCGTGGAGGTCGAAAAAGCCCGGGCCGACGACGACGCCTTTGTCCGTTACACCCTGCGCCTCTTCGCCTTCGAGCCAGACGACCGACTCGAGAACGCCGTCTCTCACGACGATCTCGCCCGGTCCTTCGCGTCCGGAGACCGGATCGACCAGCCAGGCCTTCTCCAGCTCGAACCGCTCGACGACCTCGCCGACCTTCGGACCGGCGGCCGAAGCTGCGCCGGTCGTCTTCGCCCGCGGGCTCATCGAATGGCCTCGCCGGAATGGGCATCGTGGGGACGTCCCGTTTCGTGCGCGCCGGCGAGCAGGTACAGCAGCGCCATTCGAACCGCGACGCCGTTGGCCACCTGCTCGGTGATCACCGCTCGACCGCTGACCGCAACGTCCGGCGCGATCTCGACGCCCTCGTTCATCGGTCCGGGATGCATCACGATCGCCTCAGGCTTGGCCAGCGAGACGCGTTCCGCGTTGAGCCCAAACCGCGCCGCGTACTCTCGGAGCGACGGCAGCAGGCCGCCCTGCATACGCTCGCGCTGGATCCTCAGAGCCATCACCACGTCCGCGTCCCGAACCGCCACCTCAACGTCGCTCGTGACGTGGAACCGCCCGTGGCCGGGTATCGCCCCGTCGCCCCAGGCCGTAGCCCAGCGATCCATTCCCCGCAAGAGAGTAGCCGGGCCGCACAGCCACAGATCCGCTCCGGCCGCGGTCAGCGACCAGATGTTGGACCGCGCCACGCGGGAGTGGAGGATGTCGCCTACGATCGCGACCTTGCGGCCGCGCAAGTCGCCGCCGGGGAGGTGCTGGCGCATCGTGTAGAGGTCCAGCAGGGCCTGCGTCGGGTGGGCGTGCCAGCCGTCGCCACCGTTGAGGACGTGGCCGCCAAAGACCTCCGCCGCAAGATACGGCGCCCCGGAGACGGAGTGGCGCATCACCAGGATCTCGGCCCCAAGGGCTTCGAGGGTCCGGATCGTGTCGACGAGCGACTCGCCCTTGGTCACCGACGAGGTCGCCGTGGAGATGCTCACGACGTCGGCCGACAGGTTCCGTGCCGCCGTCTCGAAGGAGACGCGGGTGCGGGTGGAGGCTTCGTAGAAAAGGGTCGTGACACGTCGTCCGTTGAGGGCCGGGACCTTGCGGATCGGACGGGCGAGGATCCCCTTCATCTCGTCCGTGGTGCGCATGATCAGTTCGATCTCGGGCCAGGTCAGCGCGTCCACGTCCAGAAGATGGCGGTGGTGCCAGACCACCTCCTGCGTCGGGGCGGAGTCGATCTCGGGCACGCCTGCCGCGCCGTAAGCCTGAACGCTCATTGGCGGCCCGCAGCGGGCTCGCCGGCCCGGAGCTGCCGCCCGATCGTGACTTCCTCGCTGCCGTCGACCTCCTCGACGTGGACCTTGACGATCTCCTCACGGGATGTCGGTACGTTCTTGCCGACATGGTCGGCGCGGATCGGGAGCTCTCGGTGGCCGCGGTCGATGAGCACCGCCAGCCGGATCGCCCGCGGCCGTCCGAAGTCGACCAGCGCGTCCATCGCGCAGCGAATCGTTCGGCCCGTATACAGCACGTCGTCCACCAGCACGACTGTCGTCCCGTTCAGGTCGAACGGCAGGTCCGTGCCTTTGACGATCGGCTGCTGGGCTACGAGCGACAGGTCGTCGCGGTAGAAAGTGATGTCGAGCGCCCCGACCGGGAGCCTCACGCCCTCGTGCTCCTCGATCGCCGCAGCAACGCGCTTCGCCAGCGGGACGCCGCGGCGCTGGATCCCCACGATCGCGAGGCCGTCCGTACCGGCATGCTTCTCGACGATCTCATGTGAGATCCGAACGATCGCTCGGCGGATCTCTTCCCCGGTCATGATCTGCCGGTCCGTCATCGAGTCTCGCTGCCGTGCACAGGCACAGTCCTCCTTCCCGGCCTCACCGTGCCGGTCGTTAAAGGTCGTTGGAAGGATACAGCGCGGCGAGCCGTGACGCCGGACCCCAACCATGAACCAGCCGGCTATGTGGCCGCGACGCGGGTCGCCCGGCGCGTCGAGCGACTAGCTGCC
Organism: Chloroflexota bacterium; assembly: GCA_003152995.1. Taxonomy (GTDB): domain Bacteria; phylum Chloroflexota; class Limnocylindria; order Limnocylindrales; family CSP1-4; genus Fen-1039. Next base: position 9,884 of record PMBR01000046.1, on the reverse strand, counting down.
CGGACGATCCGTGGAGACGGGCGACTGCTCAGAGGCCGCAGGCTTGCCCGATCCCGAGCTGGCTGGCGGCGCCGTGATCTCGGGTGTCGCTATCGGCGTCGGTGGAACCGCCGGCAGCTGGAAGAGGTACGTCTTTGCGTCGCCTCCCTGAGCCGGAGACGTGTAAACGAATTGCGAATCGTCGAACTGGATGTTCGATCTCGCCGGGGCCGAAAGCAGCAGCCCATCGACGTTCAGCATGTTCGTTCCGGGGATGACGTTGAGCAACGTGACGTGGCCGGCGTCCGTGGCAGCGGCGCTGGCAACCCAGATGGCCACGTATTGCCCCGTGGCGTCCCAGCGGACCGACCAGGCCGCCACCGTACCCGGGGCAGACGCAGCAAGGACCCGCTGCGGCAAGCCGGTCGAATTGTCAGGCTCCGACGTGGGCTGGCTTCCCTGGGTGGGCGAAACTCGCCCGCTCGTCGATTGATCGGGCGCGGCGACGGGGTCGGAGCTGCTGCCCGGCTTGACCGGGCCGGTCGGCGCGATCGAGGGGACGGCGGTCGAGGTCGCGGAGGGGACTACGCTGGGCTGCGGCGAAGGCGCCGCTCCTCCGTCACCGCCGAAGTCCGCAGCGACGAGGTGCACGTTGGACCAGGCATCGAAGTAGAAGGCGCCCTTGCCGGGACCGTAGAGTCCGGTGGCCGGGTTGTAGGCGACGGTGCCGGCCCAGTACACGACATAGCGGCCCATCGGATCGACGACCGGCATCAGCATCGAGCGATCGATCCGCCTGACCGCGGCAGTCGAGGGATCGTACAGGTACGCGATCGCGCTGACCGTGGCCGCCGAGGGAGCGGCCGTCGCGGGGACGGCGGTGGCCGCGGCGGTCGGAGCCGGAGTCGCGCTTGTCCCGGGCTCCGAGGAAAACTCGCTGATCAGGATCAGTGTCCCGAACCATCCCGCGAACAGATCGGAGTGGCTCGTGGTCACGGCCAGGGCCCTGCCCCATCCGGCTCGCCAGACGAACACGTCCGAACCGGAGTTGAGATTCGAAGGCCGCGCGGAGAAGGCGACCCACAGTCCGTCGGCAGAGAACTGAGGCGCCCCGCCGACGATCTTGTAGCCGTCGAGGATTGCGGTTGGCTGGGCGACGGCCGCCGAGGTCGCGCCCGATGGCGCGGGGGTGGCCGGAGCTGCACTCTGGGTCGGCTGCGCCGTGGCGCTCGCCGCTGAGCTCGGCCCCACCGACGCCACGGGCGCGGTGAGACGGGCAGTGGGAGTCGGCGCGGTGGTGGCGCTCCCCGTCGAGGCGGGAGGCATTGTGGAGGCCGGAGTCCTTGTGGGCGTCGGCGTGGTCCGCGGCGCCGTAGTGGCGACCGCCGGGGGCCGCGGCGTCAGCAGATCGATCGCCACGGTGGCCGGCGCCGACTGCGTGAGCGGCAGGATGATGATCTTGTCGGAGGTCCAGACCGCCGCCTGAGTCGCGTTCGAGGAGATCGCGACCGAGACCGCGGACTTGCTCGTGACCGAGCCCAGGACCGTGCCCTTGCCGCTCGTGACTGCGCAGCTCTCGGGCGAGCCAGTGCAGTGGGCGGTACCGCCCTTGATCTGATACACGCCGTCATCGGGCGCGACCCAGTAGCTGTTGCCATCCACCATCGCCAGAGCCGCCTGCGGGCCGCCACTCGGGGCAGCGCTGACGACGGCGACCGTGGCCGTCCTGGAAGGAGCGGCGGCTGGAATGAAGAGCGGACCCTGGGACAGCAGCGACAGCCCGACCACGACGACCGCGACTGCGACGGCCATCACGGATCCCATCGAAGACCTGGTGCGGGCGAAGCCGCCCAGACCCAGGCTGCCAAATCCGGGGCGTCGAGCGCGACGGGCATTGGTTCGATCGACAGAGTCCAGAGCCGCCGAGGTTCGGGCCCACAGGTCTCGCGGGGGTTCGGGCAGGTCCAGGCCACGAAGTTCGTCATGCATGGCGCGGTACTCGTCGGCGACGAGCTGGCAGTCGGCGCAGCCGCTCAGATGTTCCGCCAGCCACGCGGCGTCTGCGGGAGCGAGTGCCGCGTCGATCGCGTCCGAGGCGAGCATGCGGGCCTTCTCATGGGCCTCAGCGACAACATCGACGGCTCGCACCGGGGTTCGATCCAATCTGGGGCTCATCGGTCTGCCCCTTTTGAGTCGTCAGCACGGCGACGCGGGTCGGATGCTCTGGTCTTCTCGGCAAACGCGGCGTCGATCGCGGCCTCGCGCTCCTTCTCCTGGCGCCTCTCGTCGGTGAGTGCCTGGCGGAGACTCTCGCGGGCCCGGGTCAGAAGAGCGCGCGCCGCGACATGACTGACGCCGAGAGCGTCCGCGAGCTCGAGGCCGGTCAGATCGCCTACTTCGGCCATCAGCAGGGCGTTTCTCTGCCGCTCCGGGATTCGGGCCAGGGCGCGCGCCAGCGGTCCGGACAGCCGCATCTCCATCGCCAGGTGCTCGGCCGATGGTGCAGCTCCGTGTGACTCGGTCGTAAGCGGCAGGAAGCGCACGATACGACGGTGGCGGATCTCGTCGAGGGCGATGCGGTGGGCGATCTGGTACAGCCACGCTCGGGCCTTGGCTCGATCTTCCAAGCTGTCGATGGCCCGGTAGGCGCGGATGAAGGTGTCCTGGGCCAGATCGGCGGCGAGGTCGGCGTCACGCATCATGCGGATGAGATAGGCGTAGATCTCACCGTGGTGGTGCGCAAACAGCTCCTCGATGAAGGCGCGATCCGCAGGCCTCTCGGCCGCGGCCGTCACGCCGACCCCCATTTGCCAGGTTGTGCTTTCGAGAGCCAAGTCGCTTCCGCCGCTGTCCGCGCTGCCGACACCCACACGCGCATCAATGCGCGCCGGGTTGCTGTGACGGCGCCGCCCTCACTGCTGTGACGCCGCGACAATCCCCCTGTTCTCATGGCGGTCCTGCGGATCCCCCTTCGGATCGGTGGCGTAGCAACTGCTCGACGGCTTCTTCGGGAGCCACCGGATTGACCGGCAGACCCGTGCCAACCTCGAGGCCTGCGATCTCGCGCAGCCGTGGATGTATCTCCCAGTGCCAATGGTACGTCGCGTCGACTCTCTCGCGGAGCGGTGCCGTGTGCAGGATGAGATTGTGGGGCGGGCCGTCGAGCCGGGCCAGACGCGACAGAACCTGGCGCAGTGCTTCCGCCGTCGAGGCGATATCGGCGTCTTCCGCGCGTCCGAAGTCGGCGGCGTGGCGGCGCGGCACGATCCAAACCTCGAACGGCGAGCGCGAGGCGAACGGCGCGAAGGCCACGCTCGCTTCGTCCTGCCAGATCAGCCGGGTCGCCGCGCGCGACTCGTCACGCGCCATCCGGCAATAGGGACACTCTCCCTCGCGGATCAGAAACCTGGCGGCGCCCCCAATTTCCTCAGAGACTCGGTGTGGGATCTGCGGCAGGTCGTAGAGATCGAGGCAGAGATGGTTGGTTCGGGCGCCGGCCTGTGCGCCCCAGTTCTGCACAACCTGCAAGTACTCGGTCTGGCCGAGCCTGGTAGCGTCGGCGATCGCCCCGCGCGCGACCGACAGCATCTCCGACAACAGCCCGCTGCCCACAAGCTGCAACGGCCGATGCTCGCCCGGCGGGGCGACGATTGTCCGCCAGCTGCCCGACGCTCGGGCTTGCGAGAGCGCCACCTGTGCCAGGCTGCGCTCCATCTCCCGCGCTTCCTCGTTAGTGCCGACAACGTGGAAGGCATAGTCCTTGAGAATCCGGACACGGACTCCGTCCCCCGGAGGCTGGCTGCAGTTCTGGCACGTCCCACCGTCGTCCACAGGTTCGGCGCGCAGCGAGAAGCGTTCCTGCTGGAACTGGCGGTCGACGACGGTGGCGACCCACCAGCCGGTGATGGCATCGCGGCGCAACTCGAAAAGGCCGGCGCCCATCAGCCTGCTCCGACGGGGGTGGCGGACGCAGCGGCCGTCTCCGGCCGGAGCAGCCACTCCAGCTCTCGCCGGGCCCGGGCGGGGTCGGTGCGAGGCGGCAATGTACCTTCGAGGGGAGCGCCGAGGGCCTGGGCCAGCGCCTTTGCGAAGGCAGCCGCGGCAGCCGACACCGTCTCGGTCGGGGGTTGGGCGGCCTCGTCTCGCTCTCTCGCGATCGAGGTTGATTCGACGTCCGGCATGCCGCACGCGTCGATGAGATCGAAGTCGGAGAGGCGGACCGAAACGTTGAGAGCGATGCCGTGGTATGTCACGCCGCGCTCCACTCTGACGCCCACGGCGCCGATCTTGCGCGTGCCGTCCGCGCACCAGCAGCCGGGGAATCCGGCCTTTGGCCCGGCTTCGACACCAAAGGCGGCGCAGGTCTCCGAAAGGGCCGTTTCCAGCGCCCGAACGAACGATCGGATGTAGAGCCCGCGGTCGGCCAGACGGACGATCGGATAGGCGGTCAGCTGGCCGGGGCCGTGGTAGGTCACTTCGCCGCCACGCTCCGTCCTGATCAGCTCTATGTGCCGCGCCGCAAGTTCCGCCTCGTCGGCAACGACGTGGCTCGGGTCCGAATGGCGGCCCAGGGTCAGGACGGGCTCATGCTCGAGCAACAACAGCTGGTCGCCGATCGCTTCGGCGGCGCGGGCGGCCACGAGACGATGCTGGAGATCCCAGGCGTCGCGATAACCGGTTCGACCGAGCCACCGGGCGGTGATCGGCGCGGCTGCGCCGGCGGCATCCGGCTGGTCCTGGGGGCGGCGATCCATGCGGCCACGATAGCAAACGTGCGCCCAGGCGCCAGCCACGTCTTGCGGAGACCCGATCGAGGTGGATGACGGCCGGGCGCTCGCCGCCCCGATGGCGTCGGCGGGGTAGAGCCGAGAGCGGCGGCTAGGCCTCGGCCGCCAGAGCCAAACACACGGCGGCAACGAGCTCGTCGGCGCCAAATGGCTTGGCAAGGAAACGGAAGCCGTCGCGGTGGCCTTCTGGAGGTGCGGCATCGTAGCCCGACATGAGCAACACCCGCATCGACGAGCGACTGACGAGCAGCCGCTCCGCCAGGTCCCGCCCGTTCCCTCCGGGCATGACCAGGTCGGTAAGCAGCAGGTCGATCGACTCGGCCAGGCCACCGGACAGGGCCGCAGCCTGGGCGGGAGATGCCGCCACCAGGACGTGGTAGCCCGCGTGCTCGAGCGTAGCCACGACGAGGGCGCGAACGGCGGCATCGTCCTCTACGACGAGGATGCATGATCCCTCGCCGATGTCCGGCACAGCAGCGTGCGGAGACATCGCAGTCGGCTCTGGTACGTCCCCAACCATCGGCAACAGAACGGACACCTTAGTGCCGCTGCCGGCGGCCGACTCGGCCCAGATCTGTCCGCTCGATTGGCGGACGATGCCATACACGGTCGCGAGGCCGAGGCCGGTTCCCTTGCCAACATCCTTTGTGGTGAAGAACGGCTCGAATGCTCTCGACAACGTGGCCTCGTCCATTCCGGCCCCGTTGTCGGCGACCGTGAGGATCACCGCCGGTCCGCTCATCTCCCTGTGGAATACGGCCGCATCTTCCACTCGCCGAACACTCATCTCCAAGATGCCCCCGTTGGGCATGGCGTCGCGCGAGTTCACGGCCAGGTTGACGAGAACCTGTTCGAGCTGACCCGGGTCCGCTAGAACTACCGCGGGCGAACTATCCAGATTCGTGACCAGGCGGATCTGCTCGCCGATGAGCGTTCGGAGCATATGACCCACCGATGCCACCGCAGCGTTGAGGTCGACCAGACGCGGCGCGAGCGTCTGCCGCCGTGCGAACGCGAGGACCTGCTTTGTCAGCTCAGCCGCACGAGCGCCCGCCCTCCTGATCTCGCGCGCAGATTCGACCCGCTCGTCTCCCTCGAGCTCGCCGATGAGGATGTCGGCATAGCCGTTCACCGCCGTGAGCAGGTTGTTGAAGTCGTGGGCTATGCCGCCGGCGAGATGGCCCATAGCTTCCAGACGAGCGGCTTCGGCGAGCTGGGCCTCAAGGCGACGGCGGTCGGTGATGTCGATCGACATTACCAGTCGAGCCGGCCGGCCCTCATAGTCGATGTCGGTGGCAGAGACTTCGACATATACCAGGGAGCCGTCCTTGCGCAGGTGTCGCCACTGGCCGCGCGGCCGGTAGCCGCCCTCGAGGGGCATGGCGGTTGCGACATCGTCGATCAGAGCCGGCACATCCTCGGGCGGTCGGATGTCCTTGACGGTCATCGCCAGGAATTCGTCGCGGCTGTACCCGTAGAAGCGGATCGCGGCGGTGTTTACTCCAAGGAACCGCAGCGTCTCGACGTCGAAGACCCACATGGCCTGGGGGTTCATGTCGAACAGGTCACGATAGCGCCGCTCGGATTCGATCAGAGCGGAATGGGCCTCCGCCTTTGCTCTCTTGGTCTCGATCGACCCGAGAGCGGCGGAGACGTCTTCGGTCAGCTTCTCATACACGTGGGCTTCTGCCGCATCGAAACGACTCACCTTGGCCGAGTACAGGACGAGGGCGCCGATTGTGCGGCCGGCGACTCGGAGTGGGAAGGCAGCCGCGGTTCGATAGCCGAGCTGGTCAAAGAAGGTCCGCCAGAGCGCCGTCCGCTCATCCTGCCGGACGTCCGGCACGATGACGCTCCTGTTCTCTCGGATCGCCGACCCGACCACTCCGTGACCGGAGGGCTCGTCTCTCGCCGAGACGACGACATCGGCGAGGAGACCCTCATCGCGCCCGGCCTGGCAGACCACGCGAACGCCGCGGGTGGCCGGATCGACGAGCCCGACCCACGCCAGCTCAAAGCCGCCCACGTCTGCCGCTATTCGGCAGGCCTCGCTCAGGATCACGTGGCCGCTTCTGGCTCGAAGGATGACCTGGTCGATGGCGGCCAGAATCGAGGAGGTGCGATCGAGACGAGCCCTCGAACGGGAAGTGGGCCTGTGGTCGGTGGTGTCCCATGCGGTTACGACCGTGCCCACTATCGAGCCGTCCGCGCCGGTCACAGGCTTGAATACGAACTCGGACTCGCGATGGGTGCCTCCGATATCGAGGCTAGCCCTCTGGTTCGCCGCTTGACCGGTCTCGAACACACGCCGCCGTGTCTCTTCCAGGGCGTGGACGGCCTCCGGCGGAACGCCGATCTCGTACCACGTTCGGCCTATGAGCTGGCCGGGCGTCATGCCCAAGTACGTCGCCAATGCGGGAGTGGCGTACAGGAAGCGACCCTCGGAGTCGTAGTAGCCGACGCTCGACCCCCTCGAGGCTTGGCCGGCGTCTACCCGAGAGCGCGTTCTGGATGAAGTCGCCGCGAATGAGTGCGGGCGCCAGGCAACCGCCGAGGCGGATTTCGGCGGGTCGAGCCCGACCGCTCTAGCGGCATGGGAGGTTCTCTCGCCCTGGCTGATCGCCATGCGTCCCTCTTTCCGAAGGTCGACAGGCATTGGTCGGCCCAAGTCACCCTAGATCTGGGCAGTCGCGCTTGCAATAGCTCTCTAGGGGTGGTTCGCCGACCCGGCCCGCTCGTGGGTCGGTCGACCGGCCCGGCCTCAGACGTGCGTGAAGAGAAGGTGCAGTTCCATGATTCCGTGATCGTTGACCGACACGACCGCGAAGGAATTTGGACCCGAGAAGCCGTAGTCGGTGAAGACGATCGGCAGCGAGCCGGCCACGGCGATGATGCCGCTGGTCGCGTCCGGCCTTTCAAACGCCGAGATAGGCGGGCGCCTGGGAGTGGCCGAGAAGACGGTGAAGCACTACATGACCAGCATTCTGGGCAAGCTCCAGGTGGCCAGCCGCGTTGAAGCCGCGCTGCTGGCCTACAAGGCCGGGCTGGCAGCCGGCGAGGGCGGATCGACCGAGGAGTGACCTCGCGCTCGAGGACGATCTCGATCCTTCACTGAAGGCACGCGCACCTGCCGGCCGGCTCCCCGTGGGCATCACCGGGCGGGCTATTCACGTCCGGATGGCCCTATTGCGCAGGTTCACCCAACCCTACGCTGGCGGCCATCGCCGTGCTTAATGCGGGCCATGTCATGCACCGGCCTGCGGGGCGCGGCCTCCGTTTGGAGGGCTTGATGACCACCGGACTGGTCACGGCGCTGCCACGCTCGGAAGACCAGGACCTGATCGACCGGATCATCGGCGATCAGGCCGGCCGCCCCGGCGCGCTGCTCGGCATTCTCGCCAAGGTGCAGGACCACAATCGCGACAAGTACCTCCCGATGGCAACACTCGAGTACGTGGCCAAGCGTACGGGCATCCCGGAGTCGCAGGTCTACGCCGTCGCGACGTTCTTCGCGCTCTTCAACCTCGACCCGCAGGGCAAGCACACCGTGGCTATCTGCCGCGGCACCGCGTGCCACACGCGCGGCTCGCGGGCGCTGCTCGAGCGTGTCAAGCTCCAGCTGGGCATGCAGGAGACGGGCGACGCCGACAAGGTCGCGCTGACGACGCCGGACCGGCGCGTCACGGTCCGCACCGTCGCGTGCTTCGGCCAGTGTGCACTCGCCCCGGTGGTGGAGATCGACCACGCGATCCGCGGTCACGTCAAGGAGCAGGCGCTGATCCGCGAGGTCGAGGCGCTGCGCCGCGAGCGCGTCAGATGATGATCCAGGACTTCGCCGCGTTCTCCGCGGTGCGCGAGGCCGGCCTCGCAAAGCTGCTCCCCAGCAAGCCGCGCATCGCAGTGGGCATGGGCACCTGCGGCTCCGGCAATGGTGCCGAGGCCGTCTACCACGCCTTCTCGTCCGAGATCGACGCCCGCGGCCTCGCCGTGCAGCTGGTGCCGGTCGGCTGCTTCGGCTTCTGCGCCGAAGAGCCGCTCGTAAATGTTTGGGTGCCCGGCCACCCGCTGCTGATGCTGCATCGAGTACAGCCGAACCACGTCGACGGCATCCTGCACGGCCTCGGCCACGGCCACCTGCCGCCGGCCGAGATCGTGCTCTGCAAGATCGAAGAGTGGGACCACCTCGCCGGCCACGTGAAGTACGGCACCGGCTACCCGGACGTGCCGAACTGGAACGAGGTTCCGTTCTTCGACGGGCAGGTCAAGATCGTCCTGCGCNNTACAAGGTCCTGATCGACCAGAACCCTGCCGGCGTCATCGAGCAGATCAAGGCCTCCAAGCTGCGCGGTCGCGGCGGGGCCGGGTTTCTGACCGGGAACAAATGGGAGTTCCTGGCGAAGGCCGCCGGGCCCGAGAAGTACCTCGTGTGCAACGCGGACGAGGGCGACCCGGGNNAACGAGATCGAGTCCGACCCGCACGCTCTCCTCGAGGGCATGATGATCGCGGGCTACGTAACCGGCGCGCCAAAGGGGATCATCTACGTCCGCGCCGAGTACCCCCTGGCGGTGCTGCGCCTCGAGCGCGCGATCGAACAGGCGCGAGCTTACGGCGTCCTCGGCGACAACGTGCTCGGGCGCGGCTTCAAATTCGACATCGAAACAGTCGAGGGCGCGGGCGCATTCGTCTGCGGCGAGGAGACGGCGCTGATCGCGTCGCTCGAGAGCCACTCCGGCCGGCCACGGTCTCGTCCGCCGTTCCCGGCGCAGAAGGGCCTCTACGGCAAGCCGACCAACATCAACAACGTCGAGACCTGGTACAACGTCGCGCCGATCGTCTCCAAGGGGCCAGCCTGGTTCAGCGAGATCGGCAGCCCCAAAAGCGCGGGCACGAAGGTCTTCTCGCTGGTCGGCAAGATACGCAACTCCGGCCTGGTCGAGATGCCGCTCGGCACCCCGCTTGCGAAGTTCATCTACGACATCGGCGGGGGCGGCACCGGCGGCCGCGACATCAAAGCCGTTCAGACCGGCGGCCCGTCGGGCGGCTGCATTCCGGTGGAGATGTTCGACACGCCTGTCGACTACGAGACCCTCGTGCAGCTCGGCTCGATCATGGGCTCG
>PMBR01000132.1 GCA_003152995.1 Chloroflexota bacterium | reverse complement strand
ATGATGCCGCAGGCCATCGAGCAGGCCGCGCCCACCAGGAACGCGAAGCCCGTCCGGATACCCAGGGGCCAGCCGAAGGTCGTGGTGTCGGCCACGCTCTGGGTATTCTCGAGGAGCGCGATGACGATGCCGATGACGAGCGCGCCAACCAGGGCGAGCGCGCCGATCGTCGTGTACTGCCGCTTGATGAACGCGACCGCGCCCTCGTTGATCGTCGCGGAGACTTCCATCATCTCCTTGGTCCCGGTGTCGCGGGACAGGACGTCACGGGCGAGGAAGATCGCGAACCCTACCGCGAGTAGACCCGCGATCGGGATGAACGCTTGGAGCAGACTTGGGTCCATGGGGGGCTTGCGACTCCTTCTATGACGGCACGGGTGGAGCGCGGCGGGACGGGCGCGCCTCCGGGAGCTTGAGGCCCGGATCCGATTCATGAACTGCATACTCGGGCCGCGCGGAGTGTATCAACGGGTCAAAGGGCGGGTCAAACTGCGGAAAGCCCCCTGGATATGCAATCGCCCACGCCGAACGCGGGCGGATGGTCCCGCTGGCTCGGGACGTTTGGCCCGCGCAGTCCTCGCTCAATCACCGACGGGACGCGAAGATCCCTGGCCTCCGGCGGCCCCGTCGGAGCTCGCGATCGTGGCGCGCGACTGGGCGACCGGGAGCTTCTTCGCCACCCGCGCTGGGGCTAGGGCAGCCAGCGCGGGTATGCGCCGTCCGCCGCCAGCTTTGTCAGACCGTTGCCGTCTGGGCCAATGACCCAGATCCCGCCGGATACCTTCGGGCTCTGCGTCGCGTAGCGGCCGAAAACGACCAGCGAACCGTCCGGCGAGAAGGAAGGTGAGCCGTCGCTCCAGGTCCGATCGTTGGTCAACGGAACCGGGCCGGCGGAACTGCCGGAAAGCGAGATCGCGACGTGGAACGATCCGTCTAGCGTCTGGAGGACGGCGGCTACGGGACCGTCGTATGCGACGGCCAAGTCGCCGGCGGCCGCCCCGTCACTGACCACGGAGCCGTCGGTGGAGACCCGCCAACTCGACCAATCGGGGCCGCCGCTGTTGGCCACGACATGGAAGGCGCCGTCCTGCGGATCCCAGATCGGTCTCGAGTTGCCCGTCAGATGCAGCGCCACGGGCGGGTTGGCGCCGGTGACATCGACCAGCTCCACCTCGTCGTCCAGTCCGCGCACGAGCAGCATGCTCTTGCCATCCGCGGAGAACGCCGCCCGCGGAGCCCAGGAAGGCTCTCCGGGCAAGCCCGTCAGCTCGTCTCCCTGTAGGGTGACGCTGCCGAGAGCCGGCGCCCCGTCCGGGACAACCTGCGTCGGATCGGCCCCGGAGACGATCGGGATCCGCCAGTAACCCAGGTCGGCGCCGGTGGCGTCGCGCCGCCCGACGATGAGCGCTGTCCCGTCCGGAGTGAACTCGGGCGCGTAGTCGAAGGAACCGCTCGCCGTCAGTAGGTGCACATTGTCGCCGCTGATCCCCATCCACTTGACTACACCGCCGGCCCCGAAGGCGATCGTGTTGCCGTCGCCGCTGACGTCGAAGCCGCTAACCGGAACGAGCTCGGCCGTGACTTCTCGCTGATTCGACCCGTCCGGGTTCATGAGCCAGACGTTGGCGACACCGCCGCGATCGGACAGATAGACGATCTGGTTCTGAGCGCTCGACACGGGCTCGCCGGTGGTGAAGCTCCACGTCTGGCCGGCGGCTGCCTCGCCATTGGTGCTCCGAACATTGGGACTCATGGACACCGTGTAGGTGGTGTGGGAAGCCAGCGGCCCAGCCGGCGTGAAGACCAGCACGTTCTTGCCCGAGTCATTCGGCGAAGCGGCTGGCTGGGTAGCAGAAGGCGAAGCCGAGGCGGTTGCCTGGCGATCGTCGGGCAGGTTGACGACCTGGATGCTGCCGCTCACCGGCGGCGTCAGATGGATGGCGTCTGCGATCGAGGAGGGGTCGACCGGGCCGTCGAAGACAACCGCCACCGGGCTTTGGACGCTCACTCCCGCGACGTTGGCGGCCGGGATGAGCGCCGTGGCCCGCAAGCCCACGCCGACCGTGGTGAAGGTGCTCGTGAAAGGCGAAATCGGCGTCCCATCTGTGTCGATCGCCGGATCGCCGAGCGTGATCGAATAGGTCGTCCCGAAGACCAGCGGGTCGTCGGGGACGATCGATAGAGACGCGCCTTTCCAGGTCGCGCTGTAGGGTGTGGGCGGCGAGATCGTGAGGCCCTCCAGGGCCTTCTGGAGGTCCATGAGCCTGTCGAACGTGATCTGGATGGTCGAGTCGACCGGGACCGAGACGGCGCTGGCTGCCGGCAAGACCGCCGTGACGGTCGGTCGGCCGACCGTCGTGAAGGTCATTTCCTGACCCTTGCTCTGACTATTGCCGACCGAATCCTGCACCCCGGCCGCCATATTCACTGTGAACGCGGTCGAGAGAGGCAGCTTGGCGGACGGTGTGACGATCAGCGTCAAGCCCTGCCAGTGGAGCGACACTGCAACATCCGGGCTGATGGAAAACGCCGCCTCGGCGGTTTCGCGATTGACCTGCTCGCTGAACACGACATCGATCGAGGTCAGCGTCAGGGCGAGTCCGCTCCCCTGCAAGGGGGCGCTCAACTTGATGTGATAACTGGGCGGTACTCGATCGACGGACGTCGCGTTGTACAGGACGACGGCTACCAGGGCCAGGCCTGCGATCGGCGCCAACGCTCTGATGAATCGACCGCTGTTCAGCCAGCCCAATCGATCGGGAACTTCCACAGGGCAGGACGATAGCACAGCCCCTATACTCGCGGACTTGTGAAGAGCCGAACACTGGGCTGTCTGTTCGAGATCCTCGAGACGCTGGTTTTGACGCTCATCGTCTTCCTGGTGATCCAGCTTTTCGTCGCCCAGCCGTACCAGATTCAACAGCAGTCCATGGAAGACACGCTGATGCCGAATCAGTACCTTCTTGTGGACAAGCTGACCCCACACTTCGACGACTACCACCGCGGCGACATCGTGGTCTTCGAGCCGCCGGCCGGATGGGCGCGGGACGCCTCCGGGACGCCCTTCATCAAGCGCGTGATAGGCGTCGGAGGCGACACCATAGACATCCACGACGGCCACGTTTTCGTCAACGGGTCGCAGGTCGACGAGCCGTACTTGTACCAGGGTCAGCCGACCGTGCCGGCCGATCCGCAGAACCACTCGTGGAAGATCGGCGACGGCCAACTGTTCGTCATGGGCGACCATCGATCAAATTCGCAGGACTCCCGTGCATTCGGGCCGATCCAGAAGTCGTCCGTAATAGGCCGCGCCTGGCTGCGCTACTGGCCGTTCAACCAGTTCGGCATCCTGCCGTCTACCACGTCGCCGGCGCCGACAGCCGGGCCTCCCGCGCCGACGGCCTCCCCTACCCCGGTGAAGTGATGGGCTGGCGCGTCCCGGTCGTCCACGCCGCCGCCACGTGCTAGACACGGCGGCATTCGCCGCCATGGCGGTCGTGCTGGGCGGAGTGGTTGCGGTAACCGCCCGGGACGGACGGATCGTCGTCCTGGGCCTGATGCTGGCTGCGGTCGCGGCGTCGCTGGTGGCCTCGCCGCTGCCCGACTCCCTGGCCGTCACCGCCCGCATTGTCGGCGCAATGCTGGCCGCGTACGTGCTCTGGGTTGCGGTCGATTCGGGATCGGTCGATAGCGCCGGCTCGGCCGTCGGCCTGGTGGGCGAGATCGCGGTCGCGATTGCGGCGTTCGTCATCGGCCTTTCTATGAGGCCCGTGGACCCGCTGGCCGGGCCGGTCGAGGCACAGGCAGCGGGCCTCTCGCTCGTTGTCATGGCGGTGGTGCCGTTGGCCGGTCGCGACGTCTTCCGAATGGGAGTCGGGGTCACATTACTCACGCTTGGCAGCTCGCTGATGGTCGGAGCCTGGGCGGGCCCTTTGCCGGCACTGGAGCAGCTGGCCATGGCCGCGCTCCTGGTTGGCATCGCGGGAGCGACGAGCCTCCTCGTCCCGTCTGCCGAGGCGGTCGACGCATTGGAAGCAGTGGCTGAAGAGGCCGCGGTTGAAGAGGCGGCCCGCCAGCAGGCAGAGACGACCGAACTTGTCACGGCGGCCCAGAGACCGCCGGCAGACCGGTCGGCAGCGACCCGACGGTCCGGATTTGAGGCAGTGGCCAGCACCAGAGCCAGGGCCCACGACGAGTCGGGGCCGACTGGCTCCATTGAGCCGGAACGGCGGCCAAAGCCGATGACGGCGGACCCAATCGAGATGGACGACTGGCTCGCCTGGGGGGCGCCCGAGCCGGAGCCTCGTCGAGCTTCGACCCCCACGGTTCGGCCCGCGCCGCTGCCGAAGCCGGGCGAGACGCACAAGCCGGCACCCAGGAAGCCCACGACCCGCTCGCGCCCGAACCTGCACGGCAAGCCATGACGCTGATCGCCTTCCTTCTCACCTGCGTGGCGGGAATGCTCCTGACGCTGCTTGCCCAGCCGTTCGCGAGACTCTCGCGGCTGGTGGCCCTGGCCAGCCTGGCAGCCGCTCTTGCGACGGCCATGTTGATGAATCCAAACGACTCCGCCACTCTGGGTGAGGTCCAGCTTGGCTCGACCTGGTTCGTGGGCTTGTTCCTCACGGCCCTCGCCGCCAGCAGCCTGCTTCTGTGCATCGTTGGCCTGATCACGGGCTGGCCGGAGCGACTTGCTCCGGCAGCGCTCGCGACCATGGCCGCGGCCGGATTCGCAATCTCCTCCACCGATCCGATCGTCGCCCTCGTTGCGGCGGCGGCGGCAACGGCGCCTGCCGCGCTCGTTGCCAGTCGGGTGCGGTCCACGCCTTTGGGCACGACGGTCGGGGTGGCCGAACTGCGAACTCTCGCGCTCGTGATCGTCGCCTCGCTGCTGGCCGCAGTCACGATCCTCAACACCAACTGGAACAGCGACGACACGACGTTCGTGCTGGCCCTGGCGTTCCTCGTCCTTGCCGCCGCGGTCGCCGTCCGATCGGGCGCTGTCCCGTTCCACGTGCCGGCGGCGCTGCTGAGCAGAAGTGGCGAGGGGCTCGGCCTGGTTCTCTCGCTGGTCTGGATCCCCACCGGCTTCGGGCTGGTCGCGCTCAGCTGGAACGCGAGCATCTTCGGAGTCCCGGGCGACTGGCTGGACCGCGCCGTCGTGGCGGTTCAGCTCGTGGCGGTCGCGACGCTGATCCTCGGCGCCGTCGGGGCGATGCTCCACGACGAGATCGAGGAGATCATCGTCTACTCGATCGTCCAGGATGCGGGCTTCATCTTGCTCGCCCTGACTGCCCGGAGCGCCGATGCCGCGCAACCGGCCCGGATCTGGCTGCTCGCTTTCGTGATCGCCAAGTCGGCGCTGGTGGCATGGGCCGCAACGGTTTCGTGGGCCTTCGACTCGTCGAACCTTGGCGACCTGCGCGGTTGGCTTCGCCGTTCGCCGATTCTCGGTCTGGCCCTGGTCGCGATTGTGGCAGCCACCCTGGGTTGGCCTGGCAGTCCCGTGTTCGAGGCGCGTGGGACGCTCGTTCGCCTGGGGCTGCCGGACCCGATCCACTTCCTTGGGACTGCCGCCATCCTGCTGTCGCTGGCCTACTACGCGCGGCTGCTCGCGGTGGGGGTGCTGCCGCCGACGGAATTAGTCCGCAGCGCGGTCGGGGACTGGCCGCACTGGCCACGTCTTGCGAAAGTGGCAGATGACGAGAGCGTGGCCGCGACGGCCATCGCGACTGCGACGACCACGGCGACGACGACGGAATCACCGGGAATGGCGGCGAACTCCATCGACCAGGCCCAATTGGGGGCCGATTCACCCGCGCCCCACGATTCAGAGGAACTCCCGCATCGCGGCCTCCACCTCTCCATCCGGCACCGGCTCGCCATGGCGTGGCGGCTCAACCGGCCGCTCCAGGCGAGCCTCGTCGTGCTGGCAACGGCGCTGATCGCCGTCGTCGTCGCCTCCGGCGGGTTCGGCGCTGCGGACGCCTCCCAATCGGGTATCACGCTGGATCAGGCCGCCGCGCCGCCGCCCAATCCGAGTGGGATCGACTCCGGCGGCCAGCCCACGGCCACGCCCTCGGCCGAGCCGTCCGCCGGCCCCACACTCCAGCTCGTGCCCTCTATTCCTCCGGTCCCAAGCCCCGCGCCGTCTGCTTCGGGCAATGTGTCGGCCCCGCCCGCGGCCACGGCCACGCCAACGCCCGCGGCCACGCCAACGCCCGCGGCAACGGCCACGCCAACGCCCGCGGCCACGCCAACGGCCAGCCAGTAACCCCGAATCGGCCCGTCAAGCGTCGGAGGTCGCCTCGCGTGCCGCCGCCGGCTGTGGCACTACGCATGTCGGCTGCATGCACATCCAGACGAACATCTCGCGGCTCGTCGTCAGAAGACCAACGCCGTCGCTCTCCCGCTTGGCCGTGCGACGCGGTTCTGGCTCCGTCGCCGGCTGGCCCGATGGTCTGCGCTCAGGCCTTTGGGCCGATCACCCAGCGGTCGATCTCGCGGCGGTACGACATGAGCTCGTCGGCCGTGAACCAGATGCTCAACTCGGTCGCGGCGCTCTCCGCACTGTCCGAGGCGTGAACCAGGTTCTGGCCCATCTCGACGGCAAGGTCTCCGCGTATCGTCCCGGGGACGGCGTCGATCGGCTTGGTCGCCCCATTCATCGTCCGGACCATCGAAATCGCGCCCGGGCCTTCGAGCGCCGCGGCCACGAGCGGGCCCGAGGTGATGAAGTCGACGAGGCCCTCGAAGAATGGTTTGCCGGCGTGGACGGCATAGTGGCGCTCGGCGAGCTCACGGTCGACCTTGACGAGCTTGAGCCCGACGATCAGAAGGCCGCGCTCTTCGTAGCGCGAGAGAATCCGACCGACCAGCTGTCGCTGGACGCCATCGGGCTTGACTAGGACGAGGGTGCGCTCGGT
Organism: Chloroflexota bacterium; assembly: GCA_003152995.1. Lineage (GTDB taxonomy): Bacteria > Chloroflexota > Limnocylindria > Limnocylindrales > CSP1-4 > Fen-1039. The sequence continues at coordinate 773 of PMBR01000132.1, read as the reverse complement.
CACTGCACAGATCCCGCTGCAGTTGATTGGACGTGGGAGAGTTTAGCGGGTCGCTCGCCGCGACCTGTCACGCCGCCTCACTCCCACCTGATGGCGGGCGGCGGCTCGGGGGCTTCGACCTTTGTGACGGGCTCGGGGGCCGGCCCGGGCGGCGGCTCGGGGGCTTCGACATTTGCGACGGGCTCGGGGGCCGGCCCGGGAGGCGGCTCGGGGGCTTCGACCCTTGCGGCCGCCTCGTGGGCCCGCTTCTGGGCCCTGGCCTTCGCGACAGGCGCGGTGGCCGGCTTCGGGGCAGGTTCGGGAGCCGGCACGGAGGCCGCAGGCTTGTTCGGGCCCAGTCTGAGCGCAACCGAGGCATAGGCTTGTCCGGCCTCGGACTCGTTCCCGAGCAGTCGCAGCGCATCGCCGCGGACGAGTCCAAGCGCCAGATCACTGTGCTCGCCTATAGCGTCGAGTACAGCTCGCGCCGATTCCGGAGACGTCCGTAGGGCAATGGCGAAATGAAGCGCCGCCATGAGCGCATCGCCAGCCTCAAGAGAGGCGGTACCGGTTCCAATTTCGCCGCCCCACGTATTGTCGGCGACCGGGGCGAGTTGGGGCTCCGAAATGGCTGGCGCTGTCTCGGCAACCGACGGCTCGGTTTGCTCTGTCGCCGGTGCGACCGGGGTGGACTCGAGCGCGACGTGCGCGTCGGGCTCGAGGGCGGTCAGGTCGGCCGCTTGCTCGACGGCGGCGATCTCGGGCTCGAGGGCGGTCGGCTCGGGCTCGGCTGC
>PMBR01000129.1:30267-71319 GCA_003152995.1 Chloroflexota bacterium | reverse complement strand
CACAGGCGACCTCGGCATCACCGTCACCCCCAATGTCCTCGACCACTTCGCCATCAACACGATCGGCAGCCAGACCGCGGGAGTCGCCTTCGCCGTGACCGCCACGGCCAAGGACTTCTACAACAACACGATCACTAGCTACGTCGGCACGCCGATCCTGACCAACAGCTTCAGCAGCGTCGGCGGCGCACCGGTCGCGGGTACCTTCTCCGCCTTTGTCAGCGGTGTCGGCACCTCGGCCGGCACGATCGACAAGACCGCCGAGAGCAGCGTGACGGTCACCGTCACCGACTCGGGCCACCACGGCACCTCCAACGCCTTCACCGTCAGCCCGGCCGCGGCGACCTATCTCCTGATCACCGTCCCTGGTTCAGCGAGCGTGGGCTCGGCATTCACCGTGACCGTCACTGCCAAGGACCCCTTCGGTAACACGGCTACCGGCTACTTGGGGACGATCCAATTCACGAGTTCGGACGGGTCCGCTTCGTTGCCCGCGGACTATGGCTTCCTTTTCAGTGACAGCGGTGCCAAGACGTTCACCAACGGCGTGACTTTCGGGGACGTCGGCAGCGGCACGCAGACGGTCACGGCGACCGACACGGTCACCAGTTCGATAACAGGCACATCGGCCGCGATCACAGTCACTGGGTCTGCCGTGAGCACGACTACGCTCACAAGCGACGTCAATCCGTCCGTGTACGGCGGATCGGTCACGTTCACCGCCCACGTCACCGGCGTCGGCGTGACCCCGACCGGATCGGTCGACTTCATGGATGGTGCGACGCTCCTGCACTCGGCGACCCTCGTGTCTGGCTTCGCTACCTACACGACCTCGACTCTAGGCGCCGGACACCACCCGATCACAGCCGCGTACTCCGGTGACGGCAACTACGCCGGCGGCGTCAGCAGTGCTCTTGATCAGCTCGTCGGCAAGGCCCCTCTCACGATCACCGCCAGCAGCGGCTCGATGACCTACGGCGGCACCGTCCCGACGATCACCGCCGCCTACACCGGCCTCAAGGCCGGTGACCTCGCCCCGGCCACTCCGCCAATCTGCTCGACCACTGCCACCGCCACGAGCAACGTCGGCTCCTATCCCTCGACGTGCTCCGGCGCGATCGATGGCAACTACACCTTCACCTATGTCGCCGGCACCGTTGTCGTCGGCAAGGCCCCTCTCACGATCACCGCCAGCAGCGGCTCGATGACCTACGGCGGCACCGTCCCGACGATCACCGCCGCCTACACCGGCCTCAAGGCCGGTGACCTCGCCCCGGCCACTCCGCCAATCTGCTCGACCACCGCCACCGCCACGAGCAACGTCGGCTCCTATCCCTCGACGTGCTCCGGCGCGATCGATGGCAACTACACCTTCACCTATGTCGCCGGCACCGTTGTCGTCGGCAAGGCCCCTCTCACGATCACCGCCAGCAGCGGCTCGATGACCTACGGCGGCACCGTCCCGACGATCACCGCCGCCTACACCGGCCTCAAGGCCGGTGACCTCGCCCCGGCCACTCCGCCGACCTGCTCGACCACCGCCACCGCCACGAGCAACGTCGGCTCCTATCCCTCGACGTGCTCCGGCGCGATCGATGGCAACTACACCTTCACCTATGTCGCCGGCACCGTTGTCGTCGGCAAGGGCACCCCGATCATCACCTTCACCAGCACCGCTCCGGTCGGGGCCGTGGTGGGCGGCGTGACATACCACGTCACCGCCACCTCGCCCTCGCCTGCGACCATCGTCCTGACCATCGACTCCACCACCACGAGCATCTGCTCGATCAGCGCCGGCATCGTCAGCTTCACCGCAGTCGGCACCTGCAAGATCGACGCCAACCAGGTCGCCGGCACCAACTGGAACGCCGCGGTCCAGGTCCAGCAGTCGGTCACCGTCGGCAAGGGCACCCCGACCATCACCTTCACCAGCACCGCGCCGGTCGCGAGCCGTGGTGGGCGGCGCCACGTACACCGTGACCGCCACCTCGCCCTCGCCTGCGACCATCGTCTTCAGCATCGATGCCACAACCACGAGCATCTGCTCTATCAGTGGCAACGTCGTGAGCTTCCTCGCCGTCGGCACCTGCAAGATCGACGTCAACCAGGCCGCCGGCACCAACTGGAACGCCGCGGTCCAGAAGCAACAGAGCTTCGCCGTTGCCGCGACCGTTCCGGGCAAGCCGACAGGCGTCATCGGCACGGCCGGCAAGGGCAAAGTGACCGTCAGCTGGACCGCACCCGCAATCAACGGCGGGGCAGCGATCGACGGCTATACGGTCACGAGCTCGACAGGCGGCCGCACCTGCTCACCGACGCTGCCGGGTCCGCTCACATGTACTGTGACCGGGCTGACGCCCGGCACGAGCTACACCTTCACGGTGACCGCCCACAACTCCAAGGGATCGGGCGCGTCCTCCCTCCCATCTGCAGTGGTCAAGCCGCTTGCCCTGACCGTTCCCGGCGCCCCCACGGCCGTCAGCGGCGTCGGGCTCAGCACGGCGGCGGATGTTCGCTGGACCGCTCCCGCCGATGACGGCGGAAGCGCGATAACCGGGTACAAGGTGACCAGCACGCCGAGCAGCAAGACCTGTACCACCACAGGAACCCTGACTTGCCGCGTGACGGGCCTCCTGAATCACACTGCCTACACCTTCAAAGTGACCGCCACGAATGCAATCGGCACGGGTGCGGCATCAACCGCATCTACGAGCGTCATCCCGCGAGTCGGCGCCACCTTCGTTGCGCTCACGCCCAGCCGGATACTCGATAGCAAGACCGGCCTGGGTCTCACCAGCGCTCTCAAGGCCAATGTCGCGGCCACCTTCCAGGTAACCGGCAAGTTTGCGAGTGATCCGACCCGGAACGTTCCTTCGAACGCCAGCGCCGTCACCGGCGTGTTCTCGGTCTCGGGCTCAACGGCCGCAGGCTGGGTCGCTCTCACCACCGTGGCCAACAACGCCCCCGGTGTCGCCACGGTCAACATCAACTTCCCCAAGGGCGATTCCAGATCGAGTGGCGTGACGGTGCCCCTGGGAACTGGCGGAGCGGTGTGGGTCACCTTCGGCGGCGCCACCACCGGCAACACGGTCCAGGTCAGCTTCGACGTGACCGGCTACTTCGTAACGGGCACGTCTGGTTCGACATACCTGACCTTGACCCCCAATCGGCTCCTCGACTCCCGCGGCACGAACGGCGGAATGTCCGGCGGGCTCACGGCTGGTGTGCACCGGAACTTCCAGGTAACGGGACGCAACGCTTCGGACCCGACCAAGTTCGTGCCGGCCTCTGCCATCGCCGTTACGGGGACGCTGACCGTCACCGGTCAGACCAAGGCCGGCTTCCTCTCGCTCGGCCCCGATGCGCTGAATGCTCCGACGACCGCCACCATATACTTCCCGACGGGCGACACCCGGTCGGCCAGCGTCACCGTGAAACTGGGCGCCGGCGGCATTCTGTCGGTCACGTACACGGCCGCGGTCGGGGCGACCACCAACGTCATCTTCGACGTTACCGGCTTCTTCGTGCCGGGCACAGCGGGCGCGATGTACGTGCCTCTGACACCCGCCCGGATTCTCAACACGCCTACCAAGCTGGGTCTGCCGGGCTCACTGCGTGCGAATATCGGCGTCTCGTTCCAGGTCACCGGACGCGGGAGCGTCCCGACCGGTGTCGTGGCCGTCACGGGCACGTTGTCGTGCACCAAGCAGACAGCCGCAGGCTACCTGGCGTTGACCAAGACGGTGACCAATGCACCGTCAATCTCGACGCTCAACGTCCCGGTTGGTGATCTGAGGTCGACGGGTGTCACGGTTCCCCTCGGTACAAACGGCATTCTGGGGATCGTGTACTCAGCCGCTTCGGGCAAGACCGCCGACGCGATCTTCGATGTCACCGGCTACTTCGTGATGTAGCCGCTCTCCGGAACCGCTCGAAGGCCCCGGCATCCGCCGGGGCCTTCGGTTTCGACGAGGATCGTGCCCCGGCCGCGATGTCACGGGGTCACGGGTTATGTGGTCACGCGGTGAGCTTGGGCAATACCTCGCGGCCGAAGAGGTCGATCCAGGCCGCCTGGTTTCGGCCGGCGTTGTGCAGATATATCTGGTCGAAGCCGAGGTCGAGGAACTTCTGGATCTCACGCCGGTGGACCTCGGGGTCGGCCGACATGAGCATTCGGCCGGTGAAGTCCTCGGGCCGAACGAGCGCCGCCATCTGCTCCAGGTCCTTGGGCGAGCGGATGTCCTGCTTTGGAAAACGCATCCCGCCGTTGGGCCAATCGATGACCGCGTTCGCGACGGCGTCCGCGTCGGTCTCGGCCCAGGAGAGATGGAGTTGCAGGATCTTGGGCATCGTGGCCGGGTCCTTTCCGGCTTCACGCGCTCCCTCGGCGAACTTCGCGAAGATGCCGTCGATCTTCTCCTCGGGCGCGCCGACGGTGATGATCCCGTCCGCGAATTGCCCGGTTCGCTTTGCCGTCACCGGGCCGGCCGTGGCGATGTAGATCGGAGGCGCCTTCTCCGGCAGCGTCCAGAGGCGGCAGGTCTCCATCTTGAAGAAGCGGCCGTCGTGCTTGACATCTTTGCCGGTGAAGAGCTTGGCGATTATCTCGATCGCTTCGAACATGCGATTGATGCGCTCCGGCGCCTCCGGCCAGTAGCCGGCAACGACGTGCTCGTTGAGGGCCTCGCCGGACCCGAGGCCGAGCCACGTTCGCCCCGGGTACATGACCTCCAGCGTGGCCGCGGCCTGGGCGACGATCGCCGGATGCATTCGAAACGACGGGCAGGTCACTCCGGGGCCCAGGTCGCCCCGCGTGCGTGCCCCGGCCACGGCCAGCACCTCCCACACGAATGACGCCTGGCCCTGTCGCGGCACCCAGGGCTGGAAGTGGTCTGCGGCCATCACGCCGGAGAAGCCGGCGGCATCGGCTCGGGCGCAAAGGTCCAGGACCTCCGAGGGCCCGAACTGCTCCAGCATCGCCGCGTAGCCGATCTTCGCCTGCGCCATCTCGTCTCCTTGTAGGGTCCGATCGAGTCGCTAGTCGCCCGAGAGATGCTCGAACACCCGCCTCGGGCGAAGCCTGAAGGTCACGCGGCGCTGGGCCGCGAAGCCGGCGATCTGCGCATCGGCGGCCGCCTCGTCCGGCTCGTAGCGCCGGGTCAGGTCGGCAATGACCGCCTGACCGACTTCCGGATCGTCGTCGATCTCTACCTCGCCGCGAAGGTATATGTAGTCGTAGGCGTCGGCGACGATGAAGGACATCCGGCGGTCACGTTGAAGGTTGTCGGGCCAGCGACGTCCGACGCAGCTGTTGAAGACGATCACCTCGCCATCGAGCCGGTACCAGATGACCGCCTGGTGCGGGCTGCCGTCCCGGTTCAGGGTGGCCACGATCGCGAATCGCGGCGCCTCGAGGAATCGGCGGGCAGATGCCGACAGGGTGGGGGAGCACGGTGCGGTCGCGTAGGGGGCAGTCATCGGCCTCGTCGCTGTGAGTGGCTCAATCGCCTCGATGGTAGCGCTCAGCGCCGCGGGCCGCGCGGGGAGCTGCTTCTGCGCGGGCGGGATTCGGCCCCTCTAAGGACCGGAGGCCACTCGCGGTCGGACCGCGCCGTCCCAGCCGGCCGCATTCGAGACGACCAGCGTCAGGTCGTCCATGTCGCGCAGACGTCGAGGCTGGACAGGAACCACTGACGATCGACCGAGCAAATAGCCCTGGCCGAAATCCACTTCGCGATCCTGGAGTGCCATCAGGTCGCGGCGGTTCTCGATCCCCTCGGCGATGGTCTTGGCTCCGATTCGGCGGCTGAACGAGACGAATGCCTCGACCAGCGCCTTCTTTGCCTCGGCATCCTTGTTGCCGATGCCCTGGACGATTTCGCGGTCGATCTTGATGATCGTGGGCTCGAGGGCCGCGATTATCGTGAAGCTCGCGTAGCCGGCGCCGGCATCGTCGATCGCAAAGCCGAAGCCGAGGCGGCGCAGGGCGCGGACCTGCTTCTTGAGGCGGGGCACGTCGTGGAAGGCCTGCTGCTCGGTGCACTCGACGATGATCTGATGGGGCGACAGGCCAACCGATCGAACCTTATCCGCCAGAACCTCGGCCTCAAACGACGGGGCGAGCAGGCTGGCGGGCAGGAGATTCACCCCGAACCGCATTCGCCCTCCGGCGGGGTCGGTGTCGGCCACTTGGGCGATGCGAGCCAGCGTAGCTTCGACGACGAAGTTGTCCAGGTCCACTGGGCGGTCGGACTTCAGCGCCGCTTCGACGATGTCGCTGATCGTCTTGGATCCCATACCGGGGCTCAGGCGGAACAGGCACTCCCACTCGTGCGCCTTCAACGTCGAGAGGTCAGCGATCGGCTGGAATTCGACATGGTGCTCGTGGCAGGCGAAGAACAGCGACATCAGCTTTCGGCTGGTGATCTCCGGCGTTTCGCCCATGCCGATGCGATCGCCAAAGCCCGAGATCTGAACCGCACACCCAAGCGCCACCAGGTAGCGCTCGGCGGGGGGCTGGGTGGAATCCACGTCCGCAAGACCCCAGGCGGCATCCTTAGCCAGAGGAGCTACGACGTCTTCCGTGAGGTCCTGAGCGGTAGCGATAAGACACCAGCCCGAGCCCGCCAGCTCGATCACACGAGCTGCAGGAGTCACTTGCGTCAACAACGACACAAGTCGGCTGTCGCGGGTCCACAGGAGCCGCTCCACCGCCCCTTGTCGAGTTCTGACGAACCGCACGCTGGTTCCTCGCCTAGCCCTGCGACCCTCCACGGCGGCACCTTGGCCGGGAGACGGAACCGGCCAACGAGGGTCAGGAGTGTCTCATCCTGGCGCACCTGCGCCCGTCCTAAGAGCTACTCGTACCGGGCGACCATTAGGACGTCGGTACCATACGATGAATTTCGGCGTTCGACCATATCGCTCGCACACATGTTGCCCAGGTTCTCCACCGTTTGTCCACACCTAACCTCACAGATTCGGTCCCGACCTGCCCTAACCAGCCCTGCGGCGCTTGAGATTCCGTTGCTTCGGATCGACACATTCGCCGTTTGTCAATACGCCGGTTATCCAGATTGGCGGGCCGGGCTTCCGGTCGAGCCGAAATGGATCAGGTGGTCGCGGTGATTCGCGGTGAAGTGGAGGGTTGGCGGGCGGGCGTAGACTCGATGCGAAGGGGAGGGGCGCCAGCCCCACCCTCGGACCCGCAATTGGCGCCGGACGCCTGGGTGCATTCTCGCGAGCCCGTAGAATCGTGTAATCGCACCGCCGGCCAGATCCGGCCGAGCCAGGAGCCACCGTCCCAGCCACAGGGCCCATCTGGAGTAGCCGATGCCGCAAATCCACCTTCGCGCCGAAGCCGGGGACTACGCCTCCCTCGTGCTGCTCCCGGGCGACCCCAATCGCGCCACCTGGATCGCCGAGAAGTTCGACGGCGGCCCTGGAGCCGCCCATCAGGTCACGTCGCATCGCGGCCTGCTCGGTTACACGGGGACCTACCACGGCGTCCCTGTCAGCGTTCAGACGAGTGGCATGGGCGGCCCGAGCATAGCGATCGTCGTCGAGGAACTCCTCCGACTCGGCGCGCGCCGCCTGATCCGCGTCGGGACATGCGGTGGCATTGGGCGTGGCATCAAGACCGGCGACATCGTGATCGCCGCGGCAGCAGCCCCGGTGGACGGTGCCACGAGAACCTACCTCCACGGCGACCCGTACGCGCCCACGGCCGACTTCGGCCTTGTCAGGTCGCTTGTCGACGCGGCCGTGCGCCGCGGCCAGAGCCCGCATGTCGGGCAGGTGGCCACGGTCGACGTCTTCTACAACCCCGACTCGGACTACTTCTCCAAATGGCGCAGCCGGGGCGTCCTGGCCTTCGAAATGGAGAGCTCGGTCCTGTACTACCTCGCGGCGCGGGCGAGGGCGGCCGGCGCCGAAGTGGCCGCCGCCACCATCCTCACCGTGAGCGACGTACTGTCCGAAGACGTCACCTCGGAAGAGTCGTACCTGCCTCTCGATGAGTTGAACCGATCGATCGAGCGGATGATCGAAGTCGCCCTCGAAGCCGGGACCGCCGACTGATGCCGGCTTCGTCCGGGGAAGGCCCCGCCGACGAGCGCACGCTCGGCCGGTCGGTTGCCTTCGGCTCCGAGCTGGCACTGGCTATCGAACTGAGTCACAAGGCCGGCCAGATCCAGATGGATCGGTATGAGCGACTGGAACGAATCGAGGCCAAGGGGCCGCGCGACGTCGTAACCGAAGTCGACCATCTCTGCGAAGCCCTGGTGATGAATTCCGTCCGGGAGCGATACCCGAACGACGCCTTCTATGCCGAGGAAATCGGCGAGGTGGCGGCCGCCGGCGACGGGGAGTCGGACCGGGTCTGGATCGTCGACCCGCTCGACGGGACCGTCAACTACGCCAATGGGATCCCGTTCTTCTGCATCTCGATCGCTCTGATTGCCGCCGGCAGGCCGGTTGCGGGCGTCGTGTACGACCCGACGCGCGACGAAACCTTCGCCGGCGCGATCGACGGACCGCCGTTGCGGAACGGCGTGCCCATCAGAGTCGGCCGGAAGGAGCGTCTCGAGGATCTGGTCGTCACCCTGGCAGTCGGGGGACGTGGCACGGCTCGCAAACGCCGCGAGGCGGTCAAGAGCATTCGCGCCCATCGCTCCATGGGTTCGGCGGCACTGACCCTTGCCTACGTGGCCTGCGGCCGTTTCGACGTGTACGCGCAGGGCGCTGGAATATCCGCCTGGGACGTAGCCGCCGCCGGGCTGATCGCCGAGCGCGCCGGCGCGACGGTCACGAGCCTGGACGGCGGACCCTGGTTCGACATCTCGCGGCCGGCCAAGAAGTGGTCCTGCCTCGCGGCGGCACCGGGACACCATGCCGCGATGCTGGAGATGCTCAAGTAGGTTCGCGGCCGCCTCGTGGCCTCGCCGCCTCGCCGCCTCGCCGCCGCGCTGCCAAGCCGCCGCGGCTCAGTCCTGCCAGAGGTGCGGGCGTCCGGCCAATCCGCGCGCGCCGAGCTCGTCGCACAGAGCGGCGAATGGTCCGCGCCGCGCTCCACGCCAGCGCAGTTCCTCCGGGTCGGTCTGAGGAAGCGGCACGTCCCGGCGAAGTGTCGCGAGCTGCCGGTATAGCAACGCCTCGTCCCAGTGGGCCCGCAGCGTGACCGACAGGCCGGGCGCCGACCGCACGTCCACGTGCCAGTCGCCCACGGCCGCCGGAATTGCCTCCAGGTGCTCGAACCGCGCCAGCACCGCAGCCGCCGACCGCGCCCCCCAGCCCTTCAGTCCGGGGAAGCCGTCGGCCGAGTCGCCGACCAGAGCGAGGTAGTCCGGGATCGACTCAGGCGCAACGCCCCAGCGTTCCCGAACGCCCGCCTCGTCGATCGTCCGTTCGCGCCGCCGGTCGCGCATGACGACCCGTTCGCCACGCACGCATTGGGCCAGGTCCTTGTCCGGCGTGCAAATCCAGATCCGTTCCACGCCGGGCCTCTCCTGCCATCGAGCGGCCGCGGTCGCAAGCGCGTCGTCGGCCTCGAATTCGACCATCGGCCAGACGGCGACTCCGAGCGCCTCCATCGCCCGCTCGGCCAGAGGAAACTGCGCCAGCAGTTCGGCCGGAACGCCCGCATCGGTCTTGTAGCCGTCGTAGAGACGGTTGCGGAAGGACCGAATGACGTGATCCGTGGCGCAGCCGACGTGCGTCGCGCCCTCATCGCGAAGTAGCGTCAGGAGGGTGTAGATCAGGCCGGTGACCGCCCCGACGTCACGCCCGTCGGGTGCCAGGACCGGAGGGCGCGGGCTGTAGTGGGCCCGGAAGAGCTCATAGGTGGCGTCGACCAGGTGGATCTGCACCGCGGCTTCACCGCGCTCCGGTACGATCGCCGACCACTACCACGCCCGCGGCTGCCAGCTCGTCGAGGGCGCGTTGGCCGTCGCCCCGCGTGAGATCGACGGCGCGAACCGCATCCGCAAGCACGGCCACCTGATAGCCCAGCCGTACGCCGTCGAGGGCCGTGGCCAGGACGCAGTAGTCGGTGGCAAGCCCGCAGACGACGATCCGCTGCACGCCGCCACGACTGAGCGTGCCATCGAGCTCAGTCGGGATTGGAGGGCCGCCGTCGGGTTCCCGCATCGAGAACCCCGAATAGCCGTCTTCGCCTTGAGTACCCTTGCGTACGATCGGCCCGCGAACCGTAAGGTCGGGATACAACTGCGCCCCCCACGTTCCCTGGACGCAGTGGGTGGGCCAGATGCCGCCGTCCGCGGCAAAGTGGGGAGTGTGGGCCGGGTGCCAGTCTTGCGTGTAGACGACCACGGCACCGGCTTTCAGCGCTTGAGCGACCTCTGCGTTCACCAACGGCACGACTTCCGACCCGCCGTTGACATACAGGCTGCCGGCGGGGTCGGCAAAGTCGTTCTGGACATCCACGATCACCAGCCCAACTTCGGGGCCGTAACGCGTGTTCGTGTCCAGAGCCGACCACTGGCCGCTATTCGAATCTTCCCAACCGCCCGACATCTCCTGTTCGACCTCCTGCCCAAGGCCAGCCCCGAGGCTCGTCTGCGCGCGGCCGGACCGCGCGTCTCTCCGGCTTTTTACGCGATGGCGTCAGAAGGTGCAAGCGAGAGATGCAGAGAGATCAGCAACCGAGTCGGGCGGAGCGCCACCGCTGCACCGACGGACCGTCCGCCTGCACCGGCCGAGCGCCCCCGCTGCAATGGGGCTGCAACGGTCGCGCCCCCAAGCGAATAGCATCCGGCACGGGGTGCAGGTTAGGATCGGTCCGGTGATCTTTCTTCTGACATAAACCCCGGAGACGCCGGTGACGGGGCGTCTTCTACTAAAGCAAGCGGCCTGGGTCCCCCTCCCCGGGCCGCTTGTCTCGTCTTCGCCCATATGGAACGGCGTCGCCCGGCGTCTGCCCGGTATTTCCTCCGGCACCGTCGGTTCTCGATCCGTCCACGTCGAGCAGGTATCCGATCCCCTGGAACGTCTTGATGCGGCCCGGCTCGCCCGGCTTGCAGCCGAGTTTGCGCCGGACGCGACTGACCCAAACCCTCAGGTACTGCAAGTCGTCGCGATACTCGGGCCCCCAGACTTTCGTCAGCAACTCAGTGTGCAGCACCACTTTGCCAGCGTTAGTGGCCAGGTGCTGAAGCAACAGCCATTCGGTACGTGACAGCTGGACGAGATCGCCCCCGCGAGTGACCATGCGCCGCTCCAGGTCGATCTCAATGTCGTCGAAGCTCACGATGCCACCGCCTGGGGCCACGCCGAGGGCCCTGCGGAGCACGGCCCGGACGCGTGCCGCCAGCTCGTCCAGGTCGAAGGGCTTGGCCACGTAGTCGTCTGCCCCCAGATCCAGGCCCTTCGCCTTGTCCGAGGTAGAGCCCTTCGCGGTCAGCAGGATCACCGGAATCGGCCGCCGCTCGCGTAGCTGGCGCATGACCTCGATGCCGTCCATGCCCGGCATGACGATGTCGAGCAGCACGATGTCGGGTCTGACCTCCTCGGCTTTCTGGAGAGCCTCCTCTCCACCCGAGGCGGTGACCACGCGAAAGCCTTCGGCACTCAGCGCGAGAGACACCAGCTTGGTGATTCGTGGCTCGTCGTCGGCGACGAGGACCAACGGTTGAGCGCTCAACAGCCCTCTCCTCGTGGCAGCGGCCAATCGATCCGGCGCGTTCGTTCATGGTCGAGGGTACCTCATTACTTTGAGCCGATTCCGGACTCAGGGCGAGGAGCATTTGGCGAGGTCAAGATCGGCGCCCTTGTGTTCTCGCCTACGGTCCGGCGACCTACCCGAACGACGCCACTCGTCCAATCGGCTACGCTGCCGTTTGGGTCCATCGCGGGCGGACACCTTCTCCGCCGCTACGGTCCGGAGACACAGCCGACCATGTACTTCGACCAGTTCAAGCAGCAGTTGCCCGACACGGATCCTGCCGAGACGCAGGAATGGCTCGACGCGCTCGACCAGATCCATTCCCAGGAGGGCGACGAGCGTGCCCGATTCGTCCTGTACAAGCTCCTCAAGCGCTCCCGACAGTTGCACGTCGGACTGCCCCCGCTGACCCAGACCCGCTACATCAACACAATCAGCCCGGAGCAGGAGCCCTTCTTCCCCGGCGATGAGGAGCTGGAGCACCGCATCCGGCGGTTGATCCGTTGGAATGCGGTGGCCATGGTGATGCGGGCCAACGACCGGTTCACAGGAATCGGTGGGCACCTGGCCACGTACGCCAGCGCCGCGACGCTGTACGAAGTCGCCTTCAACCACTTCTTCCACGGCAAGGACGGCGGCGGCTCAGGCGACCAGATCTTCTTCCAGGGCCACGCGGCTCCGGGCATCTACGCCCGGGCGTTCCTCGAAGGACGACTCAGCGAAGAGAATCTGGACCACTTCCGCCAGGAGGCCCTGTCGGGTGGTGTCGGGTTGCCGAGCTACCCGCATCCGCGGACGCTCCCGGATTTCTGGGAGTTTCCAACCGTATCGATGGGTCTGGGCCCGCTGGCCGCCGTGTATCAGGCCCGACTCAATCGCTACCTCGCCAATCGAGGCCTGGCCGACACCTCGGCCAGCCGAGTCTGGGCTTTCCTCGGCGACGGCGAGATGGACGAGCCGGAGGCGCTGGCAGGCATTTCGCTTGCAGCCCGCGAGGGCCTCGACAACCTGACGTTCGTCATCAACTGCAACCTGCAGCGTCTCGACGGGCCGGTTCGCGGCAACGGCAAGATCATCCAGGAGCTCGAAGGTCTGTTCCGCGGCGCCGGCTGGAACGTCGTGAAGGTCATCTGGGGCCGCGAATGGGACGATCTCCTCGCCCGCGACGTCGACGGCGTGCTGGTCAACAAGATGAACGAGCTCCTCGACGGCGATTTCCAGAAGTTCTCGGTCGCCGGCGGGGCCTACATCCGAGAGCATTTCTTCGGCCCGGACGCGCGGTTGCGCGGCCTGGTGGAGAACCTGAGCGACGACGAGCTGGCCAGGCTGCGCCGAGGCGGGCACGACTATCGGAAGGTTTATGCCGCCTACCGGGCCGCGACCGAATACCACGGCGCCCCGACCGTGGTTCTGGCAAAGACGATCAAGGGTTGGGCCCTCGGCCCCGGCGTGGAAGGGCGCAACATCACCCACCAGGCCAAGAAGCTCTCGGAGGCCGAGCTGCGGATCTTCCGCGACCGGCTCGAGCTTCCGATCCCGGATTCGAAGCTCAAGGAAGCGCCGTACTACCATCCCGGACCGGACGCGGACGAGATCCGTTACATGGTCGAGCGGCGCCAGGCCCTGGGTGGGTTCGTGCCGCGCCGCGTCGTGCGAGCCAGACCGCTGCCGGCGCCACGTCCCGAGGTCGACGCTGAGTTCGCATCCGGCTCCGAGATGGCGGTCAGCACCACGATGGCCTTCGGGCGGCTGCTGCGCAATCTGATCCGCGACCCGGAGATTGGGCCGCGCGTCGTGCCGATCGTCCCCGATGAAGCGCGCACCTTCGGCCTGGACCCGCTCTTCAAGGAAGTGGGCATCTATGCCTCGCTGGGCCAGCGCTACGAGCCGGTCGATTCCGATCTGGTGCTGAGCTACCGCGAAGCGACGAATGGGCAGGTGCTTGAAGAAGGGATCACCGAAGCCGGCTCCGTCGCCTCCCTCCAGGCCGCCGCAACGGCCTATGCCACTCACGGCCTGAGCCTCATCCCGTTCTACATCTTCTACTCGATGTTCGGCTTCCAGCGCACCGGCGACCAGTTCTGGGCACTCGCCGACGAGCGTGGACGCGGCTTCGTCATGGGGGCCACTGCCGGTCGGACGACGCTCATGGGTGAGGGACTCCAGCACGACGACGGGCATTCGCACGTGCTCGCCTCGGTCGTCCCGAACATCCGCGCCTACGACCCGGCCTACGCATACGAGCTGGCGGCCATCGTTCGCGAGGGGATCGACCGCATGTTCGTCCGCGGCGCAAGCGACGGCGCGTCGCCCGATGTCTACTACTACATCACGCTCTACAACGAGAATTACTCGATGCCCAAACGGGCGGCCGACCTGACGGACGAACAGATCGTGCGCGGCATCTACCGGCTCCTCGCGGCGCCCGACCTCGGCAAGGACGCCCGCGGCGCCACAGGTACGCTAGCTCGGACCAGGGCGGGCTCGAAACCGGGCGCGAAGGCGGACGCGCTCCCGGTCAGGCTCGTCGGCAGCGGCTCGATCCTGCAGCAGGTCGTCGCCGCCCGGCAGGTCCTCGCAGAGCGCGGTATCGCCGCCGAGGTATACAGCGCCACATCGTTCCAGCAGCTTCGCGCCGACGGCCTCGCGGTCGATCGCTGGAACAGGCTCCACCCCGAAGCGGACCCGCGCGTGCCGCTCATCGCCGAAGTTCTGCCCGACGGCGGGCCGGTGGTCATCGCCACGGACTGGATCCGGACATACCCAGATCTGGTGGCCCCATGGCTGCCTGCGAACCGCCTCGTTCTGGGCACCGATGGCTTTGGCCGCTCCGATGCTCGCGAACCACTGCGCCGGCTCTTCGAGATCGATCCGCCGCACATCGCAGCGGCCGCAATGGTGGGGCTGGCTCGGGCAGGGCGGCTCTCGGGCGGGGAAGTCGCGGTCGCGATGCGCGAGCTGGGTGTGGACCCCGACGCTCCCGACCCGCGCTCTCTGTAGCTCGTCTTACCCCGGCTGGAGGCTTTCCCCACCATCGGTCAGGGACGCCGCCCAGGAACCTGGCGCCCAGATCTCGATGATCACGGCGCCGGTCACGTTGACGAGCATCGTCGGCCCCTTCTGAATATGCCAGTCGGACATCGCGGCCAGGGGCGTATGGCCGTGGAGCCACAGCGGCGGCCGGAGGCGGCGCATCAGCCACGAGTAGCCTCGGAAGCCGCGATGGTATCCGGCGGGGCTGGCTATGTCGCCCGCGCCCAGCGGGGGAACGTGGCTGATGAGGATCAGTGGCTCGGCTCGACCCAGTCTGCGCAGAGCCAGCCGGAGAGCTTGCGACCAGGCCCCCAGTTCGCTCCGGGGAGCTCCGGGTCCCCGCCGTCCCGGCCAGGTCAGGCCCACGATCGCCAGCCCGGCCTCGTAGTGCGCTGCCGTCGTCGTGATCGCGTCGGGGCAGTAGGCGCTGCAGGCTTCCCATCTGGCACTGGCGTCGTGGTTGCCGAGGACATAGACGATCGGAGCGTTGAAGCCGTCGGCCAGGAACGAGAGGTCGTCGCAGTCGAGGTCGCCGCAGCCGATGATGAGGTCTATCGGACCTACGGCGCGGCGACTGCGATCGTCCTCGAGGGCGTGTTCGAACTGGTCGGAGACGGCCAGAATCCGAATCGGCATGCCGCCGCGATCCCGAAAGGGTGCCGCGTCGGGCCACTCGAGCGACAGGTGCCGCGTCATGTGCGGCCTTCTCTGGGCCCGTCAGGCTCCTCCGAGGCGTCGGGCTCCACGGCCGAGCCTTGCTCCGCGTAGCGCATCTCGATCGCCGGTCGATGGCCTTCCGCCGCGGCCCGCAGTTCGCGCGACTCGCCAATGAGCGACAGCAGATGCGTTGGGCGCTCGCTGGCCTGGCCGTCGAGCGGTACGAGCTCGGTGACCATCGCATCCAGACCGGCACCTTTGTAGGAAAGGGCCGCCGCCACGCGGTTGTGGCCGTCGACGACCCAGTAGTCGGGCCCAAACTTCACAAGGTCGACCGGCGGTAGTGGTTGCAGACGTTGGTTGGCATCCAGAATCCTCTGCCAGCGACCGTGCCAGTTCTCGCCGCGATACTGCCGCAGCGGGAGGAAGTCGGTGCCGCGCTGGGCGTAACCGGCCACGGCAGTACCGCGGATCTCCTCCAGTGGAACGAAGCGCAGCCCGAGTTCGCGTGGCGATGCCGAACGGGCCTCCGGGTAGAGTTCATAAAGGTTGGCCAGCGGATCCGGCGAGACGGCCCGGTGGATTCGCCCGGCAAGGTCGGCAGGGCCCGACATGGCCTGGCCGGCAGCCCCGATCATGGTTCCGAGAGCGCTGGCCATCGCCCCACCGACGTTGGCCATCGGCTCGGCGACCGATTGGAGATGGCTCACGATGGTACCCGCGAGGCTCTCGGAATCCGGCGGCGGCGGTTCCTCGGGCGCTTCCTTTCCAGGCTTCTCGGGCATGGCGACGCCGCCGTCGCCGGTCGCCTGGTCGTCCTTTTCCATGATCTGAGGGTAGCATCGAACCGGCTGCGGCCTCACGCGGGACGGCTTTGGGCGGGCCGCCGAACTCGTCGGACATGTCACAATTCGGAGGGGTTAACAGGTGACTATGGTGGACCGACGATGAGTTCTCCAGCGGGCCTCGGGGACGATGCGTTCGTCCGGGATGGCGTGGAAGGCGACGCCGTCGAGAAGGCGCCCCTGCCTTCCCCGGGCCTCTTCGGTGGGCGGGGGAGACTGCTCGCGCTCGGCGTTGCCGTGCTGCTCGTCCTCTGGCTGGCGCGTGGAATCGTCGGGCCCTTCGTCGTCGCGGCCGTTCTCGCATATGCCTTCTCGCCGGTTGTTTCGGCTGTGCAGGACAAGACGCACGCACCTCGCGCGCTGGTCATCGGCGCCGGCTACGTGCTCGTTCTGGGCCTGTTCGCCGTGGTGGCGGTCGCAGCTGCCGAGCAGGCCGGATCGGAGATCAGGTACCTGTCTTCGAGCGGCCAGGATGTGATCGCAACGGCACTGAGCAAGGTCTTCGGCGACCGCGTCGTCGTCGCCGGCAATACATACAACGTCAAGGATGTCGCCGATCAGATCCGATCGTCCTTGCTCGGGCTCGTCAGTACTCCGTCGGATGCGATCCACATGGCGGAGCAGGCCGTGGCCGTGGCTCTCCAGGCGATCCTCGCCCTGATCGTGACCTTCTACTTCCTGCTCGACGGGCGGCGGTTCGGGCAGTTCGCGCTGCGCTTCCTGGATCGCTCGCAGCGGGCCGATGCGCTGAGGATCGCTCACCGCATCCACGTCGTCCTGGGTCGCTGGCTGCGCGGCCAGATACTGCTCATCGGGCTCGTGGCGGCGGTGCTCTACGTGATCCTGGGCCCCATCATCCACGTGCCCTATGCGCTGGCACTCTCGATGCTGAGCGGCGTGCTGGAGATCATCCCGCTCGTGGGGCCGGTCATCGCCGCCGCGCTGGCGGGGACTGTAGCCTTCGCAACTCGTGGCACGGACACCACGATCATCGTGCTCGTGGTCTACCTGGTTGTACGCCAGATCGAGGACCAGATCGTCATGCCGCTGGTCATTGGCCGGGCCGTCCATCTCCATCCGGTCGTGACCATCTTCGCCGTCCTTGTCGGGTTGAGCGCCTGGGGCGTTCTCGGCGGTCTGCTGGCCGTTCCCGTGGCGGCAGCGCTGAACGTGACCCTGCACGAGCTCTACCCAGACGCGACCGGGAACGGAGCGGACGTGCCGGAAGGCCGTGGCCGGTATCGGGCCCGGGTCTCGGGACGACTGAGGCGCGCGAGCCGCTCGCCCGACGATCTCCCGGAAACCGGTCTCCCCGTGGCGCAGCCCACAGAGCCCCAGGGCGAGATCTGAGCCATGAGAGAAGGCTCCCAGCCCGGTCCGGCCGAGATGGTCGTGCTGGCCCTCGACATCGGCGGCACTCAGATCCGAGCGGCCGCGATACTTCCCGACGGGACGCGGTTGGGGCGCTGTGCGGGCCCGACACCGGTCGCGGATGGCGCCGAGGCAATCTATCGGACCTGCGCCGACCTTCTCCGCGGAGTGGCCGACGGCCTGCCCGCCGAGATTCGTGCGCGGGTGGCAGCCATCGGGGTCTCCTCCATGGGACCCGTCGATCCGTGGCGAGGCCTCGTGACGGATCCTCCGAACGTAGCGTGCCTGCGCGACGCGCCGCTCGCCGACGAGCTCGAAGAACGCCTGGGTCTGCTTGCCTTTCTGGAGCGCGATACCAACGTCGCCGCGCTCGCGGAGAACTGGCTGGGAGCTGCCCGAAACTGTCGCGACTTTCTGTACGTGACCGTCTCGACGGGTCTGGGCGGGGCCGTCGTACACAACGGCTGCCTAATGCTGGGACCCGACGGCACGGCGGGGGAGCTGGGTCACGTGACGCTGATGATGTCCGACGGGCCGCCATGTGGTTGCGGTGGAAGGGGCCACCTGGAGGGCATAGCCGCCGGGGCCGGACTGGCCGCCCAAGCTCAGGACGAGGTCGCGCGCGGCCGATCGGAGTTTCTGCAGGCCCGCGCCGATCTTGCCCCGCTGACCGCCCGAGACGTTGCCGAGGGCGAGGTGGCCGGGGATCGGGCGTGCGAGCTGCTGATGCGCCGAGCCCGCCAGGCCTTTGCCGTGGCCTGCGTCGGTTGGGTCAACGCCTTCAACCCCGAGCTGATCGTGGTGGGCGGGACGCTGGCCGAGCGCCAGGGCGAGCGCTGGCTGGGAACGGCGCGGGCAGCCGTCGAGGCCACGGCCTTTCGAGCGCCAGCCGCTCGGGTGAGGATCGTGCCGGCGCAGCTCGGCGATGACGTGGGGCTGGTCGGCGCCTGGCCGCTCGTCGCACAGCGCATCGGGGACGCCTCCTGGCGCGAGAAACGGCGAGCAGGTCCGCGGGGCTGACGCGGGCCTCCGCCGGCCTCGCGTCCGGCGGACGTCACGACCGGGCGGACAGCGAGAGGCGGCGTCCCGCGAGGTCGATCAGACCCCGCCGTTCTCCAACGGTGGCAGCATCCCAAGACGGACGAGCCCTTCCGAGGCGGCCTGGCTGACTCTGCCGCCTCTTCGCCGCCACGCTTCGGCCTTGCCCTGTAGCCAGAGCGGCCACAGGCCCACGAGCACTCCGAGGCGCGTGAGAGTGAGGATGGGCATGGTTGCCACCGCGGCGACGAAGGCCAGCCAGTCTGCCCGCCAACGTATTGCCAGGAGCACGGCTACCGAGGCGATGGCAAGTCGGATCGCGAAGTCCAGACCTCCGTGGTTCGGGACGACAGCCACGACGAACCAGGCCTGCAGGTCCGACGCCGCTTCCCAGACGAAGGTGCCGAGGTAGTCGACCCACAGTCCCGCCCCCAGCGCGGCCGAGACGGCGCAGGCCGCCGCAAACACAGCACACCCGACCGCCAGCGGTCGGCGGTAGTCGGGTTTCGTCAGCCACAGATATGGGATGAGCAGGCCCGGGCCGACCTTGAGCGCCGCACACCATGGCAACAGATACGCACCTCGCCGATCCCTCAGCGCGAAAAGGCAGACCGCCGCGAGCTCGAACGTCACGTTTCCGAAAGAGAACTCCAACCAGATCGGCCATTGCAGCGACGCTAACAGCGTTAGCCGCCAGGACCCGCACAGGTAACGCAGACACATCGTGCCGACGATTCGCCAGGCCCAGTCGACGAACGTCTCGGGAACCAGCGCGATGGGGATTGCGAGCTGAGCGAAGATCGGCGGGTACTTGTAGATGCCGCTCCCCGTGATGACCGATTCCTGGTAGAGCGGCTGTCCGTGCAGTAGGTGAGAGGCCGCCAGCCAGTAGGCGTTGGTGTCGTACGCGGGCCACCAGCCGAACTGGATTTGGGCCAGAACGCTCGCCGCAACCTGCACTCCGACCACGAGGAGGAGGCTGACGGCGAAGACCTGCCAGAGAGCCTCGTAGGTAGCGCGTCCAGGCAGCGAGGACAGCGAGCGACGCCTGGATCCTGCAGGTGCTGGCGTAGTGTCGATCGGGGTCGGCGGTGCGTGGTCCACGGCGAGTGAGTCTAGCGGAGCGATTCACCGGGAATCGAGCCGCCCTGTCGCCAGCCGCCGTTGTCGCCAGCCGCCGGGCCTGCGATCAGGCCGGGATTGGCCCGCCCCACCAGACGCTGGCGGCCACGATGACGTACAGCCCGACAAGTGCCAGCCCTTCGAGCCAAGTGGACTCGCCGTCGATCACCACGAACGCCGCTAGCAAGGTCGCCAAGGCAAGCGACGCCATTAGCAGCGGCGATACCACGAGTGTCAGAGTCGCGCCCCCCAGTAGCAGGCTGCCGAGCACCAGGATCGGCGTCAGGGCGAGTGCGACCTGGAGGCTCGAATTCAGGATGATGCTGATCGCCAGGTCGCCCTTGTTCGCGAGCATGGCTTGAACCCCGACGACATTCTCGACTGCGTTGCCCGCAATCGCGACGACCACCAGGCCGGCGAACGACTGGGACATCCCGAGCGTGGCCATTGCCGGCTGGAGTGCCTCGACGAACCAGTCGGACACGAACGCGGCGCCGATGCCGGCCGCCAGAAGGACCGCGACCGCGAGACCGATGGGCCAAATTGCGTCCGGGAGGACGACATCTTGCTCCGCGCCGACAACCGGTCCGCGCTTGCTGAGAGAGAACGGGATGCTGGCTGCGAATACGACCAGCAGCACTAGAGAGACGATGACCGAGATCTCCGTCTCGTGGCCGCGGTCCGGTCCGCCGGGGGCGGACGCGATCGTCGGGATGGCCATGGCGGCGACCGCCAGCAGGAGCAGGGTCGACATCGTGCGAGTCTGGCCCCCGCCGAATTTCTGAGCGCCGTGGCGCAAACCGCCGGCGATGAAGGCGAGTCCCAGGACCAGCAAAGTGTTGGCCAGGATCGAACCTATGAGTGCCGACCGGACGACGTCGACCAGACCTGCCCGCAGCGCGAAGACGCCGATGAAGAACTCGGGCAGGTTGCCGAGCGCCGACTGGAGCACGCCTGTGGCACCCGGGCCGAAGCGGTGGCTCAGTTGATCCGTGCCTTCGCCGACCATCGCCGCCAGCCCGGCCAGCGCAATGCCCGAAACCGCGAAGACCGCGACTGGAGACAGGGCGAAGGAACGCCCGGCGAGCGCGCCCAGGCTTGCAGCGACGGCGACGCTGGCGAGAATGCGCGTTCGAGTTCCGAAGTAGCCGGGCACCGGCTGGCCTCCTGCGGCGAGTGTGTTCTGTCCCGACGCGATTGTGCCGAATGCGAGCCTTCTTCGTGCGGCCGCGGCGGACCTGCCCCGCATGACACCCCCTCACATCTCGCCCGGCCCCGGCTCTTTAGACCGGAGCTCCGACCGGCGATGGGGTGAGCCGACTCAGAAAGGCGGCCAGGGTATGACGGGCCGGTTCCGGTCGGGCATAGGGAACAGCTTCTGCTCGAGGAGGGCATCGATTCGGCGCGCAGTGGCGAGAACCTCCTGAGGCGACAGCAAGTCGCGCAGCCGGTCGCCGAGCCCGACTCCGAGGTCCTTGCGAAGGCGCAACAGGACCTCCACCTCGTCGTCGTTCAGCGGCTGACCTCGCCAGCGCCACAGGACCGTCCGAAGCTTCGGCGCGACGGCGAAGCAGAGGCCGTTGTCAACGCCGAGAATCCGCCCGTCGGGGAGTGGCAGCAGATGCCCGCCCTTGCGATCTGCGTTGTTCAGGACCGCGTCCAGAACCGCGATCCTGCGCAGAGCCGGAAGGTCGTCGTCGACGATCTCCGTGACGTCGACCGACTCATCGACCTCCATCCAGAGCTGGACCATGCCCCGGCCGAAGGGGCCGTCGCGCATGACCGTCGGCGGGATGACATCCCAGCCGCTGGCCTCGGACACGGTGTGAGCGGCCACCTCGCGGCAGGCCAGCGTGCCGTCCGGGAAGTCGGTCAGCGGTCGCTCGCCGCGGATCGGTTTGTAGACGCAGCTGGCGACGATTCCGGGCCGGTCGTCCGGTGTGCGCTCCTCGACCAGTCCGAAGAACGTGGCGTTCGAGGCCGAGAGCAGCCGGCCGACCACCGTGAGCTCGCCTTCCCGGAGGATGCGCAAGGCCACGTCCCGATCGAGTGGCCCAGCGACCTGCCGACCTTCGAGGGCCGCTGCTTCCATCTCTTCGCGCGTCAGGCGCGGGGCGCCGGGCTCGGTGTTGTCCACTGACTTCGGTTCGGCCATTGCGCCCTCAGTGCATGTAGCCGTTTCGGCGGGCGCAGATGTGTCCTTCGGGGTTGAGCGGCTGCCCGCAGAACGGGCATGGCGGGCGACCGGCGGCGACGACCTCGAGTGCGCGAGCGGCGAAGGCAAGCGCCTGGCGCGGCTCCAGATGCACCCGCATCAGGTCACTGTCCTCGTCGGAGACTTCCGTCGCGGCCTCGTTGGCCTCGTCGGCCTCGTCTACCTCGTCGATCTCGTCGATCTCGTCGATCTCGTCCTCGTCGTCGGCTATCTGGCGGGCCTCCACGACGACGCTTTCATCGTCGCCGTCCCAGACGATCGCCATCGTGCCCACCCGGAACGTCTCGACCAGCGGCTCTTCCAGTGGCGCACGATCGACCTCGGCGGCGGGCGGCTCGTCGGGCACATCCGCGCCGCGACTGCGAACCTCGGCGAGCATCTCCGTCAGCCGCTCGGCCAGGAGCGCGACCTGGACCTTCTCGAGAGCGACAGTGATGACGCGAGTGCCCTCTCGAGCCTGCAGGTAGAAAGCGCGGCTGCCCGGCTGGCCGACCGCCGCGGCGACGAAGCGATCCGGGTTTTCGAAGATGTACACCCGACGAGCCATTGAGTCTCCAGGCGATCGAAGGCGCAGGCCGCGCCACCACGTCGAATCTATACCCCCGGGCGAGACGGATCCCGCCGCTTGAATCGATAGCCCACGCTCCGAGGAAGTCTTCTCGCCGCCGCGTCGGCCGGACCAGGCAACATGTTTCAGTATTGGTGCGCCTGGAATACGAAACTGGCAATGCAGCATTGACAAATAGAAAGTCCAAGTGACATAGTGGCAACCACAAGGTCCAGCCCGGTCATCGCGCCGGCCGTGGCCTCAGGAGTGAAGGAACGATGGCACGCGACGTAATCTCGACCTGTCCCGTCTGCTCGAGCGAGTTATCCGTGACCCGACTGCAGTGCCGGGGCTGCGGGACCTCGATAGAGGGCGACTTCAGCGTCGGCCGCTTCGGGCGCCTCAGCCGCGAGCAGCTGGCTCTCCTCGAGAGCTTCCTGCGCGCTCGTGGCAACCTCAAGGAACTCGAGCGCGAACTCAAGCTGTCGTACCCGACGGTCCGCGCAAGGATCGACGCCCTCGTTCGGGCGCTCGGCCTGGCGGACGGCGCCTTCGTCGAAGACGGCTCCGATGACGGTTCGGGACGCGCTGAGACGACCGGGCTGCGCCGCGATGTGCTGGAGCGGCTGGCTCGACATGAGATCACGGCGGACGAGGCCGCGGCCCTGATCCGTTCTCGGAAGGAGTAGGGGATGGGAACGCTGGAGCGGCGCGAGACGCTAACCCATCGGTTGGGACCCGCGGGGCGCCTTTCTGTGAAGACCGTGACCGGCACTCTTCGCGTCCGAGGCATCGACGGCGAAGATGTTCGTGTGACCGTGACCTACCGCATTCGCGCGGCGGACCACGCGGCCGCGGAACGTGCCCTCGAAAGTGGAAGGGTGGCCATCGAGCGCGGGACGGGCTCGCTGGAGATCGAGACGCCGGAACGGCGCCTGTCCACGGGTCTGGCATGGCTCCTGGGCGGTGCTCGCGTCAGCGCGGACATCGCGGTGGAAGTGCCATGGGGCGCGAAGCTGCGTTTCGAGACGATGAGTGGTTCGGTCGAGGCGATGAACCTGGTCGGCGATCAGAAGTACCGGACCGTCTCCGGCGACATCCGCCTGTGGAGCCTCGGGGGGCTCGTCGAGGCGGGGACGATTTCGGGTGGAATCACTCTCGACGGAGGAACGGCGCTGCGCCTGCGGGCCAGCACGATCTCCGGCGGTATCCGGGCCCGCGGCGGCCTCTTCCACAGCCTGAGCCTGTCCACCACAAGCGGCAGCATGACGATCGTCGGAGCGCTGGACGCCGCCGGCGATCACCGCGCCGAGTCCATCTCCGGCAGCGTGGATCTGACGCCACTGTCCGGGGTGACCGTCGAGCTCAGGACCGTTTCGGGTTCGGTGCATTCCGAGGTGGAGCACCGTGTCGAGGGCTCGCGCGGGTTCTGGAGGGCAATCTGCGGCGACGGACGCGCCCGCCTCCGGGTCAACTCGACCTCTGGCTCGCTTCGACTCCTTGCGCCCAGACCGTCGGACGTCGTAGCCGTCCAGGCTGCCGGACCGGCGGAGGCTTCACATGCCGCCGCCGCGCCGGCCTCTGCGTCGGCCGCCGACGGTGCGCCGACTGTACCCGGCACTCAGGCCGGCGCGACCCCGGCGGAGACTGTCGAGACACCGGCACCTCCGACGCCGGCCGAGACGGCGGCGGCCGAGACGGCGGCGGCCGAGACGGCGGCGGCCGAGACGGCGGCGGCCGAGACGGCGGCGGCCGAGACGGCGGCGGCCGAGACGGCGGCGGCCGAAGACCAGGCCGAAAGCTGGAACCCCAACGACACGGCCGAAGAATTGGTCGAGCAGGAACACGACGAACTGGCGGGCGACGAGGAGCTGGCCGTCCTGCAGGCCCTCGAACGCGGCGAGATCGGGGTCGATGAAGCCGCCGCTCGGCTCGAGCGGGCGGGGAGGTAGCGCCATGTCGGGCGAACTGGAGGCGGTGCTGCGCCTCGTGTCGGAGGGTCGGATCACGGCCGAGGAAGCGGCACCGATCGTCACCGCTCTCGAGGAGAAGGCCCACACGGACGCGCGAGGCATCGGCGCCGGGGCGAATTCGGGAGCCGGGACGGGCGCCGGAGGGGCCGACCCTCGCGAAAGCGGTCGCGACGGGGGACGTCGACCGGGCCCGGCGCAACATCTCCTGGCAGATCGAAGGCTGCGCGTCTATGTGGCCGAGAACGGCCGCCAGTTGATCAACATCCAGATCCCGCTGGCTGCGGCGGGGTTCGCGATCGATCAGGTGCCCGGCCTGTCGCCGGACCACCGGTCTCGCATCGTCGAGGCCATCCAGAGCGGCATGACCGGGCCGATCCTGGAGGTCTCCGACGACGGCGACGAGGTAAGGATAGTCATCGAGTGATGACGCGGCTTGGTGCCGCCGACAGTTCATTCACTTCATCGGTGCCGTCCCTGGCCCGTCGCGGGCCCGGGCCTGGACAGGTGTTGCCAGAAACGGGAAGTGCGGCCGGCGTTCGTGTGGCGAAACGGAGGGAAACAGTGTTGCTGGAAATCGAAAATCTGACCAAGGTGTACCGGACGGGCGTGCGGGCGAACGGCGGGATCGACCTCTCGATCGAATCGGGCGAGGTCTTCGGCCTGCTCGGCCACAACGGCGCCGGCAAGACGACTCTCGTCAATCAGGTCGTCGGTCTCCTGAAGCCGACTGCAGGCTCGATCCGCATCGACGGCGCCGACATGGTCGCCGACCCGGGCCTGGCCCGCCGCCTGTGTAGCTTCCAGGCTCAATCGCAGGTCCCGATCGACGGTCTCACGCCCCGCCAGGCCGTCGAGCTGGTCGGACAGCTCCGCGGCGCATCGAAGGCGGACGTCCGCCGCCGGCGCGCTCGGCTGGTCGACGCCCTCGAGCTCGGGGAGTGGCTCGACATCGACGCCGCGCGGCTGTCCGGCGGCGTGAAGCGCCTGGTGGCGTTCGCCATGGCCGCGGTTGCGCCCGGCCGGCTGGTCATGCTCGATGAACCGACCAACGATGTCGACCCGGTCCGCCGTCGGCTGCTGTGGCAGCAGGTTCGGGCTCTGGCGGACGAAGGCGCGGCCGTTCTCCTGGTGACGCACAACGTCGTGGAGGCGGAGCGTTCGGTGGATCGCCTCGCCATCCTGGACGGCGGCCTGGTAATCGCCGGGGGGACGCCGGCGGAGCTCAAGGCGGGTCTGGGCGCTGAGCTTCGGCTGGAGCTTGTGATCGACCCGCAAGCGCCGGAGCTGCCCGTCTCGCCATTCGGTCGTCCGGTCGTGCCGGTCGGCAATCGGCTGATGGTCGGCCTCCCGACCGACGCGGCCGGGCCGGCCGTGGCCTGGGCCGAGTCGCTGCAACGGGCCGGAACTGTCGAGGAGTTCACCCTGGGACCGGCGACCCTGGAAGACGTTTATGTCGCGCTGGTCGGTGGTCTGGAGGTCCGACCGACCGAGATGGAGGAAAGCTTCGATGCAAGCGCTGCGTAGCTATCGGTTGCTCGTGACCTGGCAGGCCCTGCGCAAGAAGGCCTATCTGCCGCTGATGATGGCGGTCCAGACTCTCTTCTCGCTCGGCATCGTCCTCGGCTATCCGCTTCTGTTCCCAAGCCTGGACCGGGTGACCATCTACTTGATCGCCACCGGCGCCCCGGCGATCTCAATGGTTTCGGTCGGGCTCGTCGCCCTGCCCCAAACCGTCGGTGAGGCGAAGACGGAGGGCAGCCTGGCCTATATGCGTTCGTTGCCAGTTCCGCGTCTTGCCTACCTGGTGGCCGATCTCACCGTTTGGCTGGCCATCGTCGTCCCGGGCGTCGTGCTCGGTGTGCTCGTCGGAGCCTGGCGGTTCGGCCTTGATCTGCAGGTCAGCCCGCTCGTCGTTCCGGCCGTTCTGATGGTGGCCCTCACGGCGACCTGTGTCGGCTACGCCCTGGCATCCGTCCTGCCGTACATGCTCACGGTCATCATTACCCAGGCGCTCGTCGTCTTCGTATTCATGTTCTCGCCCCTCACGTTTCTGCCCGAGAAGCTGCCGGCCTGGCTCGAGACGATCCATCGGCTGCTCCCGATCCAGGCGATGGGCGAGGTGACCCGTGGCACGATCGCGCCGAACGAGTTCCCGCTGCCGCCCGGTGCCTTCCTTACCCTGGCCGTGTGGTGCGTCCTCGGGTTTGCGGTCACGTACGCGGCAATGACGCGGCGCGCCTGATGAGCGGAGCCGGGAGCGCTAGGCTTGCCCAATGACGCGACCCCACGCGAGGACCGTCCGATGAGCGCGCAGTCGGCCAGGCTGCCGGCCCGGGACTTCGAGGAGATCCGGCTGGCCGAGGCGCTGGAGCGCGGCCGCTGCCCGATCTGCGACGCTCGCCAGGAATCCTCGTTCGCCGCTCTGCGCGGACTGGCCCGCGAAGGAGCGACCGATCGGGGACTCCGGGCCGAGATGGACAAGGGCCTGAGCTTCTGCCAGCCGCACAGCGTCGGGCTCTCGAAGATGGAACTCCAGCAGACGAGCAGCCAGCTCGCCACGGCCGTCCTCCTCGACGCGGTTCTGAGGCGACGCCTGGCGACGCTCAAGAAGCTGTCGAGTTCCGATGCCGGGACTCAGGGGCGCGGGCTCGCGGAGATTGCCGACCCGAAGTGCCCGGTCTGCGCCGGGGCGGCCGAAGCCTCGCGGACCGCCGTGAACCGGCTGCTGGCGCTCTCGACCGATTCCGCATGGTCGTCGGCACTGGGAGCGGGAGAGATATGCCTGAGCGATCTCCTCGCGCTGTGGGCGGCTGCCGCGGGCGGCCCGCGGGATTCGCAGGCACGCTGGAGCGGGATCCTTGCGGCTCAACTCGGCCGCCTCGAAGTGCTCCAGAAGACCCTCGCCGAATACGCGCACAACAGCACCGTCGACCGGCGCCATCTGATAACGAGCGAGCAGCAGGAAGCCGGCGCGGCCTCGATCCGGCTGTTCGGAGGCACTCCGGACCGCGATCGAAATCGCTGAGTTCGCCGGTAGAGCGGCGATCGGCGGCTCGTCAGGTTCCTGCGCCCGGCGACGCGTCAGTGAGGGTCGGCGAAGCAGCGCTCGAAGCCGGGGGTCCAGGTCAGGCGGCCGTTCGAGCCGTCCGGGTCGGCGGTGATCCTGGCGCCGACATAACCTGCCAGTCCGGCGACCCAGGCGAGGCCGGTCGGTCCCATGGCGAACGCCGCAGTGGCGTAAGCGTCGGCGTAGGTCAGGCTCGGTCCGACGATCGTGATGCTCAGCACGTCGTGAGGCGGCTTGCCGGTGAACGGATCTCGGACGTGCTCGCCGCGCTCGTACGCGCCGGATGTGGCGACCGCTCCATCGCGGACGCTGACCACGGTGGCCACCTTGTCCGCCTCGAGCGGGTGTCTGATGCCGATCCGCCAGGGAGTCCCCGGCGCCACCTCGCCGCGGACGACTACGTCGCCACCGCCGTTGATGCAGTAGTTCCGGGCCCCGGCGGCCTCGAGGATCCGTCCCGCGTTCTCGAGCGCCCAGCCCTTGACCAGGCCTGAGGGGTCCAGCCCGCCGTCGGACCGATGCGCGCGGATGTCGAAGTAGCCCTCGCTCATGTCGCGTATCCGATCGCAGAGTTCCAGGACGCTGCGGAGATCCGGGCTGCATGAATCCTCGGCTATCTCTCCGCGACTGAGGCGGCTGACCTCGCTATCGGGCTTGTAGGTGCTGAAGCGCCGGTCGATGTCGCGCAGGTAGTCGAAGGCCTCATCGAGGGCCGCGGGCGGCACGCTCTGGTCGCGGATGTCGAAGCTGATGGCGGTGCCCATGATCTGCTCGACACGACGCAATCCGAATAGCGGCACGGTCCCGGCCCGTGGCTCCAGGCGCTCGATGTGCTCTCGTTCGCCGGTCATGGCAGCATTATGGTGATGCGCCGGGAATGCGCTCCGAGGACACTCCCGCGAGCGATATCGCCGGGGCGCAAGAAGGAGGCCGGTCGTGTTTCGACGGCGATTTGGTCTGGTCAGGCGACCGTTCCTGGGCCGGGCTCGTCTGTTCGGGGCGGCGATGATCGGCGGCCTTGGGTTCGCGGCCGGGCGGGCCAGCAAGCCGGCGTCCGGGCAGGTTCCTGGGTCGTCGCTGTCGTTGACTGCGAGGCTCGGGGAACTCGCCGATCTGCACGCCGCGGGGGCTCTGACCGACGAGGAATTCGCCTCCGCCAAGCGCCAGCTTCTCGAACCGTAACGCGACTGTGGTGCGGGTGTCGGCGGCGCAGGCACGCCTTTCAGAATTGTGCAATGCTGCCGCCAGCGGCGGCGCAGGCTGACTGGCAGCGTCGCCGCCGCACCCCCCTTGGATCGTCTGCGTATTCGTGCTGCCCCGGGCTGGCGACTGCTCTGGCGCAGTAATCGGCGGCCCTGAGAGCACGCTCGGCGTTTCGATTTGGGCGCCACGTCGGGATCGGCGGGCCTTCCGGCCATCTTCCGGGTTGACGAATCTTCAACCAAGATGGTATTGAAATACTAGAGCTATCTGCTTAGGATTGCGTACCCAAAGCCCGGCCGCCGGACGAGCCGGGCGCCATCCGAACATCCGAACAAGGAAGACGACCGATGGCGATTTCGGTGGCCGTCGAGCCTCGGATGCGATCAGTGACCATGCGCGCGCAGGCTCTTTGCCCCGCGGCGCTCCGCGCAATGGTCATCTGGCCGCGGCTGGACCGACGCGCCCTCGCAAGATGCGGCTGTGACTCGACTCGAATTGCCAACTATGTGTCGAGACGGACCCGGATGCCCGCCCGGTCCATCGAGACCCTCCTGAACCGGTCATAACGACAGGAGACGCTCGGGGGGCGTTCAGATCGGGGGGCTGTCGGCACGCGTCAAGCTCGGTAGCGGAAGCAGCCGGACAGGTGGTCATCCACCAGCCCGACGCTCTGCATGAAGCTGTAGACGATCGTCGAGCCGACGAAGCGAAACCCGCGCCGGCGGAGGTCGGACGAAAGTGAGTCCGATTCCGCCGTGTTGACGGGTATGTCGGCCCGGCTTTCGCTCCGGTTTCTCGTTGGGGAGCGGCGGGGGAGTCTGACCGCGAGGTAGGCGGACAAGGAGCCGAACTCCCCGGCCAGCGCCAGCACCAGCCCGGCGTTGCGGATCGTGGCATCGACCTTTGCCCGATTGCGCACGATCCCGACGTCGGCCAGCAGGCGTTCGCGGTCGACTGACCCGAAGCGGGCCACGGCCCGCGGTTCGAAGGCCGCGAAAGCCAGCCGGAAGGCATCGCGTTTGTGCAGGATCGTCGCCCACGAAAGCCCGGCCTGAAATCCCTCCAGCGCCAGGCGCTCGAAGAGGGCTCGATCATCCAGAACCGGCACGCCCCATTCCTCGTCGTGGTAGGCGACCATCAGTGGGTCGGCGCCGGCCGAGCCGTCCGGCCACCAGCAGCGATGGCGCTCGTCGGGATCCACCTCAGAGTCCCGCCCCGGACATCGGGAGGCCCGAGGCGAGTGCGATCCGGCCCATCAGGCGTCGCGCTCCAGGAAGCGCACGACCGCGTCACGGAAGATCTCGGCGCGCTCCACGACCGTCGCGATCGAGTCGAGGTCAATCGGCACGTTCAAGTCACTGCTCGAGGCCTTGCGCAGGTCGGCCGCGTCCAGCAGCCAGCGGTGATAGGCCGAATACATTCGCCCGGTCCGGCCGAACTGGCGACCGTAGGCGACGCAGACGGCCTGAGTCGGGCCCGGGGCGAAGCCATCGACGTCGAGACACGCCTTGGCCAGGCGAAGCATCGCCACGCATACGCGCTCGGAAGCGGCCTCGGGATCATTCGCTTCAAGATCCCTGCGCGCCGAAGAGATGGCGCGCTCCGCGCCTTCGACCAGCTGCCTGGCACGTTCTCTCATACGGCCACAGCCTCCGACCGAATTGCCAGGAGATGGCCATCGGTCCGGCGTAGCCAGGTGCCCTCAGCGACGAATACGCGGCTCACGACCAATCCGAATTCGAGCGAAAGGCCCGCGCACGTGGCGCTGGTCCGCTCCAGTTCGTCGCCGTAGCGGACGATCGCGTCCAGGACGACGGCGACTTCCACTTCCGCGTCCGGTCTGGGTTCGCCACGGGCGCGCGCCCCGTACAGGAACATGCCGGCGAGCCGGTCGGCGTAGAGCGGTCGGAGCACTTCGGCCAGGCGGCGTGCGACTTCGAGGCCCAGGGAGTCGGGAGGAGGCGGGCTCTTCGGCGCGGAGACGGCCGCGAAGATGGTGCGGGGCGGTCTGCTGGCTTCGAGCGCGGTTTGGATGACCTCCGGTGCGGTCTCGAGAGGCGGCAGGGGGGCCGCCGCGGGATCCGGCTCCGGCGTCGCGGATAAGAGAAGAGTCCGAACCATCGTCGCGAAGGGGGAGGAGGTCGGCTTGAAGTAGACCTGAAGGCCTTCGGCCTGGCGCTCCAAGAGACCCCCGGCCACGAGGCGAGCGAGTTCTCGGCTGGCCGTGCCTGGGCTGGTTTGAACGCGGCGCTGGATCTCGCGCAGATGCAGACGCCGGTCCGGCTCGGCCATCAGAAGGGCCAGTATCCGGCGGCGCACGGCGGATCTACCGACGATCAGCTCGGCCGCGGCACTGTTCTCACTCACGCGAACGCCCGTTCTCACACATGGAACAAGCGTACTCATAACGGAGAACAAGTCAACATGCGGCCGAAACGACCTGGCCGCGCGCCAGGCAAGCCTTGACGGACCCCTCGAGCCCCACTCCTGAGCGCCGGCCGCTCCACCTTGGCATACTCGCGTCATGCCCACACGGCCGCAAGGAGAGCAAGGCTCAAGAGCGTCGGCCAGCGGAGCGGATCCGATTCCGGGTCGCCGGGACGATCGGCTGCACGTGCAGGCTCCGCCACGCCCGTTGTGGCGTTACCGACTGATCGGGCGCGTGCTGAGAATCCTGACGAGGACCTATTCGAGGTTGATCCTGGAGGGGGCCGAGCTGCTCCCGTCTGGGGCGTCGATCATCTGCTTCAGCCACCAGAACTGGGCAGACCCGTTCTTCGTCATCTCGGCTCTTCCCGCAGCGCCCCGGACCCATTTCTTCGGTCCGGAACAGTCCGACATGTCCCGGGGTGTGCGTAACCGGCTAATGCGCTGGGGCGGCGTTGCCGTCCCGTACCGACCGGGCGGCCGTGGCCTGCTTGCGGCGACGCGACGAGTCGAGGACCTTCTGGCCGCCGGCGACTTCGTCGCCATCGCCGGTGAGGGCCGCATCCACAGCGGCGAGAGCGTCATCCTGCCGCTCCTGGAGGGCCCCGCTTACATGGCATTGCGATCGGGCGTGCCACTGGTTCCAGTGGCGGTCAACGGGACGAGCTGGTTGGGCTTCCGGCGGCGCGTGAGGGTGAGGATCGGGCGGCCGATCATGCCGGTGGGGGAGACGCCCCGACGCCCTCGCGCCGAAACTGTGCAAGCCTTGAGCGCCGAGGCTCGGGCGTCGCTTCTGCTGCTCGTGGCGGACTTCCCGGACCCGCCTCGATCGCGCTGGATAGGGGGCCGTTTGACCGAGCTCTTCAACGACTGGCCGGAGGGTGCCCGACCGCCGGTTCCTCCACGGGGAAAAGCGCCGGGGGCGGACACCTAGGCGGTCACCGAGGACCCATTCGCGGCGGTACCAAATCCACGCGCAGGGTCGGACCGCGTCCAGTGGCGAAGTGGGTTGGTGCCGAGAGTCTGCGATACTTCGGCCGACACGCCAAAGGAGGAAGAGTGGGCGCCACGGGCCTTGCTGCCAACCCAACGGAGTATCGCAAGCGACTGGCCGATCAGACAGACGAGCAGGTTGATTCCTGGGCCGGGGAACTGATGAGGGACGTCGCGATCAGGCGTGGCGTGATCAAGGTCGTATCTGATTTTCGGCAAACCGCCCGCCTTGACGAGGTCGGATTCCGACGTGTGTTCGCCCGTGGTGGCGGGGCCCCGCAAACCGCCGGGTTCGACGCGCGGGGCAACCTGATCGTGCCGGCGATCTCGCTCCACTGTCTGGTGAGAGGTCTCCGGGCGGACGTGTCCGATGCCAGGGACCGCCTTATCGACTACCTCGTTGCCAACTTCGACGAGATCGTCTACGTCTGACGCGCGGCCGCTTCAGACCGGGCCCCCACCGCGGAGCGCCATCGCTCGCCTCATAGGGCTGGTTCGCCTCGTCCATCCCTTCCCCTCCGCGCTCGACGCGGTGGCCGTCGGTGCGATCGCCCTCATCGCCGGCTCAGACGTGGCAGTGGCGGCTCGGCTCGCGCTCGGGATGCTCGGCCTCCAGTTCGCGATCGGTGCCGCAAACGACCTGGCCGACGCTCCCCGCGACCGGCTGAGCCGACCCGACAAACCGCTGCCGGCAGGGATGGTCACGCCGCGGCAAGCTCAGGCGGTTCT
Source organism: Chloroflexota bacterium (assembly GCA_003152995.1). GTDB lineage: Bacteria > Chloroflexota > Limnocylindria > Limnocylindrales > CSP1-4 > Fen-1039. The sequence goes on along the minus strand of PMBR01000129.1, from coordinate 38,419 downwards.
CCTCATTGCGGGCGCCATCGGGCTGTCCGCCGCTGCGTGGGCAGGCTGGGCGGCACTGGTCGTCGGGATCCTGGGGCTGGCTGACGGGCTCCTCTACGACTTCCGACTCAAAGGGACGGCAATCTCCTGGTTGCCCTTCGCCATTGGAGTCGCCCTTCTGCCCGTCTACGCATGGCTCGGGTCGGCGGGCGGCCTGCCTGCGGCGTTCTGGGGGATCGTTCCGATGGCGCTGCTGGCGGGGTGGGTCCTTGCCGTGGCGAACGCCCTGGCCGACATAGAGCACGATCGACAGGCGGGAGCAGACTCTGTGGCCACCATCCTCGGCCGGGATCGCGCACTCGCTGCGGACGCCGTCGGCCTGATCGCGCTTCAGCTCGTCGTTGTCGCCTCTTCGGTGCTGGCCGGGCATGTCGCCACCGCGCTGCCGGCCGAGCTTGCCGGCGTCGTCTTCGGCTGGATCGGACTGCGTTTGACGGCCTCCCCGAACGAGCAGGCTGCTCGTCTGGGTTGGGAGGTTCAGGCGGTCGGGATCGTGGCCATTGGCGCGGGATGGTTGGCCATGCTCGGCGCAGCTGGGCTTCTGTAGATTCCGAGACCGGTCCCGTCCGTTCGTGCCGGTCGAGGGCGGTCTTGTGCGGCCAACCGCGGCCCGGTGTCATCGGCTACTGGCACTAGAGGTCCAGCCGACTTCCGCCTCGCGTGGCCGACGGCGCTCCGGCTAGTGGTTCGCGTTACCCCGCCGGATCAGCACGATTGCATTCTCGAGGCGAACCCGGGAGATGATGAGGCTCTTCGCCAGGTTCTGGCGGTCGGCGTCGTCGATGGTCTTCATCATGTCCGACTGAATGACCGCGATCAGCTCCGTGATGGCGTCGGCCAGCTGGATTCGGGCGGCGATCAGCGAGTCGTCCGATAGCGGGCGCCTCGCACCGTGACCCTCCCTGGCCTCGGCCTCCAATTCGTCTTCGGGCGCTTCGGCCGAACCGACCTCGGCAGCGGCCGGCTTGGCAGCGCGCTTGATTCGAGGAACCTCATCGATCCGCTCGCGGAGTTTGACCAGCGAGAGCTCGCCCCGAGCGACCATCTCGGCCAGCTTCTTGCGTTTCTTGGGGTCGGTGATCTTGAGCAGCTCGTACGCGTGCGAGAGAGTGTCTTTGCGCACAGACACAAGGTCGCGGATCTCAGCGGGAGCGTCGGCCAGGCGTAGTCGGTTCTCGAGATAGCCTTTGTCCTTGCCGAGCTTCTGCGCCAGCTTGCGAATGCTGTAGCCGTGCTGGCGGATCATCTTGTCGTAGATCATGGCTTCGTCCAGCGGGGAGAGGTCCTCGCGCTGGAGATTCTCGATGACCGCGATCTCGAGCGCGGTCTCATCGTCGATGTCCTCGATCAGCGCGGGTATGGTGCCCAAGCCCGCGGCGATCGCGGCTCGCCAGCGACGTTCGCCGGCGACCAGTTGGTAGCGGTTCGCAGGGAGCGGCCGGACCAGGATCGGCTGCAGGACGCCATGCTCCCTGACGGAGGCGGTCAGGTCGTCGAGGCCCGCCTTGTCCATGGCCATGCGCGGCTGGTTGGGGTTCGGATCTACGCGATCGACGGGGATGTTTCGAACGGCCGAGGGCCGGATAACCGTTGTCTCGTCGGCGCTCAGGAGGCTGAGAACATTCTGCGAGAGCTCCTGGCCGCGCTCCTCGTTCAGGCGAGCAGTCACGGCGGCCCGGAAATCTGGCCTAGCCAAGTGCGATTACCTCCCTGGCGAGCTCTCGGTAGTTGTTGGCCGCGTCGGAGCCGCTGGCGTACACGGTGATGGGGCGGCCGGCAAGAGGAGCCTCTCCCAGTTTGACGGCGTTGCGGATGATCGTGTCGAAGACATGGTGCTCCCCGTGTTCCCGCATCTCCGCGAGCATCTCTCGGCCCAGTACGGTTCGGGAGTCGTAGAAGGTGGGAAGCAGACCCAGGACCCGCAGGTTCTTGTTCAGCTTCGAGCGAATGGTGGTGATCACCTTGACCAGGGCGGCCAGACCCTTGAGGGCGTAGTACTGCGTCTGGACCGGGATTATTACTCCGTTGGCAGCCACCAATCCGTTGATCGTCAGCAGGCCCAACGTCGGCGGGCAGTCGATCACGATGTAGTCGTAGTGGCCCTGGGCCCAGTCGTCGATGGTCTCGGCCAGGGCGTACTCCCGGCCGATCGTGCTCAGGAGGTCGACTTCCGTGGAGGCTAGGTCGAGCGTCGCCGGGGCGACATCGATGTTGGGAGTTTCGGTCGAGATCACGATGTCCCGCAGTCGAACCGTCGAATTGACGAGGACGTTGGCCATCGAATGCTCGACCGTCGCCAGGTTGATCCCTAGTCCGACCGTCAGGTTCGCCTGTGCGTCCATGTCGACGCACAGGACTCGCAGGCCATGCTCCGCCAGCGCGCCCGCCAGATTGATTGCGGTGGTCGTCTTCCCGACGCCACCCTTCTGGTTTGCGATCGCGATCACAATGGCCAAGGGGCATAACCTCGTCTGAGTGCTCGGTCTCGTGACGGTTCGATTCTGACGCCCGGAAAGGCGGAGCGGTATTGCGATGCTACCGCAGCCTGCCCCGGGCAGCCGAGCTTATCCACAACAGTCGAGAGTTGTTCACCGATTCTGTGGATATCCTCGGCAATCGATCCACCCCCCGAAGGTGTTGTGTGGATGGACCGGGTGCACGGCCGTGGTTTGGCTGATGTGTCGGCAGCCGGCGCGTCTTTGCGCAAAGACGGGCAGGCTAGTGGAGCGTCCCTGGCGGTCGTCCCTGATGACGCCGAACCCTTCACTCCCCAGACCAACGCGAAGGCGCCCGTCTCCGCAACACTGGCGCACGAGCCCGAGTCCGTGCCATCATCCACGAGCGCGGCCGTCCGGTCAGGCGTGAGTTGCTGGAGGAAGCGGTACGTGTCCGACGACCAGGGAGTCAAGCAGGGCGAATCCAAAGTGGGGGCCGCGCCAGATCCCGGCCGCGAGCGCTGGCGCGCGACCTCGCGGGCCAAGGCAGTCTCCCGCTCGCCCGAGCGCCAGGAGCGGTTCCTGACCACTTCGGGGGTCGAGATCCAGGACCTGTACACGCCCGCCGACGTGTCCGGCCTGGATGAAGACCGCGACCTCGGCCGCCCCGGCGAGTACCCCTACACCCGGGGCGTGCAACCGACGATGTACCGCGGCCGCCTGTGGACGATGCGGCAGTACGCCGGATTCTCGACCGCTGAGGACACTAATCGCCGCTTCCGCTATCTCTTGGAGCAGGGCCAGACCGGCCTCTCGGTCGCATTCGACCTGCCGACGCAGATGGGCTACGACTCCGACGCTCCGCAGGCCGAGGGCGAAGTTGGGCGGGTCGGCGTACCGATCAGCTCGCTGGCGGACATGGAGGTTCTCCTCGATGGGCTGCCGCTCGGGACCGTCAGCACCTCTATGACGATCAACGCGTCTGCTGCCGTCCTGCTCGCCATGTATGTGGCGGCGGCCGAGAAGCAGGGCGTGGCCCGGGGCCAGGTGAGCGGAACGACCCAGAATGACATCCTCAAGGAGTACATCGCTCGCGGGACGTACATCTTCCCGCCGCGGCCCTCGATGCGGCTCGTGACAGATATCTTCGAGTTCTGCGCCAGGGAGCTGCCGCGCTGGAACACGATCAGCATCAGCGGCTACCACATGCGCGAGGCGGGGGCGACAGCCGCCCAGGAGTTGGCCTTCACCCTCGCGGACGGCATCGCATACGTCGAGGCGGCGCTCAGCCGAGGCCTCGATATCGACGACTTCGCCGACCGCCTGAGCTTCTTCTTCGCCTCTTGGAGCGAACTGTTCGAGGAGGTTGCCAAGTTCCGCGCCGCTCGGCGAATGTGGGCTCGAATCGTGAAGGAGAGGTTCGGCGCCACGAACACTCGCTCGATGGCCTGCCGCTTTCACGTCCAGACCGCCGGCTCGTCGCTGACGGCGCAGTCGATCGACAACAACGTGGTTCGGACCACGGTCCAGGCCCTGGCTGCGGTCCTGGGCGGGGCGCAGAGCCTCCATACCAACTCCCGCGACGAAGCCCTGGCGCTGCCCACGGCCGAGGCCGCGCGCCTCGCGCTCCGCACCCAGCAGATCCTGGCGTACGAGTCCGGAGTGACCGAGACTCCGGATCCGCTGGCAGGCAGCTACTACGTCGAGGCCCTGACCAACGGGCTCGAGGGGGCCGCGAACGACTACCTGGCCGAAATCGACGCGCTCGGAGGGACTCTGGCCGCAATCGAGTCCGGCTACCAGCAGCGCCAGATACAGGAATCGTCGTATCAGGTCCAGCGCGCCATAGAGAGTGGCGCGAAGGTCGTAGTCGGCGTCAACAAGTTCCGCGACGAGGAAACCACGACCCCGTCCCTGCAGAAGATCGATCCCGAAGGCGAACGCCGGCAATGCGAACGCGTCAGCAAGGTTCGCGCCGAGCGCGACGCCGCGGTCTGGGAGGCCGCCATGCGCCGGCTCGAGGACTGTGCCCGAGGGCAGGAGAACCTGCTTCCGCCGATGATCGAGGCGGTCAAGGCCTACGCCACGGTCGGCGAGATCTGCGATCGGCTGCGTGGCATCTGGGGCGAACACCGCGAGCTCATCACGGTTTGAGGCTGGGGCAGAGTAGGCGAGCGCTGCCTTTCGACCGTCTGGCTGTCCTGGACTAAACCATGGCAGCTTCCGGCAGCTGCCATGATCGGTACCCGGGGCCGGCTCGACCGGGCTGGCTCCGAGAAGAACGGCCATTTCCAGCGTGCAGCGGGCGGTCCCTGTCGGCGATCCAGCCGTTTTCGTACCATTGGACGTCGCCAGCGGCCGCCTCGGCTCAGCTCATAGCGAACGCATGTTCGTTTCGGTACCGCCTCCGTAGTCGCAGGAGAGTCATGGATCAGTTCAGCGCCGCACTTCCCGAAGGACTCGGCATCCGCAAGATCCACCACGTCGCCGTTATCGTGCGAGATATGGAGGCATCGCTCGGTCTCTATCGAGACAAGATGGGACTCGACGTGGACGCCGTGATGGATATGTCCTACGACCACGTGATCATCGGTTTCCTTCCGGTCGGCGAGGTGAAGATCGAGCTTGTTCAGCCCACGGACAACGCAACCGGCTCGGCGCGGTTCCTCGAATCCAAGGGCGAGGGTTTCCACCACATCTGCTTCGAAGTGCCCGACATCCAGGCGGCGCTCGACAAGCTCGCGGCGATGGGCCTGACGCTGATAGACGCAATCCCACGCAAAGGTGGAGAGGGCCCGGTCGCGTTCATCCACCCGAAGAGTTGCCACGGCGTCCTGGTCGAGCTGATCGAAGCTCCGGGCGGCCCGGCCTGGGCCAAACTGGAGTACTGAGCAGCCTGCGCGCAAGTCCGCAGGCCGTTATGTCGGACCCGAAACCCGCTGGCGCCGACGCGCCGACTCTCGCTCAATCGGTGGTCGTCGAGCTGGTCCTGGGGGCAATCGGCCGCCGTCCGGAGGCGAATTACGCCCGGTAGCCGGCCTCGAGTAGCAGCCTTGGTAGTTGAGTAGGGGAGTCCGCCACGCGTACGCCCGCCGCCTCGAGCGCGGCGATCTTTTCTGCCGCAGTGCCTGATCCGCCCGAGATGATCGCTCCGGCGTGGCCCATGCGCCGACCCGGGGGCGCCGTCCGGCCCGCGATGAAAGCGGCCATGGGAACGCCCCTCAGATGCTCGGCCGCAAATGCGGCCGCTTCCTCTTCTGCGGACCCACCGATCTCGCCGATCATCACGATCGCGTCGGTCTCAGGATCGTCGCGGAAGAGCTTGAGCACGTCCAGGAAGGTCGTGCCAATGATCGGGTCGCCGCCGATGCCTACGCAGCTGGACTGTCCGAGGCCGGCGTCGGTCATCGCCTGGACGGCTTCGTAGGTAAGCGTGCCGGATCGTGACACCACACCGACGCGACCGGGCTTGTGTATGGAGGAGGGGATGATGCCGACTTTTGCCCGGCCTGGAGAAGTGACGCCGGGGCAGTTTGGCCCGATCAACTTCGCTCCAGCGCGCCGTACGGCCTCGACGACCGGGATCATGTCGAGCGCCGGAATGCCTTCGGTGATGCAGATGACGGTCGCGATCCCGGCGTCGACCGCCTCCAGGATCGCGTCCGGAGCGCCGGCGGCGGGGATGTAGATAACTGATGTGTTGGCGCCGGCCTGCTTTACGGCCTCCGCGACGGTGTCGAAGATCGGGACGGTGCCGTCGATGGCCATCTGGCCGCCCTTGCCGGGTCGCGTGCCTGCCACCACCCTGGTTCCGTAGGCGATCGAAGCGCGGGTGTGGAATTCGCCCTCCCTACCCGTGATTCCCTGGACGACCAGGCGCGTGTCGCGCCCGACGAGGATGCTCATCGAGCTCCACCCTTCGCCAGCGCGACGGCCTTCTCCGCGGCTTCGTCAAGCGAGGTCGCCGTCTCAAACCGGGCTTCCTGCAACAATCGCGCCGCCTCCGCCGCATTCGTGCCGACGATTCTCACGACCATCGGTACCTCGCGTGACTGCTCCGCGCGGGCTTCGATCAGCCCGGCCGCGACCTCGTCGCCGCGCGTGATCCCACCGAAGATATTGACCAGGATCGTCTTGACCTTCGGATCGGCGAGGATCAGCTCCATCGCCCCGCAGACGGTTTCGCGACGGGCGCCGCCCCCCACGTCCAGGAAGTTGGCCGGCTCGCCGCCGAAATGCTTCACCAGATCCATCGTCGTCATCGCCAGCCCGGCGCCGTTGACCATGCACCCGATCGTGCCGTCCAGGTGGATGAAGTTGATGCCCAGCTTTCGAGCCTGGGCGTCCGTCGGGTCCTCCTCGTCGAGGTCCCGGAGCGCCTCCAGCCCGGCGTGGCGGGCGAGGCCGGAGTCATCGAGCGTGATCTTGGCGTCCAGACAGACCAAGCGTTGCGCCGGCTTGCCGTCGGCGGCCGTCTCGGCCACGATCGCGAGCGGATTCACCTCGACCAGATCCGCGTCGTTGGCCGTCATGGTCGCGAACAGACCCTGCGCGATCGCCACGAACTGGTTGAGAAGGGGATCGCGCAACCCGACCGCCAGCCCGAGCGAGCGTGCCTGGAAAGCCAGCAGCCCGAGCTCCGGGTCTGCGGAAGCGCGATGGATCGCGCTGGGGTTCTGGCGGGCCACTTCCTCGATCTCGACCCCGCCCTCAGCGGACGCCATGAGCACGATCCGGCGGCTGGCGCGATCGATGATGGCGCCGAGGTAGTACTCCTTGACGATCTCGGCGGCCGCGCCCACCAGCACCTTGCGGACGGTGATGCCCTTGATATCCATGCCCAGGATCCGCTCGCCGACATCCCGGGCTTCGTCGGGGGTCGAGGCCAGTTTCACTCCGCCCGCCTTGCCGCGGCCGCCGACGAGGACCTGGGCCTTAACGACGACTCGACTCGCGCCGGACGCGAAGAAGCGTTGAGCTGCCGCCTTCACCTCGTCCGGGTTCCTGGCCACCTCCCAGGGCGGGACGGGCAGCCCCTGGGCAAGCAAGAGCGACTTTGCGTCGGCTTCCTGAATCTTCACGCGGCCACTCCCGAGTATTCGGCAAACGAGGGACGTTGCCCGCGCGGCGGTGGCCCCCGGTGCAGTGAGCCGATCGTAGCAGGAGGTTGCGCGAATGGGGCCGGGCGGTCCAGGGAATCGCTCCTCAAACCGGTAGGCGGTCCGACGCGAGCGAGCCCGGCGATTTGGAGCCCCGGCTCGCTGGCCTCGGCCGCGGTCCGGGGTCGGACGTCGCACGCTCCGGCTTGCGGCTAGAATTCGGCCATGGCTCAAGCAGTGACGCTCATTCCGGGAGATGGCATCGGCCCCGAACTGGCCGAGGCGACCAGGCGAGTCCTCGACGTCTCGGGAGTCAAGTTCGATTGGGAAGTCGTCAACGCCGGCGAGGCGGTCATGGAGAAGGAAGGCACGCCTCTCCCACAGTCCGTCCTCGACTCGATCATTCGGAACAAGGTTGCGATCAAGGGACCTATCACGACTCCGGTCGGGGTTGGCTTCCGGTCCGTGAACGTTGCCCTGCGCCAGACTCTCGGGTTGTATGCCAACCTTCGACCGGTCCGTTCGATCCCGGGCCTCAAGACCCGCTATGACGACGTGGACCTGGTCATCGTCCGCGAG
>PMBR01000129.1:0-30177 GCA_003152995.1 Chloroflexota bacterium | reverse complement strand
CTCGTGCAGAAGCCCGAGCTCTACGATGTGCTCGTTCTCCCCAACCTCTATGGCGACATCGTCAGCGACCTGGCCGCCGGGCTGGTGGGCGGCCTCGGAGTGGCCCCGGGGGCAAACATCGGCCCCGACGCCGCCGTCTTCGAAGCGGTCCACGGCTCCGCCCCCAAGTACGCGGGCCAGAACAAGGCCAATCCGACGGCCCTGATGCTCTCAGGCGTACTTCTGCTCCGCCACATCGGCCAGCAGGCGGCGGCCGAGCGCGTTGAGGGTGCGATCCGCTCCGTCATCGCCGAGGGCCGGACAGTCACATACGATCTTGGCGGAACCGCCGGAACGAGCGACTTCGCGGATGCGATAGTTAAGCGGTTGGCTTAGCTGGCCGCCGGGGCCTGACTGGTCATGCGTCTTTGTTCGGGCTAGGGTCCGACGTACAACGTTCGGGAGGCGGCATGCTGCTTCGCTATCGCGGCTCCGAGGGGATGGTGGCGTGGGCCTTCCATCGCATCTCGGGGATCGCCATCTGGCTCTTCGTCATGCTGCACGTCCTGGACATCTACCTGGCCGGTGGCGACCCCGGCGTGTACGACGACCTGCTGAGGTTCTATGCCAGCCCTCTCGGCCGCGTACTGGAGGTGCTGCTGGGTGCGGCGCTTCTGTATCACGCCCTCAACGGCATCCGGATCCTGCTCATGGACTTCTGGCCGCGCCTGACCGCCTACCACAAGCACATCTGGTACGCGAACTGGGCGATCTTCATCGTTGCGGGCGTGCCGGCCGCGATCATCATCCTTAAGCCCATCTTCGGTCTGTAGAGGGAGGCGAGAGATGTTGCTGTATTCGCGATCCGGCCGACCTCGCCCGCAGAGCGGCGGTTTCGAGCTCTTTGTCTGGTACTACATGCGGCTTTCAGGAGTCGCGCTCTTCGTACTGGCGCTGATCCACTTCAGCGTCATGCACTTCGTCTTCGATCCCTCTCAGGAAAAGAGCGGCTGGATCTTCAGTGAGCGTTGGAACAACGTCCTGCTGCGTAGCTTCGACTGGCTGCTTCTGATGATGGTCATTACTCACGCGTTTCTTGGCATCCGGACCGTGACGATGGACTACCTCCATGGCGGCCGTCGAACGCTGGCGCTCACCGCTCTGTATCTCGTCGGCATCGTCGTCTTCGTCATGGGCACGACGGTTGTGCTGACCGTTCAGATCCCGGGAGCCTAGGCCATGGACCATCCGTTTGATGCGATCGTCGTCGGCGCCGGTGGGGCCGGACTCTGGGCGGCTCTGGAGCTGGCCCGCGAGGGCGTCAAGACCGCGGTACTGACCAAGCTGTACCCCACCCGCTCACACACGGGCACTGCTCAGGGCGGTGTCTGCGCCGCGCTCGGCAACCTTGAAGAGGACCGCTGGGACTGGCACATGTTCGACACCGTCAAGGGCGGCGACTATCTGGTCGACCAGGAAGCGGCCGAGGTGCTCGCTCATGAGGCGATCGAAACGGTCATCGAGCTCGAGCACATGGGCCTGCCATTCAACCGCACGCCCGACGGCAAGATCGACCAGCGGCGTTTCGGCGGGCACACCCGCAACTTCGGCGAGGCGCCGGTCCGGCGAGCCTGCTTTGCGGCCGACAGAACCGGCCACATGATCCTGCAGACCCTCTACCAGCAGTGCATAAAGCACGGTGTCCAGTTCTTCGACGAGTACCAGGTCGTCGACTTGCTCTTCGAGGGCGGCGAGCCGGAAAAGGGTGGCCGAGCGGCCGGCGTCGTGGCCTACCGTGTTGCCGACGGGCAACTCCACACCTTCCGCGGCAAGGCTGTGCTGATGGCCACGGGCGGATTCGGGCGGATGTTCCGCATCACCTCCAACGCCTACAGCCTGACCGGCGACGGCGTGGCGCTCTGCTATCGCCACGGCATCCCGCTCGAGGATATGGAGTTCTTCCAGTTCCACCCGACCGGGATCGTGGGTATCGGCATTCTCCTCTCGGAGGCGGCCCGCGGCGAGGGCGGCACGCTCCTCAACGACAAGGGCGAGCGCTTCATGGAGCGCTACGCGCCCAAGTTGATGGAGCTGGCCCCTCGAGATATGGTCAGCCGGGCGATGTACCAGGAAATCCGAGCGGGCCGAGGGATCGGCGGCAAGGACTACCTCTACCTGGACGTTCGCCATCTCGGCCGCAAGGTGATCGAGGAGAAGCTGCCCGACATCACCGAATTCGCGCGCATCTACCAGGGCGTGGAACCTCTCACGGAGCCGGTTCCCGTCCAACCCACGGCCCATTACGCCATGGGCGGCATCCCCACGAATGTCTTCAGCGAGGTCGTTCGCGACGAGAAGAACACGGTCGTGCCCGGCCTCTTCGCCGCCGGCGAGTGTGCCTGCGTCAGCGTCCACGGGGCCAACCGCCTCGGCACGAACTCGCTGGTCGACCTGCTGGTCTTCGGCCGTCGGGCCGGACGCCAGATGGCCCGCTACGCCGGTACGGTGGAGCGGCCGCGGCCGATCGACGACGCCGTCGAGCCGATTCGAGCCCGGCTGGACGCGATCCGTTCGCGCGAGGCGACGGGCGAGTCCGTGGCGACGATCCGGCACGAGTTGGCGGACGTAATGATGGACAAGGTCGGCGTGTACCGCGACGGCGAACTCCTGACCGAGGCCCTGGCCAAGGTCCGTGAGTTGAAGGGTCGCTACAGCGCCGTCTCGATCGCGGACTGCGGCGCCGTCTTCAACACCGAACTGCTCGAGGCCAACGAGCTGGGCTATCTGCTCGATCTGGCCGAAGTCATGGCCGCCGGCGCGCTGGCCAGGACCGAGAGTCGCGGCGCGCACTCGCGCGAGGACTTCCCCGAGCGCAACGACGCCAAGTGGCTCAAGCACACTCTTGCCTACGTGAGCCCCAAGGGACCGACCCTGAAGTACAAACCGGTCTCGATCACCCGCTTCGAGCCGAAGCCGCGGACGTACTGAGGCCGATTGAATGAACGTCGATCTGCGCATCCTCCGCTACGACCCCGAGCCACCTTCGGTGGCTTTGGCAGAAGGCACGCCTTCTGCTGGAGTGGCAGCAGGCACGCCTTCTGCTGGAGTGGCAGCAGGCACGCCTTCTGCTGGAGCGGCCGAATTGACCGGCCGACCATCTACTCCGCCCAAGCCCCATTGGGTGACGTACCAGGTCGAGGCCGATCCCATGGACCGGGTCCTCGATCTGCTGATCAAAGTGAAGGCGGAACAGGACGGCTCGCTCAGCTTCCGCCGCTCCTGCGGGCACGGCATCTGCGGCTCCGACGCGATGCTCATCAACAGCCGCAACCGGCTGGCCTGCCGCATTCGCGTCGATCAGCTCGGCAAGAAGATCTCCGTCGCGCCGCTGCCGGGCCTGCCGGTGGTCAAGGACCTGGTCGTCGAGATGAGCGGGTTCTTCAGCAAGTACCGCTCGGTCAAGCCCTATCTCATCAACGACCAGCCCGAGCCGGAGCGAGAGCGCCTCCAGAGCGCCAAGGACCGCGCCCGTTACGACGACACCACGAAGTGCATCCTGTGCGCCGCCTGCACGAGCTCATGCCCGTCCTTCTGGGCCCGACCCGAATACGTCGGTCCGGCGGCGATCGTCCAGGCGCACCGCTTCATCTTCGACTCACGAGACGAAGGCGCGGCCGAACGTCTGGAGATTCTGGCGGACGAGGACGGCGTCTGGCGTTGCCGGACGATCTTCAACTGCGTCGAGGCCTGTCCGCGCGGCATCAACATCACCCGGGCGATCCTGGAGGTCTCGGGCGCGATCGTGGGGCGACGAGGCTGAGCGGGCGCAAGGATCCGGCCTGGGACTCCCTCTGGAGTTCGGTCGGCGCCGGGGCGGATGGGCCGTCCGTGCCCGACGCTGCCGCACAGCCCGACGCATCCGCACAACCGATCGAGGCCAGGTCGCCGAGCTCCTCGCCGCTCTTGCGGCTGATCGTTCGGACCGACGGTGCAGCCCGTGGCAATCCCGGACCGGCTTCGCTCGGGGCGGTCCTGATCGACGCCTCGGCGCCGGGGGCGCGACGCCCCGATGCCACGCCCCTCGCATCCGTCTCCGAATACCTGGGCGTGCAGACGAACAACGTGGCCGAGTACACGGGCGTCCTGCGAGCCCTGGCTCTGGCGGAGGAGCTGGGCGCGCGCGAGGTGGATCTGCTCCTCGACTCCAAGCTGATCGTGGAACAGGTCAGCGGCCGCTGGCGGGTCAAGGACGCCAAGCTGATCCCGCTCCACGCTGAGGCGAAGGCTCGCCTGACGCGTTTTGCGCGCTGGAGCGCCACCCACGTCCCGCGGGCCCAGAACAAGCTGGCCGACGCGCTCTGCAACGAGGCGATCGATCGGGCTCAGGCCGGCGGGGCCCGGGTGGTGGTGGTTCGGCCGGAGTAGAGGAGCACGGCCGCGCGCCGGCGCGGGCTGGGTTCTGTCGGGCCCGCTTGGGGCCCGCTTGGGGCCCGCTACACGACCTTCATGCCCTCGATGCCGTTGGCGGCCTCCGGGTATTGCGGGTTCAGCTCGTCGAGGGCTTCGGCCACGATCTCGCTGATGGCCAGGTTCCGCAGCCAATTGCGGTTGGACGGGACCAGGTACCAGGGCGCGTAGTCAGTGCTGGTCTCGTGGAGCATCTCCTCGAAGGCGACCCGGTAGTCGTCCCAGAACTTGCGCTCGTTTACGTCGCTCAGCGAGAACTTCCAGCGCTTTGTGGGGTCGTCGACGCGGTCCTGGAACCGCTGCCGCTGCGTGTCCTTGTCGATCGCCAGGAAGAACTTGAGGATCGTGACCCCTTCCTGGGTGAGCATCCGCTCCCAGTCTCGGATCTCGCCGTAATGGCGCCGCCACTGCGCCTCGGGCTCGAGGTTGTGCACGCGAACGATCAGGACCTGCTCGTAGTGGCTGCGGTTGAAGATGCCGATGTCGCCCTTTTCGGGGACGGCCGCATGGACCCGCCACAGATAGTCGTGTGCAAGCTCCAGGGTCGACGGCTCCTTGAACGAGGTCACCGGGCTTCCTTGCGGGTTGAACGCCCCGGCGACGACCTTGATGGTGCCGTCCTTGCCGGCCGCGTCGATGCCTTGCAGAACTATCAGGACGGCATGTCGGGCCTCGGCCCAGATGCGGGCCTGGAGCTCCGTCAGTCGCGTCAGGTTGCCGGCCAGCTCCTCGTCGGCCTCGTCCTTCTGGCGACCATACGTGGCGCCGCAGTCGAATGCGGTCAGGTCCACGCGCTGGCCCGGCTTGACCAGCATCTGCTCTCGCAAGCTGCGCTGGGACTCCTTCTTGGCCATCACCACACTCCTGCTGTCACGATCGTGGGGTTGCGGCCAGCATCGTAGTGCAGGCCGCAACCCCAGGCCGCGGGATGCCCCATCCGAGGGCCAAAGTGGATCAGACGGGGGCTTTGTCGATGGCGGACTGCAGCGAGGCTATGTACGCCTTGCTCGTATATGTGGCTCCGGACACCGTGTGGATCTTCGCGCTCTGGGCAGCCAGGGCCTCCGACCGCAGGATCGGAACGGCACGCGCGGCGAGCTGTTTCGAATGTGAGTCGGAGGTTGGCGTCTGCAGGGCGACGACATCGACGATCTTCCCGTTCGAGTAAGACACGCGAACCTGCGTCGGGCCGAACTCGCTGTAGGAGACGACACCGGTGACCGTGCCGGTGAAGGCTTTCGGCGGGGCCGGCGTGGGCGGGCGCGCGGTGGGCGGCTGTCCCATGACGGGCGGCTGCCCGGGGGCGGGCGGCTGCCCGGGAGTGGGCGGCTGCCCGATGCGAATCGTGCTGCCCGGAGTCGGCGGTTGGCCCGGAACGGACGGATTAGAGGTTTCGGTCTGACCTGCAGAATCGGAGGGGCTGGTCCCGGAACCGTCCGACGGGAGACTCTCGGCCGAGTCCGACGGGTCCGCCAGGGCGACCAGAGACGACGGCAAGTCCTGGGCCTCCACGATCGCTCCCGGGTCGCCGGGCGGCATGAGATCGGGAGTCTTGTAGCTGAGCAAGGCCATCAGTGCGATGGCCGTCAGGAAGACGGCGAATGCTCCGCGCTTCGGATACATCGTGCACCTCCGGAGTCAGGCGGCGAACCGCTCGGTGTGGACCTGGTGCTTCGGCACTCCCAGCTCGCGCAGGCTTCGCTCGACCGCGTCCATCATCGGAGCGGGGCCGCATACGAAGACGTCGCGGGCATGGATGTCCGGCACGAGGCCGCGCAGCGCCGTTGCGCTCAGGGGATCTCGCGGCATGCGTGGAGTGCCGCGACGCCCGATCAAATACGTGACGTACGTCCCAGGCAGTCGCTCCAGCTGATGGAGCTCGTCCCAGAAGACCAGATCCTTTGCCCCCGACGCTCGGTAGATCACCTGCACGTCCACGGCGCCGGCCAGCTCCTCGAACAGCGCCCGAATCGGAGTCACGCCGATCCCGCCGCCGATCAGAGCGACCCTGTTGAGGGTTCGCCTTGCGCCGGTCAGCGCTCCATACGGGCCCTCGAGCATCACTCGCGTGCCGGGCTTCAGGGATTGGAGGCGCCCGGAGAAATCCCCCAGCGCCTTCACGGTGAATCGCAGGGTGACCCCGTCCGGCATGGCCGAAACCGAGAATGGATGCGAGCGCCACCACTCGTTGCGAGCGAGCAGGCGGAGCCTGAAGTACTGGCCGGCTCGCGCGTTCAATCGGTCGAGGCCGCGGCCGCCGACGTAGATCGAGACGACGTCGGACGTTTCGACGACGACTCGATCGACAACGAAGCGATGTCGCATCAGGAGGACGATGGGTGCCGCGACCCGGAATACGGCTATGAGGCCGAACACCGCGATGTAGAGGGCGACCCAGTAGAAGCGGGCGAGCGGGTGAAAGGAGAAATCCGATCCGACCGCCAGCTGGTGGCCGAAAGCAAGGAGGACCGCCAGATACGCATAGAGGTGAAGTCCAGTCCAGGTCTCGTATGAGAGTCGAGCCCGGATGAAGCGTATCGAGCTCGCGCCGATCACCAGGAACATTCCGAATCCGACGAGTCCGACGAGCATGTATGGGTACGTGACAACCATCGTCGTGAACTCGTCGGTGACCGACACGCCGTCCGTGAGGGCAAAGCCGGCTGTGCTGGAGATCACGTGCAACCCAATCAGGAGAAGCGCCGAGATGGCGATAACACGGTGATACCGGGCTGCGCGGTCGCCCAAGAGCCCCTCGAGGAACGGCGTTCGCGCCACGAAGAGCATCCCCACGAGCACCAGATACGTGCCCATCAAGGCGCTCAGCTGGCCGAGCCACATCAAGGTTGCGGCCGGCGACGAGCCTGCGTCGAGATGGCCGTGGTGGATCCAGATCGCGACGATCAGGGCCGCGTTGGCCAGGAAGATGGCACCGACGCTGGCGTAGGAGAGTTGCCTGCGAAGGCGTGCGGTAGGAGCGGGGGCGGTTGCGATGGGGAACCGCCGAGCCGGTTCGAGCATGGTCGAACTCCCGTACGGGTGGTCCGCAAGGTAACCACACGTCGCCCCGAATCCGCCACCGGGCCGATATTCCTATTGGCCCGCTACACATTTGGGCCAGCCGGTTTGGGCAGGTAGGCAGGTAGGCGTTTGCCGCCGTCAGGAGGAGAGGCGGGCTCGATATCGGACTTCAATTGCCGAGGTGCCGCTAAGCTGCAGCTCCTGGCGGCTGCCGTCGAGTTGCCAGCCCGTCGCCTCGTAGAAGCTTCGGGCGCGCAGATTGGGCTCGAAGACCCAGAGCACCACGGCCTGCGCTCCTCCGGCCCGCCAGTGGTCCCTGGCCACCTCCAGGAGCGCCGTTCCCAGACCCTGGCGCCACGACTCCGGACGCACATAGAGCGCGTAGATCTCCGCGGCGGGGAGTGGCACGTCTTCGTCCCGCGGCGGGCCGCTGCTCACGAAGCCGACGATACGCCCGGCGCGCTCGGCGACCCACGCCGGAGTGCCGCCGCCAACGTCGCTCTCGAGCATCGACCGCCAGGCCGTTTCGCGTGCGTCGACTCGCAGCGAGTCCAGGAAGTCGTCGGGGAGAATGCCGCGGTAGGCCGCCTGCCAGCCGGCGACCGTGACTTCGGCGATCGCGCGGGCGTCGGCGGGGCCGGCCCGGCGGATCAGGAGTTCGGTCGATTCGATGTCGTGCTCCCCTCCATCGTTCATCCTGGCCTCCCGGTGGATAGCGAGACTCATTTGGCTCACGTCGCCGGCTGGACTACAATCCCGCCCGGCGAGTCGGCCGGACGGTCGCGCGCAAACGGCTTCGGTCGAGTGCGCGAGGAAAGTCCGAGCTCCTCAGCGCAGGGTAGCGGGTAACGCCCGTCCGCCGTGAGGCGAGGACCAGTGCCACAGNNAGTCCTCGGGTCGGCCGCTTGAGCCGTCGGGTAACCGGCGGCCAGAGATGGATGATCGTCGCCGCGACGCAAGTCGCGGCACAGAACTCGGCTTACAGGCCGGCTCGCCACCACCCTGTCTTGTCGAACGGGCGCCCCATGACCCAACCTTCTCGCGCCCGGGACCCTATCCTCGGCGGTCTCAGTCCTCGTCGGGCCGGAACACGTGATCGGCCATACAGGAGGTGCACACAGCGGCACTGGACAGCAGATCGCCCAGGGGCAGCGGCACTCGGCGATCGGGATACATGCAGCTGACGTCGTAGTCGTCCTGGCCCGCCGCCTCCACGCGGCTCAGACGCCGATAAGTGCAGCGGCGTATATGTGTCGCCGCCCGAGGGACGGCGATGGGCTCAGGTTCGGTGAGTCGCTGCGGCAGGGCCATTGCAGATGTTGAAAACCTCCGAAGGCGGGAGGCTAGCATCGGATTCGCCGCCACGGCAAGGGTCGAAAGGTACTAGACTGCCGGGCGGGCGGCTGTCCCGGACCGTGTGGCCGGGGTTAATCCGATCGTCAGGAGTTGGCGTGGATGCACGCGGCGGATCCAACGAGGCTGGGGACGACGATGGAATTCCGCCCGAGCAGGGTGGGTCCAGGCTGACGCACGGAAGAGATGCGGGCAGGGGCGCCTCGGGCGGCAGCGATCCGCTCCTCATGGCGGTGCCGAGGGCCAGCGGGAATTCGAATCTGATCGGGGCGTCGACGCCGGGGGCGACCCCCGCAGACCTCGATCCGTCCGCGGCCTTCGCTGACTGGACGGACGCCGGGCCCGGTGCCGCCACTCCCGCGATCTGCAAGTTCCTGCGCAGCATCGGGCCGGATGGCAAGCTCTTCGACCCGCGTAGCGATGCCATACCCACTCATCGATGCGCCGCCTTTGGCGATCCGTTGCCTCTGTCGCTGCGACAGCAAGAGCTGGTTTGCCTGCAGCGCGTCCACGTCAGCTGCCCACGTTACATGCGCGGAACCCTGCTGGCCGATGAATCGGCCACGACGGCTGTGCAGGATCAGCCACGGTCGGGAATGCCGTACATGACCATCGCCGGCCTCGCGCTCGTGGCTGTTGCCGGTGTGGCCGCGATAGCCATCATGATGGGGTTCCTGCCCGGGATTTCGAACGGCGGCGGCAATCCCACGGGCGCCGGCTCCCCGATAGCGGCCATTACGGCCAGCCCGACGGCGCCCTCCTCGCTCGCCCCGACCGCGACTCCGGCGCCGTCGGCTACCGCGACGGCGGGCACGCCGACGACAACCCCGACGCCGACGGCTTCGCCCATCCCCACGCCCAGCCCAACGCCCACCCCCACGTCAAAGCCAGTAGCGTCCCCCACATGGCCGCCGGGCGCGACCGCGTCCCGCATGAATCTGGTCGTGCCGTGTCCGGACCAGGCCAGCTGCTACATCTACACGATCAGAGGGCCCGGACCAAGCGGAAATGGATCGAAGGTGGCGGACACGGTCCCCGGCGTCGCGCGCTTCTTCGGGGTCAGCGTGAACAGTGTCTACGCCATGAATCCGGGGTCGGCGTCCGGTGTGCAGCCCGGCGACAAGCTGAAGATACCGCCGCCAACACGCTGACCGGACCGGCGTTCGCTCGAATGCCTGCAGACCCTTCCGGCATCCCGGGAGCCGACGGGCCTGTCGGTCGAATCGGTCGATTCGCGCTGCGCCGCCTGATGAGGATCCGACCGGGTCGCGCCGGCGGACCTCTCGGACCTACCCGGTAGGTTGGGTCCGTCGCTCGACCCGGCACCGCCGCGGCGGGTCCTATGGCACTGGCCGCGAGGCGGCCTCGCGGCGCCTCATATGTACGCGTTCCCGCTCCAGCGGGTCGCGGCACGGCGAAGGGCCGGGACTGTCCGGCCGGGCATGGAATGGGAGCGAGACATGGGCATCGCCTGGCAGCCGAGCATGGAGACAGGCGCTCCGCTTCTCGATGCCCAGCATCGGTCACTCGTCGAGCGCGCGGCGGCGCTGGTGGCAGCCATCGAGGCGCGCGGCGAGACTCCGGTCGTGGAACGGGCGCTGCGCGAATTCGGCGACTACTCCGTCCGCCACTTCTCGATCGACGAGGATTGCTCGTTGCGCGGCAGCTGCCCCGCTTTGGAGTGGAACGGTACCGCTCGTGCGGCGCTGATCAAGATCATGGCCGGCTTCCGCCGGGATTTCGAGCGCGGCGGGGCCAGTCCAGAGCTGGCCGAGAGCCTCTCCTGCCAGCTGTCCGACTGGGTAGCGCTCTACATCCCGGGCCCCGAGACGATGGTTCGACCCTGCGTCACGACGCGGCGCTAGAGAAGAGGCGCGCGAACTCCGGATAGGCCCCACGAGGGATCAGCTCGAAGTCGATCAAGCCAGCGGCGACCAGCGGCAGTGTCGCCAGGACGCCTCGCGCCTCGGCTGCGTCCGCGCATTCCGAGCGGGCCCAAGCCGGCCGCGAACCCGGCGCCAGAGATGCCGAGAACCCGGCGCCAGAGATGCCGCGAACCCGGCGCCAAAAGGCGTCTTGGTTTCCGTCCGCCTGCCCGTTCCGCCCCTCGAATGCACGTTGACGTATGACGGCGCGGGTGTAGTATTCGGGAAGTGGCGAATTGTGGTGGTAAGTGGTAAATAGTGAAGGACGACCATCGCTCTTGACCAGATAAGTGGGGACCGGAATCCGATGGCACGGCCGAAGGGCCCGAACCCACAAACCACCGGCCACAACGCAGGCGGGCGTCCCGCGGATAGCTGAGCAGGCGACGGATCGATGTTCACCGGCGAGTACAGGCATTCGGTGGACGCCAAGGGTCGGGTAGCCATACCGATCCGGTTCCGCGCGCCTCTGGGCGAGGGCGCGATGCTGGCCCGCTGGGTCGACGGTTGCGCCGCGATCTTCCCCAGGTCCTCATTCGAGGAACTGGCCGACAAAGTCTCGAAGCTCCCAATCTCCGACGAACGAGCCAGGGCCTTTTCTCGATTCCTGTTCTCGGGTTCCTTCGAAGTCGAAACCGATCAGCAGGGCCGAATCCTGCTGCCGGCGGCGATCAAGCAGTGGTCGGGCGTCGGGCCGGACGCCGTCATCGTCGGGGCGCGGGATCACGTTGAAATCTGGGAGCCCGATCGGTGGGAGAAGTCGCAGCAGGCCGTCAACTCGGCCGACGCGCTGGCCTCCCAGCTGACAGGGCTGGGCATCTAGAGATGAACGACAACTTCCGGGATCCGCTCGGGCCGGTTTTCGACGGCGAGGCCGTCGCAGGCTCTCCCGAGGGGGGCGCCGAAACGGAGCTAGGGCACCTGCCGGTGATGGTGGACGAGGTCCTTGAAACACTCGCCGCCAACTCCGGCAGCCTCCATATCGACGCCACCCTCGGTGGAGCCGGCCACGCCGAGCGGATCCTGGAAGCCAGCGCGCCTGATGGCCGCCTCCTCGGACTAGACGCCGACGGGGCGGCCATCGCCAGAGGGCAGCGCCGCCTGGCCCGTTTCGGCGATCGGGCGGTATTGCGCCAGGCCAACTTCCGCGAGCTGGTCCTGGTGGCGCCGAAGGCCGGGTTCGGAGCCGTGGACGGGCTGTTCATGGATCTGGGCCTGTCCAGCTTCCAGCTCGGGGACGTCCAGCGTGGATTCGGGTTCCGCGCCGGCGGTCGTCTCGACATGCGCTTCGACACCAGCCACGGTCGTTCGGCCGCGGACCTGCTCGCGACTATGGACGCAGCTGAGCTGACGGCGCTATTCCGAAAGTACGGAGAGGAGCCCTTCGCGGGCCGGATCTCGCGGGCGATCGTGGAGACGCGAGTCAGGACGCCGATCGAAACCGCCGAGCAACTGGCCGCACTCGTGGAGCGCTCCGTACCGGCGCCGCGGGCCCATCGGACCCACCCTGCAACGCGTGTCTTCCAGGCGCTCCGGATTGCCGTGAACGACGAGCTCGGCGCCCTGGAGGCTGGGCTTGCCGCATCGCTCGTCCTGCTGCGGCCCGGCGGCCGCCTCGTGGTCCTGAGCTACCACTCCCTGGAGGACCGCATCGTAAAGCGCTTCATCGCGACCGAGCAGAAGGGCTGTATTTGCCCGCCGGAGGTTCCGATCTGCGTCTGCGGTCGCCAGCCACGTCTTCGGTCGCTCGGCAAGTCTCGTGCGCCTGGCGTCGCCGAAGTCCAGTCCAACCCTCGTTCCCGAAGCGCTCGTCTTCGGGGCGCCGAGCGAGTGGCCGCATGAGTCTCGACCGGGAAGGTGGAAGCCGATGAGCAAGCGTCACCAGGCAAGCCGCCGCCGCAGTTACGGACGTCGGCAGCACGAACTGCACGAGCGTCCGGAACGACCCGCCGATGCCCTGGGCTGGTATGCCGACTCGGGCTCCCTCGAGGCGGATCAGAGCTGGATCGCCGAGCCGGCAGCCGACACCGGGGCCGGGAACTGGCTTCAGCTTCAAAGGATCGGCTAGATGGCCGTCTATGAGGGCGCTCGGCCGCGCTCGACGTTCTTTCCACGACGACGCGTCGAGGCCCCCGTCGTCCGCTCCCAGGCGCCGGCGCTCACGCGTCGTCGGTCGCGAGTGGCCATGCGAGCCAACCGGCGTCCGCGCACGGTGGGCTTCGTGATCGGCGCGATCGTCATCGCCTTCCTGCTGAGTTTCTTCTCGCTCGTCCAGACTGTTCGCGTCTCGGCCAGCGACTACGACATGACCCAACTCAACGACCAGTACCTGCAGCTCCAGAACCAGCGGCAGGGGATCATCTCGGACATCGATCGAGTCGGTCGCCAGTCGGCGATCCGCCGCCAGGCGATTGCCAACGGGCTGACGCAGCTGCCGGCGCCGGTCGTCCTGCCGGCCCGGTAGGAAGTCAGAATCATGCTCGGCCGAACCGATTCGCGAGCCCGCCTCGTGTTGCTCCTGCTTGCCGTCGTGGTTGCCTCGACCGGCATGGTGGCGCGGCTGGCGTACTGGCAGGTCGGTCAGCAGCACAGCCTCTCGGATATGGCCGCCCAGTCGAACGTGTACAAGGAGACGATCCCGGCGGAGAGGGGCACCATCTACGACCGGACTGGAACGATCGTTCTTGCCAGCACGATCTACTTGTACAGAGTCATCGGCGACCCGCACGACCTCAGTGACGCTCAGAAGGTCAAGACCACCTCGGCCCTGATTGATTACTTGTCGCTGAAGGGAGAGGACGTTGCCAAGCTCCAGGCGGCGATGGCCACTTCCGCCTACTACATCCTTCTCGCGAGCGGCGTCAAGTCGGACGTCTTCCAGGAGATGATCGCGGATCAAGTCAGCGGCGGACTGGCCGGGATCACCTTCGAGCAGCAGCCGGTCCGCGTCTATCCGCAGACGGGAGGGGCGCCCAAAACGTCGCTCGCCGCCCAGCTTCTGGGCTTCGTCAACGCCGCCGGCGCCGGGCAATACGGGATCGAGCAGGCGTACAACTCGGCGCTCGCCGGTCGGCCGGAGATCGTCCAGATCGACCCGACGGTCTCGGGACCGGACGGAACCCAGATCGTAGATCCCGGAGCGCCCGGCCAGGACATTCGCACGACCATCGATGCCAGCCTTCAACTCCAGGTCGAGCAGGAAGTCTTCGCCGCATGGGTTGCAGATAAGGCCAAGACTGTCTCGTCGGTGGTGATGGACCCCAAGACCGGCGAAGTCCTGGCAGAAGCCAGCTACCCCACGTACGACGCCAACAACTTCAGCCAGGTCGCCGACGAAGACCCCGACCTCTTCATGGACCCCGTCGTGACCAGAGACTACGAGCCGGGATCGGTCTTCAAGATGCTGACCGCTTCCGCGGCGCTTCAAACAGGGACGACGCTGTTGTCGACCCAAATCAACGACTTCGGCATTTTGAAGCTGCCGGGCGGGCAGGAAGTCGCCGACGCCGACCGGCGAGCCAAGGGCTGGCGGACTTTCTCCTACATGGTGGCCTGGTCGCGCAACGTGGGCGTTTCCCAGGCCGCTTTCCGGCTCGGCAAGACCACTGCCGCCGCGTCCAAAGTGCTGTATCAGACCTGGCAGAACTACGGGATCGGTCAGAAAACCGGGATCGACGTCGCCGGTGAGGTTTCTGGGACGGCCCGCGATCCAGCGGTCGAACCCTGGGCCAAGATCGATCTCGCCAACGCGTCGTTCGGCCAGGGAGTGGCCGCGACCCCGATCCAGGTCACGCGAGCCTACGCCGCGATGGTCAACGGCGGCATTCTGGTGACTCCAAGGGTCGTCACGTCGGATGCCAAGATCGGTCAGGCCGCAGCCGTGACTCAGACCGGTTCACAGGCGGTCGGCGCCGCCGTCGCGAACAGCCTGACCGGGCTGATGGAGACCGTCGTCACCACGGTCCCGTCGTACGCTCAGAAGACGTACATCAAGGGCTACTTCATCGGCGGCAAGACCGGCACGGCGCAGATCTGGGATCCGAGCCTCGACCGCGGCCAGGGCGGATGGAAGGTCGACGTCTACAACTACAGCTTCTACGGCTGGATCGGTAACAGCAAACCGGATCTGGTCATCGGCACGGTGATTTACGAGGGCAAGCCGACACTCATCAAGCAAGGTGTCCTTGACATGCCCGTTCAGTCGTATGAGTTGTTCCGCCGGATCGCGACAGACGCGGTGACGACGGAACGTATCGCGCCCAACCCTGACGGTCCGGCACCGCCGGGAACCAGGAAAGCGACGCCGCAGGGGTGACGGCTGCGTCCGGCACCGAGCGCGGTTGGCTGTGCGACACTGGAAAGGTGACCGACGCCCGCCAACCGCAGTCTCGGCCCGGGACTGGGCCCCTGCCACTGACCGCCGCCGAGATCGCTGCCGTTACCGGCGGCCGGCTGATATCGGGCTCCGAGCGACCCATCACCGGCGTCGCAGTCGATTCGCGCCAGGTCCGCCCCGGCTACCTGTTCGTGGCCCTCCCGGGCGAGCGGACGGACGGTCACCGCTTCGTCGGTGCAGCCCTGAGCCTCGGCGCCGCCGCCATCCTGGTGTCCGCGTTGCCGGATCCGGATGAGGAGCTGGCCCGAAGGGGCGCGTCCGCGATCGTCGTCCCGGATACACTGCTGGGCCTTCACGCGGTCGCGGCTGCCTGGCGAGGGCGATTTTCTCCGCTGGTCGTCGGTGTGACCGGCAGCATCGCCAAGACCTCCACGAAGGAAGCCATAGCCACCGTGCTGGCCGAGCGTTTCGTCACGCTCAAGAGCGAGGGCAACGCCAACAACGAGATCGGGCTGCCGCTCACGGTCCTGCGCTTGGCTCCAGAGCACCAGGCGGTCGTGCTGGAGATGGGAATGTACGTCGGCGGTGAGATCGCCCAGCTGGCGGCCATCGCTCGCCCGGGGATTGGAGTCGTGACGGCGGTGCGCGAGGTCCATCTCTCGCGTATCGGTTCGATCGAGGCGGTGGAGCGCGCCAAGGGCGAACTCGTCGAGGCGCTGCCGGCCGATGGAATGGCCGTTCTGAACGCCGACGATCCGCGGGTCGTCCGGATGCGCGACCGCACCGCAGCCGACGCCCTGACCTACGGTTTCGCGGCGACAGCGGATGTGCGCGCCGAGGATGTCGTCGCCGCGGGACTCGACGGCATGGGGTTCACGATGGTCACACCCGTCGGACGAATCCGGGCCGCAGTCCCCGCCCTGGGGCGCCACGGCGTCCACAATGGGCTCGCCGCGGCGGCAGTGGGGATCGCCGCCGGCTTGGACCTGGATCTCATCGCCGCCGGTCTCCGCCGCGGCTGGCAGGCGCCGCACCGCGACCAGATCGTGCGCGCCGGCAGCCTCACGATCCTCGACGATTCGTACAATGCCTCTCCATCGTCGATGATCGCCGCGCTGGAGTTGCTGGCGACTCTCCCGGGCCGTCACGTGGCGGTTCTGGGTGAGATGAGAGAACTCGGCGAAGCACACGATCGGGGCCATCGCGAGGTGGGCGCGGCGGCCGCCGAGCTGGCGGACATTGTCATGGTGGTCGGCGAGGCAGCAGCCGGTATCGCGGCCGGAGCCGCATCATCGGGCAAGGCGGTAGTCTCGTTGTCCGATCGGGATGCAGCCCTCGCCGCGCTGAGCGAGTTGCTCAGACCGGGGGACGTGGTCCTGGTCAAGGCATCGCGGGGAGCTGAATTGGAGCGGCTCGTCGCCTCGCTGGCTGGCAGTTGGGTGGACCGCGCTGCGCATGAGTCTGGCGCCGGGCCGGGAGCAGTGGAGGATCAGCATTGAACGAGCACGGGGCCGTGTTCATCCAGGGGTTGCTGCTCGCCTTCGCCTGCGTCGTGATTCTGATGCCGCCCTACATCCGATTACTGCACTGGCTCGGCATGGGCAAGAAGATCCGAGAGGAAGGGCCGGGGTCTCACCTGATCAAGCAGGGCACGCCCACGATGGGCGGCATCCTGCTCGTGGCTGTGATCCTGGCGCTGGCCTACGTCTTCGACGCGATGGACGCTTCGACCTATTCACCGCTTGTCGTCCTGGCGCTGGTAGGGGCGCTCGGCGCCGTTGACGACTTCCTGAACGCTCGTACAGGCTTCGGCATCAGGGGCCGCCACAAGATCGTCTGGCAGACGGTCGTGGCGATCGGCGTCGCTATCTACGTCCAGAATCACTTTGGCTTCAACGGCGTTCGCATCCCGTTTGTCGGTGCCGTCGAGTTCACTTCGACGATCGCGATTCCATTCACCGACCGGGTCGTCGAAACCGGGGCCATCTTGTTCATCGTCATCGCCGTGGCGGCGATCGTGAGCGCCAGCAACGGGGTCAACCTGACCGACGGACTCGATGGCCTGGCCGGCGGGACGCTCGTCTTTGCGTTCATCAGCTACCTGATGATCGCTCTCCTCAACGATCCCGAGCAGCCGAACCTGGCGCTCGTCTGCGCGATCGTCGTCGGCGCGATCATCGGCTTCCTGTGGTTCAACGTTCATCCTGCCCAGGTCTTCATGGGCGACTCGGGCGCTCTATCGCTGGGCGGGATGCTGGCCGTGGTCGCGCTCATCTCAGGCCAGGTCATGATCCTGCCCTTGATCGGCCTGATCTTCGTGCTGGAGGCGGCATCGGACATCGTCCAGGTCGGCAGCTTCAAGCTCCGCCACAAACGCGTCTTCCGGATGGCGCCGCTCCACCATCACTTCGAGCTCGGCGGCTGGGACGAAGAGAAGGTGACGATGCGGTTCTGGATTGTGGGCGCGCTGGCGGGCCTGCTCGGGGTGACGCTCTTCGTCTCCTCGATCCCGCCGAAGTAGGCAAGCCGGTGGCACGACGCATCGTCGATCTCGACAGCCTGACTGCTGCGGGAATCCGCGACGGGGCGCTCGACGGCAGGCTGGTGACGGTGCTCGGCCTGGCGCGTAGCGGGATCGCGATGGCGCGCTTCTTCGCCGATGCCGGAGCGCGCGTGACGGTCTACGATGGCCGGGCTGAGGCCGATCTGCGATCTGCCATCGACGCGCTGGGCGGACGATCAATCGATCTGGCGCTCGGGCCCGACGTCGACCCGGCGAGCGCCTGGGCGTGCGCCGACCTGGTCGCGACCTCTCCGAGCATCAACCCCAACTTCCCGACGTCCGAGCCGAGGCTGCGGACTGCGCTTGCCGCTCTCGTCGAGGCGCACGGCGCCGATCCGCTCGGAGCGCCGGCACTGGTGAGCGAGACCGACCTCGTGCTGCGGATGTGCCCCTGTCCAACGATCGGCGTCACGGGCACGAAGGGCAAGACGACTACATCGTCGCTGACCGCGGCGCTGCTGGGTCAGGATTCGGCTCACCCGGCGATCCTGGGTGGCAACATCGGAATCCCCCTGGTCGACCGGCTGACCGCGCTCACGCCCGAACATCGCGTCGTGATCGAGCTCTCCGAGCTGCAGCTGCCGACGCTCTCTCGCGGGACGACGGTGGCGGTGTATACGAACGTGACCTCCGACCATCTCGACCGCCACGGGTCGCTGGCCGCGTATCGGGCCGTGAAGCGCCGTCTCGCGGAACTGGTCGACCCGGCGGGCGCACTGGTGTTGAACGCCGAGGACGCGGTCGTGAAGTCGTACTCCAGGCTCGGTACGGCGCCGATCGTCACGTACACGCGCGAGCGACCGCTGCCGGGCGGCGTGGGCCTGGACGACGACTGGATCGTGGCCTCGGGCGTCCAGCGCCTTGCTCTGGCCGGCGGAGGCGCCGGGGACACGGGGCGGGGAGGCCGGATCATGCCGCTCTCCGAACTCTCCATTCCGGGCGCCCACAACGTCTCCAACGCCCTCGCCGCCGTCGCCGTGGCGCTGTTGTTCGGCCTTCCCGCAGAGACGATCCGCCGTGCCGCAGGCGCATTCGCCGGGGTGGAGCACCGCCTCGAGCAGGTCACGACCGTCGACGGAGTGCGTTTCATCAACGACTCGCAGGGCACTCAGCCGGACGCCGTGATCGCGGCGCTGCGGGCGTTTCCCAGGCCGCTCGTATTGATCGCGGGGGGACGCGACAAGGGCGTGGATCTCTCCGGTCTGGGGCCGGTTGCGGCCGAGAGGGCGGACGCGGCCGTGCTGATCGGGGAATCGGGGCCTGCGCTTGCAGCGCTATTCCGCGAGAGCGGCGTGGCGCGCGTCTACCAGGTGGCCACACTCCAGGAGGCCGTTGAGCTAGCCGACGCGATTGCACGCGAAGTTCTGGCGGTGCGGGCAGCGGCCGCGGCCGAGTCCGGCAGCGGCGCAAACGCGGGTCGCAGGGCGAAGGCCGGTAGCGGCGCGGCCGCGGGTCCCGCGACCGTCCTCCTGAGTCCCGCGGCGGCCAGCTTCGACATGTTCGCGGATTACGCCGCCCGGGGCGCCGCGTTCCGAGCGGCCGCCGAAGCCGTTGCCACGCGCCGCGGCTCTCCGAGGTCACGTCGATGAGGGGCCTCGGCCCGGCTCTGGCCGGTGGCCGCCATGGGCCCGTAGAGACGGAGCGCCTCAGTCGCGCCGGCGGCGCCAGCCGATCCGGAGCCAGAGAGTTGCCGATCCGGCCGCCGGCCGTTCGGCCGGCCGTTGTTCGGCCGGCGGCCGTCGGCCCCAAGGGCGGTTCCAAGCGGGATCTCCACGACCCGGATTGGGTAATCGTGGTTGCCGTCATTGCGCTTGCGGCAGTCGGGATCCTGATGGTCTACTCGGCCTCGGCCATCGATTCCTACGCCAGAAGCCGGAACACCTTCCAGATGGTGGCGCCCCAGATCGCTGCCGGCCTCGCCGGACTGGCGGCCATGATCGTCCTGGCCCGCCTCGACTATCGCTACCTGCGCAAGGTCAGCCTCATCGGCGTGATCGTGTCCCTGGCACTGCTGATCGCCGTCCTGATCCCGAAGATCGGCGTGTCGTCCGGCGGTGCGACTCGCTGGATCCAGCTCGGCCCGTTCTTCGAGATCCACCCCGCCGAGATCGCCAAGCTGGCCATGCTGGTCTACCTGGCCCACTGGCTGGCGACACGCGGCACTGAGATCAGAAGCTTCTTCCACGGCACCGTCCCGTACTGGATCATCGTCATCCCGTTCCTCGTACTGGTCGCTCGCGAGCCGGACCTCGGGACCACCAGCATCGTCCTGTTCATCGCCTTGACCCTGTTCTTCGTCGCCGGGGCGAACCTCTTCCACCTCGGGATTGCTCTTGCCGGGGGCGCGGCGGGCGGTGCGATCCTGGTCATGACCGTCGGCAAGTACGCTCTCCAGCGAATCGAGGTCTACATCAATCCCTGGGCCGACCCTGGCGGCAGTGGATACCACACAATCAAGGGCCTCGAGGCGCTCGCTGCGGGAGGGCTCTTCGGTACCGGGCTCGGCCAGGATCGGGTGCTCGTGCCACAGGACTACAACGACTTCGTCTTCTCGGTCATCGGCCAGGAGCTGGGGTTCGTCGGCGGCCTGGTTGTCATCGGCCTGTTCGTGGCCATCGCCTGGGGAGGGATCCGGACCGCCCTTCGCGCTCCGGACACCTTCGGGGGGTTGCTGGCTGCGGGGATCACGAGCTGGATCTGCTTCCAGGCGATCATCAACATCAGCGTGGTTCTGGCGCTGGTGCCGGTCACGGGCATCACTCTTCCCTTCGTGTCCCAGGGCGGCTCGTCGCTCGTCGTGAGCTTCGCGGCGGTCGGGATTCTCCTATCTATTTCGCGGGAAACCGTGGAGCGAGGTTGGGTCAATGCGTCTGCTGATAGCGGGCGGGGGTACGGGCGGACATATATACCCGGCTCTCGCGGTAGCTCGATCGTTGCAGGCCCGGCCAGCCGCGCCTGAGCTGGCCTGGATCGGCGGTCATCGCGGCCTGGAATCCCAGGTCGTGCCGGGAGCTGGGATTCCCCTGCGCCGCCTGGCACTGCGCTCGCTCCGAACGGTCGGCATCGACATCCATGCCGTGCTCGATCCGATACGGCTGTGTCTGTCAGTGCCTCAGGCCGTCGCGATGCTGATCGCGCGACGACCCGCGGCCGTCTTCACGACGGGCGGCTACGTGGCCGTTCCGATCCTCGTGGGGGCGTCGCTGCTGCGAATTCCGGTCGTGATGTGGGACGGCAACGTCGTCCCGGGACGAAGCGTTCGATCGACGGCTCGGATGGCGCGCTGCCTGGCGGTCAGCTTCCCTGCGACCTGCTCGGCGCTTGCCCGGCGCCGACCGTGCTTCGTGACCGGGACGCCGATTCGTAACCCCGGCGCGGTGGATCGCACCGCGGCCCGCGCCAGGCTGGGTGTCGGACCGGACGAGCGGCTGCTGCTGATATTCGGTGGGTCGCAGGCGGTCCGACGCTTCAACCTGGCCGTGTCGGAAGCTCTGCCGCGATTGGTCGAGAAGGTTCGAGTCCTGCACGTCACCGGGGACGCCGGATTCGAGGCGGCGAATGCAGCGAGGACGGCGCTGCCGGCGGAGCTGCGCGACAGGTATCGCCCGGAGCGGTTCCTGAGCGACGAGATGGACACGGCTCTGGCCGCCGCCGATCTGGTCGTCGGCCGGGCCGGCTCGTCGACACTGGCGGAGGTCGCAGCGTTTGGTCTGCCGATGGTCGTGGTCCCGTATCCGCACGCGGCGGGACATCAGCGGCGCAATGCCGAAGAGATGGTCCGCGCCGGCGCGGCGCGACTCGTGGAGGACGAAGCGTTCGACGCCGATGCGCTACTGGCCGCCGCCGCCATCCTCGAGGATCCCGCGCTCTGCGCTGCGATGGCGGCGGCGGCCCGCTCGCTGGCACGCCCCGGCGCGGCGGCCGCGGTAGCGGAGCTGGTGATGGCTGCCGCGGAGCGGCGCCGCTTTCCGGAGCCGGGGGCGATCGACGCGATCTCCCGGGGAGTGGCTTCGTGACGGGCACGGCCGCGGCGCGGGCCGACCTGGCGGCTCTGGCCGCCGAGATCGCCCGGTCCACCGGAGTCACGCCACGCCTCGAAGAATCGCTCGCCCGATACACCACGATGCGCGTCGGCGGTCCGGCGGATCTACTCGCCACCGCCCACGACGCGTTCCAGCTCGCCGCCCTCGTTCGCTTCGCCCGTGAAACGGGTGTTCCTCACGCGGTGATCGGTCGTGGCAGCAACCTGGTGGTCAGCGACGCCGGCTTCCGCGGCCTGGTGATCCTCTCGCGGGCACAGGGCTGCCGGGTGGATGGCGATCGCGTCATCGCCGAAGCGGGCGTGCCGCTGGCTCGGGCCGCGACGCTCGCGGAACGGGCGGGGTTGAGCGGCCTCGAGTTCGGCCTGGCAATCCCAGGCACCGTGGGCGGCGCAATCTGGGCCAACGCGGGTGCCCACGGCTCCGACGTCGCCGCGGTGCTGGAGTCGGCCCGGATCCTTCGCGTCGACGGCACGCAAGCCGACGAGCCGGCCGCGGCCCTCGGGCTCGCATACCGTGACAGCCGGTTCAAGCGTCCGGAAGGGCAGGGGGGCGCCGCCTCCGGCCCGGCGCACCCGGCCGCGGCCCGCTCGATCTCCGACGCCGCCGGCAGCTCGGCCGACGCCCATTCCGCCGCCGCGTCGGCCGTTTCGGAGATCGTCCTCGAGGTCACATTCCATCTCGCGCCGGCCGACCCTGCTTCTATCAAAGCCCGCGTCGACGACATCCGGCGCTGGCGCCGGGAGCACCAGCCGCTCAACATGCCGAGCGCCGGAAGCATCTTCCGCAATCCGCCGGGCGACTCGGCCGGCCGCCTCATCGACGCCGCGGGCCTCAAGGGAGCGCGCGTCGGCGGCGCCGTCATCAGCGACAAGCACGCCAACTTCATCGTCAACGACCGGCAGGCCACCGCGGCCGATGTCCGCCGCCTGGCCGAAGTCGCCCGTGCGGAAGTCGCGCGCAGGTTCGGAGTCGAGCTGGTATACGAAGTTCAGTTCCTGGGGGATTGGTCAGACTGGCGGCAGCAAGAGAGATGAGAGGCGACGTGACCGATTCGAATACGCGCACCGCCGAGCGACGCAAAAGCGGCAGGGGAGTCGTCGTGCTCGTCGGCGGACCCTCGGCCGAGCACGACGTTTCGGTCGTCTCGGGTTGGGCGATCGCGGATTCCCTGGCGGAGTCCGGGTACTCAGTCGAGCGCTTCTTCATCGACCTCTCGGGTCGGTGGTGGCGGGTTCCCGCTACTGCCGCGTCGGGGCGTCCACGCCCCGGCACCTTCGACGACCCGGCCGTCATCGGCGCCCAGGGGCCGTGGCAGCCCGGCGAGGCTCTCGAGCGCATCGCCTCCCGCCCGGTGGCCCCGATCGTCTTCCCCGCCCTGCACGGCCCGTTCGGCGAGGACGGCACGGTCCAGGCGCTGCTCGAGGCCTACGACCTCGCGTACGCGGGCGCGGGCGTGGCGGCCTCGGCCGTCGGGATGGACAAGGCCCTTTTCAAGCGTCTCGTCCGCGGCCTGAGCATGCCGGTGGTGGATTGGGTGGAGGTAACGGCGGCGCGCTGGGGGAGCGCCCGCCTGGCCGTGCTGGACGAGATCGCCGCATTCGCCGAGCTAAGTGCGCACGGGCGTCTCATGGTCAAACCGGCCCGCATGGGGTCGTCCGTGGGGATGTCGATCGCACATGCGCCGGCCGAGCGCGGGCGAGCCCTCGACGAGGCCTTCCGGTTCGACAGCCTGGCGATCGTCGAGCGGTATCTCGACCATCCCCGCGAGCTCGAGGTTGCGGTGGTCGGCAACGACCCGAGCGCCCTGGAAGCCTATGGGCCGGGCGAGGTATTCCCGGGGCGGGAGTTCTACGACTACGTGGCCAAGTACAGCGACGGTGTCTCCGAAGTCACCCCGACGGCGGATATCCCAGTAGAGCTCGGCGAGCGGGTCCGCTCGCTTGCGCTGGCTGCATATCGGGCTATCGGCTGTGAAGGTTTCGCCCGAGTCGATTTCCTTCTCGACGGCGACGAGCTCTACCTCAACGAGATCAACACGATCCCAGGGTTCACCCCGATCAGCCTCTTCCCGCAGATGGCGGCCACCGGGCTGGGCGATTTCGGGGCGGTCTGCCGGCGGATCGTGCAGCTGGCCGAAGAGCGTCAGGAGTTCCGCGTCCGGAGCCGACTGACGACCGCCGACCTGCCGCGCTGAGATGGTCGAGCCAATGCCGACGCACGTGAGACGCGACCTGCCGCTCCGACGTTCGGGGATGCAAGTCCGGCGCCAGCCGATCCGGCGGGCCTCGCCGCGGCTACGCGCGACTCAGATCTACGCCGTAGTCCTGATGTTTCTGTGCGTAATGACGGTCATCTCGCTGGGCAGCTCGACCGTATTCGAGGCGCGTCACCTGGTGGTCTACGGTGCGCGGTTCACGGGCGACGAAACCGTCAGCGGGATCGTCGGCATGGGCTCGTCGCCAAATCTCTTCCGACTCCGCACCGATCGCGTCGCGAACGCGCTGGCGAACCTGCCGGCCGTCGAGTCGGCCCGTGTCGAGGTCAGCCTGCCGGACACGGTGGTGGTGACGGTCGTCGAGCGCGAACCACGGCTGGTGTGGGTGATCGGCGACCAGCGCTACGTGGTGGATGACAGCGGTTTCATCTTTGGGCAGGTCGACGCGGCCGGCAATCCTATCTATGCGGCGCCGGGGACGCTCACGCCCGGTTCCACCGCACCGGCGCCCGGGCCCGACGCGAGCTCCGCCACTTCGCCTTCCGCCCCGGACCCGGGCGCGAGCGTCGACGGTTCGCCGGCGGCGGCTACGAACCTGGCCGGCAAGGGGGTTGCGGCCAGCACGAAGCCCGCGGCCGGGACGACACCCAAGACGGCGCCGAAGGCAAGTCCCAAGGCCAGCCCCTCGCCGAGCCCTACCGCGGCGCCCAGCTCGACGGCGAGCTTCGGGCCGCCACCGTCGCTGCTGCCGGTCCCGACCGCCGATCCCGCCGGCACCCCGGGCCCGCAGGTCGTGAACCTGCCCGTCGTCTACGATCGGCGCGCCGGGGACGCCGGGCTGTCCCTGGGCGATGTCGTCGATCCCATCGCCCTGGACGCCGGCTATCGCCTGGCCGGTCTCACGCCGGTCGATGTCGGAAGCCAGACGTCCGGTCTGGACGTCGTCCTCGACGACCAGTACGGGTTCACCGTCAGTTCCGGTGCGGACGGCTGGGTGGCCCAGTTCGGCTTCTACACTCAGACTTTGCGCAAAGACACCGCCATACCCGAGCAGGTCCAGAACCTGAGGTCCGTGTTGCTCGAGTACGGAGAGAACCACGTGGCCTGGGTTTTCCTGGTGGCGGACATCGCGGGCAATCGGATTGACACTTACATTCGCAGGTGAGCGGCGGTATTCGAATTGCCCCGGTCGGAAGCGGCCGGATCGGTCAAACTAGACTCGGATCCACCGGTCACACGCGGCAGATCGCCGGACCGACGAGCGCAGGTCAAGGCGGCCACGAGCCCGGCGGCAAACGCAGGAATGCGGCGGTTGGCCGAGCGAGATGGAAACGGTGATCCGGTGGGCCGGGCTCACGACGGACCGATAGAGTCGACGGAGGACGGAGCGAGTGGAACGCGAAGCGGTACTCGTCGGAATCGACGTCGGTACCAGCAAGGTTTGCGCGCTCATCGGTGAGGTAGGGCGCGACGGCGGCTTGACCATCGTGGGCAAGGGCGTCGTGCCGGCGGCCGGTCTCAAGAAGGCAGTCGTCGTCAACATCGAGCAGACCGTTCGGTCGATCACCAGCGCAGTCGAGCACGCGGAGCGCTCGTCCGGCTATCAGATCGACCGCGCGTTCGTCGGCGTCGGGGGCCAGCACGTCGAGAGCCAGAACTCGCGCGGAGCGGTTGCCGTCAGCGGCCACCACCGCGAAGTCACCCGCGAGGACATCCTCCGGGCCACGGAAGTGGCGCGCGCAGTGACGATCCCATCCAACCGGGAAGTGCTTCACGTCCTGCCGCGCGGATTCATCGTCGACGGCCAGGAAGGCGTCAAGGATCCGCTCGGCATGAGCGCCATTCGCCTCGAGATCGAGACCCACATCGTCACCGCTTCTGCCACGGCGGTCCGGAACCTCGCCAAATGCGTCCAGTCGGCCAATGTCAAGATCGACGAGCTCGTCGCCGCGTCTCTCGCCTCGGCGGAGGCGGTCCTCTCGGAGACGGAGCGTGAGCTCGGCGTCGCCGTCGTGGACATCGGGGCCGGCACGATCGATCTCGCCCTGTTCCTCGACGGCCAGGCGTACAAGACCGCGGTCCTGCCGGTCGGCGGCAACAACGTCACCAACGATGTCGCTATCGGCCTCAAGACCAGCCTCCAGGTCGCGGAGGAACTGAAGATCCAGCACGGCAGCTGCGACCTATCGACCGTCCGGCCGGACGAGATGATCAACGTCGCGATACTGGGGGAGATCTCCGGCCGAACGGTTAGCCGTCTGGACATCTGCCAGATCATCGAAGCGCGGATGCGCGAGACCTTCGAGTTGCTCCGGGCCGAGATTCGACTGGCCGGCGAAGGCATGCTTCCGGCAGGCGTCGTCCTCACCGGAGGTGCAGCTCAGATCGGCGGCGCGGCTGCCCTGGGCCGCGAGGTCCTGGACATGCCGGTCCGCGTGGCCGGCCCAACGGACGTCGGCGGCCTGACGGACAACATCCTCAACCCCGCCTACAGCACCGCGATCGGTTTGCTCCTGTGGGGCGCAAAGGGCCTGGAGAACGGCGACGGCTCCCGGTTCGAGTCCGCGCCGGCGGGCGGAGCGGCCGGCCGTGTTCGCGATGCGCTGCGCCACCTGTTCCCCTAGACCGGAACTCCTCCGTTGAAGACCGCCGAATTGACGGTCCAGACCGGTCGCAACCGCGGGCTGCACGATCTGACCGATGCCTGCGAGCGATTCGTGGCCGGCGAGGGCGACGGCCTCCTCGTCGTCTTCGTTCCGCACGCTACGGCCGGGGTCGTGGTCGTAGAACTTGGCGCCGGATCGGACGCCGACTTGATGGCGGCTCTGGATCGGTTGCTGCCCCGGTCCGCGAGCTGGGTCCATCAGCACGGCTCGCCGGGTCACGGCGCCGACCACGTGCTGCCACTCCTGGCCTCGCCGTCTCTCACGATTCCGGTTGTTTCGGGCCGTCTGACGCTCGGCACGTGGCAGTCGATAGCGCTGCTGGACCCAAACGTGGACAACTCGACGCGGACGGTTCGACTGGCTTTCGCTGCGGCTTGAGGCCGCCCGTCCGGCCGGTGCCCGAGCGAAGTCGGGGCCAAACACAAACTCGGGCCATAACTGCGACCGTTTGTTCGCATCGCACGCTCAGACGTGGTGTTTCAGTGTGCGATTGATAGGGCATGCAATCCAAACTCGGCGTATACTCCGCACATCCGAGCCGACCCTGCGATGCGCAACCTCTCTACCGATCTCGGGCGGCCGGACCGAACGACAGGCATCTGCCGGAGAGCCACCGGAGGATAGAAAATGCCGCTACGGTCCGATTCCGAGAACTTCGCCCTCATCCGAGTCATTGGTGTCGGTGGAGGCGGGTCCAACGCCGTCAACCGAATGATTCGGGCAGAGATGATGGGCGTGGAGTTCATTGCCCTCAACACGGACGCCCAGGCCCTGCTGCAGTCGGACGCGCCGCACAAGATTCGCATCGGGGACAAGATCACACGCGGTCTTGGCGCTGGCGGCGATTCCTCAGTCGGCCAGAGGGCGGCCGAGGAAGACGCCGAAAAGATCACCGAAGCGCTGCGCGACTCGGACATGGTCTTCATCACGGCCGGACTGGGCGGTGGCACTGGCTCTGGCGCCGCTCCGGTCGTGGCCGAGATCGCCAAGGATCTCGGCGCGCTCACGATCGGCGTCGTCACCAAGCCGTTCTCATTCGAGGGCGTCCGCCGCAAGCTTGTGGCGGAGCGTGCGGCCGAGGCTCTCAAGGCCAAAGTGGACACGATGATCACCATCCCCAACGACCGGCTGCGCGATGTCGTCCAGAAGAACACCTCGATGGTCGAGGCTTTCCGCTTCGTGGACGATGTCCTGCGCCAGGGCGTCCAGGGGATCAGCGACATCATCACCGTCCCCGGGCTGATCAACCTGGACTTCGCGGACGTCCGGGCCATCATGAGGGACGCTGGGTCGGCGCTGATGGGGATCGGCCGGGCCACGGGCGACAACCGCGCTCTCGACGCCACGCGGCAGGCGATCGCCAGCCCGCTGCTCGAGATCAACATCAGCGGCGCGCAGGGCATCCTGTTCAACGTGACGGGCTCGTCCAACCTGAGCCTGTTCGAAGTCACGGAAGCCGCCGAGGAGATCCGCTCGGTGGCGGACCCGGAGGCCAACATCATCTTCGGGACGAGCTTCGACGACCGTCTCGGCGAAGAAGTCATGATCACGGTCATCGCCACGGGCTTCGACTCCAGTCGCAAGCGCGAGGCGTCGCGGCGCGAAGCCGGAGCGGCCACGCCGGGTGTGGGCCACTCGCAGCGCTTCGAGACCGCGGACTTCCTCGAGGAGCTGGAGCGGCAGCGCACCCGCTCGATGGAGCCCGTGACGGTCCATACCCGTGCCGCCGGCACCTACGGCTCGAACGGCGCGATCGAACGCACGCCGGTCGCGGTGCCTATACAGACGAACTCCGTCCGCCGCCCCCAGGTCGATCGGCCGCGGCCCACCTACGACGACACGGATCTGGAGATCCCGAGCTTCCTGCGGCGGGCCCCGCAGGAGGAGAACGGGTAGTCCTTCGCCGCCTTGGGCGCGCATCCGGATCCTGAAGAGACAGCCGCTTTCGCCGCTGCGCGTTCGAACGTGCTTTCGGCCGTCGCCGACGCGTGTCGGCGCGCCGAACGCGATCCGGCGGATGTCGAGCTCGTGGCCGTGTCCAAGACTGTGCCGGCCGCGCGATTGGAATCGGCGATCGCGGCCGGGCTGACTGTTCTCGGCGAGAACCGCGTCCAGGAAGCCGAGTCGAAGGCGCCCCAGCTGTCCGGCGCGAGCTGGCATCTGATCGGTCCGCTGCAGTCGAACAAAGCCCGTCGGGCGGTCGAGCTGTTCGATGTGATCGAAACGGTCGACTCTGCCGACCTGGCCGTCCGTCTCGATCGACTGGCCGGCGAGATCGGGCGGGCGCCACTGGGCGTCTACCTGCAGGTGAACGTCGACCGCGACGAGGCGAAGGCCGGCTTTCTGCCCGAAGTCCTCGAGGCGGAGCTGGCCGGCCTTGGCGCGCTGCCGAATCTGCGCCTGCTCGGGCTTATGACCGTTGGACGGCTGGTCGGCTCGGCCGAGGAGGCTCGGCCTACTTTCGGACGGCTGCGCGAGCTCTCGGAGCGGCTGCGACGGGCGGTCCCGGGGCCCGGCCTGGGCGCGGGTTTGTCGATGGGTATGAGCGACGATTATCCGGAGGCCGTGGAAGAGGGCGCGACCGTGATTCGCATTGGTCGGGCGCTCTTCGGGACGCGACCGGCCGAGTAGGAGCTGGGGCTCGAAGTCGGGCCGCCGGGCGGGATTCGTCGGCCGCCTCGTGGCGGTTTTGCCGAACACAGCCATAATCGCCTGTGTGATGGAGTCCGAGTCCCGCTTCGTCGATCGAATGCACCGCTCCGAGGTGCGATTTGCCGTGCGCCTCACTCCACGCGGCGGCGTGGATCGCGTTGAGGGCGTAACCGACGATGGCGCGCTGCAGGCCAGGGTCTCGGCGCCGCCGGTCGGCGGGGCCGCGAACACTGCCCTCATCAGGCTACTGGCCGACGAGCTCGAGGTCGCGCGCAGCGCGGTTCGACTGGTTGCCGGCGCCTCGGGGCGCCACAAGCTGGTCGTCGTCGAAGGGGTTTCGGCCGAGGGGATCGCCGCCCGCTGGCCCGGAATCAAGCTGTAGGAAGGCGCGGGCCGCCACCGTCTTAGGCCGCGGTGCCGTGCGTTTGGGCCGCGCCCCGCTTTCGGCCTCCGCCGTCCGCCGCCCGGCCGCTATAATCGGCCCTCGTCGGCGCCCCGACTCCGTGGGCGATTAGCTCAGCTGGTTAGAGCGCACGGTTCACATCCGTGAGGTCACTGGTTCGAGTCCAGTATCGCCCACCATCGACTCCTGGTCCCAGCGGCCGCCGCCCTGCGGCGCGCCCCGGGTCACAGCCTCGCCACCACGCGTCCAGCAGCCCAGCGAGCACGGCGCCGAGCCAGCGGCGAGAATAGGCGGATGGATCGACAACTCCTCTCGGGCGACGAGGCGGTTGCCCTCGCGGCCCTTCACGCCGGCGTGGCGCTGGGCACGGGCTATCCCGGCACTCCTTCCACCGAGATCCTCGAAGCGTTCTCGGAGCTGGGCGGGCGGGCTCAGTGGGCGCCGAACGAGAAAGTGGCCCTCGAGGTGGGTCTGGGCGCGGCTTTCGCCAACGCTCGCGCCCTGGTCACGATGAAGCACGTCGGGCTGAACGTCGCCGCCGATCCGCTCTTCAC
>PMBR01000134.1 GCA_003152995.1 Chloroflexota bacterium | reverse complement strand
CGCCGCGGGCGTGGCAGGCGCCGCGGGCGTGGCAGACGCCGCGGGCGGCACTGACGGAGGCGCCCCGGGCGGCGCCGAAGGGATTGCCGCGGCCGCTTCGCCGCTCTTGCCGGCGGGCTTTTCCGTCTTCCCCGCGCCCTTTGACGCTTTCTCCGCGGTCGCCGCCGCAGCAGCCGCCGCGGTCGCCGCCGCGGCCCGCTCCGCCGGCGTCCTCGGGTCCGCCACCAGAGTGACCGTAAACGTAGACCCCGACCCTACCCGGCTCTCCACCGCGATCCGGCCTCCGTGCATCTCAACGACGGACCGCACGATCGCCAGACCGAGGCCGCTCCCGCTGCTCCGGGCCTCGCTCGCCCGCGCTCCGCGATAGAAGCGGTCGAAGATGTGNNCGTGAACTTCAGGGCGTTGCCGACGATATTGCTCACGACCTGGCCGATTCGCGGCGGATCGTGGCGGATGACCAGCGGACCATCGGGCAGCTCGGTCGTGAGGGTGACGCCGCGCCGTCGGGCGGCCGCTTCGGCCTGCTCCACGGCCGAGAGGACGGTCGCGCGCAGGTCGTCGGGTCGCAGATCGAGGCGGACCAGGCCGGAGTCGAGCTTGGAGAGCTCGAGCAGGTTCTGGGCCAGCCAGTCGAGCCTTTCGAGCTGCTGGGCGCTCGATTCGAGGAATTCGGTCCTCGCGACTGGGTCTTCACCGGCCTTCTCACGCAGCAGCTCATTGAAGGTTCGGAGGGCGGCCAGAGGAGTGCGCAGCTCGTGCGAGACATCGGCCAGGAATTCGCGGCTGCGGTCCCGATCGCGGACGATGACATCCATCGTCTCCTGGACCTGGGCCGCCATGGCGTTGAACTGGCGCGATAGCTCCGTGATCTCGGCCGCGCCGGTTCTGGCTCGATCGGCCGGCACACGCCTGTCGAGGTCACCCTCGGCGAGCGCCCGAGCCGCCTCCGTGAGCCGCCGCAACGGCGCCGTGAATCGCCGCGCAAGGAGTGACGAGACGACGACGGCGAGGACCAGCGCGCTGATCGCGGATAGGGTCAGAAACCCGACCACTACGGCGATGGTGTTCTCGCGAGTCGTGTACGGCGCCGACAGGCTGACTTCCAGATACCAGGTCGGCCGCACGCCGGTGCTGTCGACGAACTTGAAAACTTCCAGATAGCTGATCGTGTCGCGCGTTTGTCCACGAGCGGGCGTGCTCGTCAGCTGGGCCGAGAAGGTCGAAGGCACATCCGCGGGGATGAACACGGTGCCCGTGGAAGTCTCCGACCCGAACCCGAAACGCACGCGCAAGTCGGCCAGAGCGACCTGGTTGGCATACTCGGAAAGCGTGCTCTGGAAGACCGTCCGAACGTTGTCGTTCAGCTCGCCGCCGGCCGACACCACGGTCTGGTCCTGCGGGTCTCGGGCCGCGATGTCTTCCGCCTGAACGCGTATGACCGCCGCGACTGCGTTGGCACGCGACACCAGGGTTGCCTGGTCCTGCTGGCGAAGGTCGCGGTCCAGCACGAATACGGTCACGCCCGACACTATCCCGACGGCCACCGCGAAGACGGCCACGAAGGCGAGCGACAGACGACCCTGGAAGGTTCGGGGCAGCGGCAGATGGACCCGGAAGGATCGCTTGCGTTTGGGTTCGACGGCGGCGGCGCTTGTGGCGGCGCCGGTGGCCGCGGGGGCTCCGGTAGAGGCCGCGTTGCCAGCCGCGCCACTGCCAGCCGCGCCACTGCCGGCCACGCCACTGCCGGCCGGCTCGGACGCCGGCGCATCGACGGCCGGCCCGTTCGGTCGCTGCTGGCTCATCAGTCTCGCCTCAGCGCTCGGCGAAGGCGTACCCGGCGCCGCGCACCGTCAGCACGAACTTCGGGCTCGACGGATCGTCTTCAAGTTTCTCGCGCAGATGGCTGATGTGGACGTTGATCGTCTTNNTTCTCGTCCTGGTCCAGCGCTTCGTAGTCGCGGATCAGCTCGAGCAGCTCGCGTCGCGAATACACCCGCCCGGGCCGGCTCGCAAGGTGGCGCAGGATCTCGAACTCCGTGGCCGTCAGGCCGATGCGCCGGTCGCCGCGCTGGACGCGCCGCCGCTCCAGGTCGATCAGCAGATCGCCGTGCCGTAGCATTCGCCCGCCGCCCGCGTCCGACAGGTCGCCGTAGGCCCGGCGCAGGAGGGCCTTGATGCGGCTCATCAGCTCCCGCAGGCCGAAGGGCTTGGTGACGTAGTCGTCCGCGCCGAGCTCCAGACCGATGACCTTGTCCATCTCCTCGTCGCGGGCCGTGAGAATCAGGACCGGCGCCTTCGATCCGTTGATTCGCATCCGGCGGAGCACCTCGAACCCGTCGATACCCGGCAGGCGTACGTCCAGGACGACGAGATCGGGCGCCTCGCGCATGGCGAACTCGAGCCCCTCTTCGCCCGACCGCGCCACGGCTACCTGGTAGCCCTCTTGCTGCAGCGCGTACTGAATGCCGCGAGCGACGGCGTATTCGTCCTCGACGATCAGGATGGTGGCAGCCACGAGCCGAATCTACACCCCGGCCGGGTGCGGAGCGCGGCCGGGTCGAATGCCGGCGCGGCCACAGTGCTCAGTTCGGCAGAACTACCGCGACGATGACGAACTTCTTCCACCACTCCCGCCGGCCGATCTGGCCGTCGATCGGATCCTTGATGACGGAGTCGACCTGCAAGAAGGGAAAGAACCGCACCAGGGGCTGGCCTGTCGTCTTCCATTCCTGGTACGGGACGTAGTGGTCCGTGAAACGTCGTTCCCGAAGGGGATCGGTCAGGTACACGCCGTTGACCTTGAAGTCCAGCGAGCCGGTCCGCGGATCCGCCCCGGTGACCGAATAGCCGGTCGCGATCTGGGCGTGGCTGCCGTACTCCGACAGAATTCCGACAGGCTCGTTCGTCATCGCGATCTCTCGAACCGTGGCCTTGATCGCCTGGTCGAAGGTCGTGTACGAGAGGTCCTTGTAGACGCCGGCGTCGATGCTGCCCCAGCCGTAGTAGTTGAGGGCGTTGCGCCAGCCGTGCACGTCCGAGCCGAGCGTGCCCGTATACATGGTCATGTGCGACCGCTCATAGAGCAGGATCGACTTCTGGGTTCTTTGCGAGAGCGTGGGTTTCCAGGTGAAGGTCGGCTGGGCTGCCTGGACGGCGGTCGCCGCCGACAGCGGCCTGCTCGACGCGTAGTAGATGGTGTTGAGCATGGACTGCGTCATCGCGGCGGTGCAGGCGGTGAGATCGGGGTTCTGGTAGCGGATCGCGCGCCGGTCGTACAAGTCGTAGCTGTAGGTCGACCGGGTCGGCGTGGCGGCCTGCCCGAACAGGAAGGCCATGATGGCGGCCAGGCTCACGAAGACGTTGATCATCGACCGAAGCTGGCTCCGACCTTGAACGGGAGCGGACGCGAAAGACGCCGGCGGTTACGGCGGCAGGCGAAGCTGTCTGCATAGTCTCCCACGACCAGGCCGAAACCGGCACGAACACCAGGGAAGACCGCTCGTCGGCGCCATGGCGGCCTCGTGTTTCCCGCCGGGGCCCGCCTGTTCTACGTCCGCGCGCGAACGAATTCGATCCGGAGGGCTGCGCGTGGTAGGCTCCACAGTCGAAGTCGCGCTCCGCCGCGACTCCAATAGATCAAATAGATCAACCCCTCGCGACCGGTTCCTTCGGCCGCGTGTCGATCGAACCGCGCAGGAGGATCCCGCCAGTGAGCGCCACCACGACAGTCCTGACCGCCACGAGCCGGACCGAAACCGGCAAGGCAGTCGCACACCTGCGCCACGACGGCAAGATCCCGGCCGTCGTTTTCGGCCACGGTCT
The DNA here is from genome assembly GCA_003152995.1 of Chloroflexota bacterium. Lineage (GTDB taxonomy): Bacteria > Chloroflexota > Limnocylindria > Limnocylindrales > CSP1-4 > Fen-1039. The sequence goes on along the minus strand of PMBR01000134.1, from coordinate 46,906 downwards.
GGCGTCGATCAACGTCACCCTCGATGCCCACGAATTCGACCACCTGCGCCGCACCATCCATTCGAACTCGATCATCTCGCTCGAGATCGACGGCAAGCAGAAGCAGCGGGTCATGGTCCACGGTATCCAGATCGACCCGCGCTACCGCCGCCTGTTGCACGTGGACCTGTTCGCCCTCAAGTCGGGCGAGGAAGTGACCGTCGAGGTCCCGCTCCACACGACGGGCGAGGCCTACGCTGCGACCAAGCTCGGCGGCACGCTGCTGCACACGGTGGACCGCGTTCGCGTTCGCGCTCTGCCCGAGAAGCTGCCCGAGTCCTTCGAGATCTCGGTCGAGTCGCTCGTTGACTTCGACGTCGCCATCCACATGCGCGACGTCGTCCTGCCCGCCGGCGTGACCCTTCTGTCCGATCCGGACGAGATCGTGGCCAAGGTCATTCCGCAGCGCGCGGTCGAGGAGCCGGTGGTCGCAGAGGTCGCTCCGGAGGCTGTCGAAGAGGCAGTGGATACCGAGGCGGAGCCTTCTACCAAGAGCTAGAGCTGAGCGACCGCATGGCCGCCTGAGGGCACCTCGGGCGGCCGGTTCGGCGGCAACTCAGGCGGGGGGCCGGCGGTTCGACCGCTGCGGCCGTCGCGGGCACCTCGTACGATGACGAGGTGTCCAGATTGCGCTCCCCGCGGAGGGACATGGTCCGCAGCCTGCCCGTCTTGGGCGCCTTCGTGGTGGGCGCGATCGCATATGCGCCCCTGTATTGCTTTCCGCTGCTTGCGCCCGAGTTCGAGACCACTTTCCACGCCTCGCGCGAGCTTGGCCAGATGCCCTGGACGATGTTCCTGCTCGTCTCGGCGATGGCTTCGCCGCTTCTCGGCCGCGCATTCGACGTCTTCGGGGATCGCCTGCTGTTGTCGATGGGTGTCGTCCTGATCGCGCTGGGCTGGTTGGTAGCGTCCGCGGCGACGGATGTGGCGTTCCTCATCGCCGCGTATGGAGTCTTCCTGGCCCTAGGGCTGCAGCTGACCTTCGTCGGCACGACGACTGCGGTTGCCCGCCGTTATGCGGGCGTCGCCGGCCTGGCGCTCGGCATCGCGTACGCGGGTCCCGGGATCGGGGTGGCCGTCATCCTGCCGCTCGCCGCCGGTGCACTGAGCGATGTCGGCTGGCGTTCCATGTCACTGGTATTCGCGGTGATGTCCCTATCCGCCCTGCCGTTCGTCTGGCTCATGACGACGGGAGCGGCGGTGATCGTGCCTGTGCGGAGTCCGATGCGGGCCGCGAGCGCGGGGGCGGCGAGCGCGGGGGCGGCGAGCGCGGGGGCGGCGAGCGCGGCCACGCCACGGGGCGGAGAAACGGGTAGAGGATTGCATGAGACCGCGGCCCCGGGTGCGATCGCCGCGTCCCAGGAGCCGCTTCCGCCCGGCAGCCGCTCGCGGCCCGACGCTCTCCGGCGAACGTTGCGGACGCGCCGCTTCCTGATCCTGCTCGTCGGAGCGGTCGGCATCGGCTGCATCGACGAGGGCATCTACCAGATGTCGCCCCGTCACGCCGTGGCTCAGGGAATCTCGCCGGACCTTGCCGCGGTCCTGCTGGCCGTGTCGTGCTATGCGTATGTGGTCGGTCAGGTCGCGGGCGGCGGACTTTCCGATCGCTACGGGCGGCGGTACATCGGGCTGCTTTGCGCCGCGCTGATCGCCGCGGGAGCAACCGCGGTCTTCGCTTCCAACGGGTCGACGCTGGCCGTCGCCGCGGCCGGATACGTCGCGTACGGCTTCGGCATCGGAGCCACGATCGCGATCCGATCGGCCGCCTTCTCGGACGTCTTCGGCGGCCACAACTTCGGGGCGATCTTCGGCGTCATCGCCGTCGCCTACCCGACCGGCGGGATCATCGTGATGAACATCGGCAGCATTCTGTACGACCGCATCGGCAACTATTGGCCGGTGTACGGCGTGGTCATGGTTTCCTTGCTGGCCTGGACGGTGGCGCTCGTGATCGCCGGTCCACGCCGCCACGGATTGCATGCGCGGCTGGCCCACGTCCGCGCCCGGCTGCCGGGCTAGCTGCCCCGGTTCGTCGCGTCACCGATACGGTGCATTCGCCGCCACCGGAGGCGGCCGAGGGAGTAGAGTTCCGGAAACGTTCGGATAACAAGGGCTGGAGGACGAGTCACCGAGTGGGGTACGAATGAAGCGGGACGCTTCCTACAAGTCGTTCCTCGCAGCCTACCCACCGACCCCCGGCCAGGCGCGCCCTGTCGACGGCGTGTCCCTGGCCGAAGCTATCGAGGAGCGGTTCGGCGTGGCGGTGCCTGCCGCGCTGCAGCTGTTCTGGCTTCGCGTGGGTGCCGGCGTCTTCGGCGGCGGCGAGATCTACATCTTCGGCGACGCCGGCTCGGAATTGGCAGGCCCGGAGGTTCTCGCCTGGAATGCCGCCTCGTGGTGGCGATCCGTCTACGCGCCGCCGAAGGACGGGGGCCCCTTCTTCTTCGGGCAGACCCCGTTCGGCGACCAGCTCGGGTTTAGATGGCAGGGCACCGTCGCCCTGCCTGAGCTCTTCATGCCGGACACCATGGAGGTGTTTCTCCTGGGTCGAGACCTCGACGAGCTGCTGGGCGAGCTCCTGATCGCGCCCGGCGCGTTGTGCGATTCCGAACGCCTCGCCAGGGCGATCGAGCAATGTGGCCCGCTGCCGCCCGGCCAGCACTACACCCCGGACGTCTCCCCACTACGCGGCGGAACCGACGAATCGTTCCACGTCGAGACCGCGGTAGCGCACGTCAGCCGGGCGATCGACGAATGGGAAGTGGTCCAGGCGCGAACTCGCTCGGCCGGCAGCGTCGGTGTCTCGGTCGGCGCCGAGCAGTCCTGAGGCGCAACCAGCTCCACCGGCCGTCGCTCGCCATCTAGACTGGGGCCTTCGAGGTTGCACCAGACGAGGTTCGACGGCTGCGTCTCGAGCGGCGCAAGGAGGTCGAGATGATGGAACTGGGTCCCAATGTCGGGTTCTTCCTCCTGTTCACGATCTTCCTCTGGCTCGCGATCCCGATCGCGATCCTGTGGCTGGTGGTCGTCGCCGTCCGTAACGTTGCGGGCCGACCCACGGGGCTGCGGCCTGACCCGGCCGCCGACGCGTTGCGATATCGGTTCGGCCGTGGTGAGATCACCCAGGCCCAATTCGAGGACGCGATGCGAGCTCTGGGCTACGAAAAGCGGCCCTGACAGGCCATCGCGACCAGCTGCTCCCATCGGAGCGGCAGTCATCCGACCGAGGAGCGAGAACCTGTGTCTGATCGCGAGTGGTGGAAGAGCGCCGTCTTCTACCAGATCTACCCGCGCAGCTACGCCGACTCGAACGGCGACGGCGTGGGGGATCTCCCCGGGATCACGGCGCACCTGGACCACCTCAACGACGGAACGCCGCATTCGCTGGGCGTGGACGCCATCTGGATCTCGCCGTTCTACCGCTCCCCTATGGCCGACTTCGGCTACGACGTGGCCGACTACCGCGACGTCGACCCCGTCTTCGGCACTCTGGCCGACTTCGATCGATTGCTCGCCGCAGCTCACGAGCACGACATTCGGGTCATCGTCGACTTCGTGCCCAATCACTCGTCCGACCGGCATCCGTGGTTCGTGGAGTCGCGCTCGTCGCGGACGAACCCCCGGCGGGACTGGTATGTCTGGGCCGACCCCGCGCCGGACGGCGGGCCTCCGAACAACTGGCAGAGCCGCTTCCCGATCGGATCGGCGTGGACTCTGGACGGGACCACCGGCCAGTACTACCTGCATTCGTTCCTGGCCGAGCAGCCGGACCTCAACTGGTGGAACCCGGAGGTTCGGGCCGAAATGGAGGCGACTCTGCGGTTCTGGCTCGATCGGGGCGTCGACGGCTTCCGCATCGACGTGGCGCACATGATGCTCCAGGACCCGGACTTGCGGGACAACCCCGAGCCTCTCACCATCGAGTCGCGACGAATGGACGAGGACTGGCCCGAGGTCCACGAGATCCATCGCTCCTGGAGACGGTTGCTCGACTCGTACGGCGATCGGATGGCGGTCGGCGAGGTCTGGATCCTGGTACCGGAACGGGTCGCCCGCTACTACGGTGAAGCGAACGACGAGCTGCATCTGGCCTTCAACTTCAGCTTCCTGCGACAGCCCTGGGTTGCGTCGGCGTTTCGAGAGGCGACCGACCAATTCGAGTCGCTGCTGCCGGTGGGCGCCTGGCCGGACTACACGCTCTCGAACCACGACGTCCACCGCGCCCGCAGCCGCTACGACTCGACCGCGGACGGCGGGCGCGGGCCGGCAGGCCTGGCGCGGGCACGTGTGGCGGCGATGATGCTGCTGACCTTGCGCGGGACACCGTTCATCTACTTCGGCGAGGAGATCGGCCAGGCCGACGCCGAGGTGCCGCCGGAGCGGGCGTTGGACGTGGAAGGCCGCGATCCGGAGCGCGCACCGATGCAATGGGCGCCGGGCGCCGGGGCCGGCTTCACGACCGGCGATCCGTGGCTGCCGATCGGGTCCGAGGCGGACCGGGTCAACGTGGCGGCGCAGAGGGACGACCCGGCATCGATGCTCGGCTTGTATCGCCGCCTCATCTGGTATCGCAAGGGATCGGCGCCGCTGCTCCGCGGCTCGTACCGCTCGCTCGATGCGCCGGAGGGCGTCTTCGCGTTCGTGCGCGAGGCGGACGGGGAGTCGCTGCTCGTTGCGCTGAACTTCACGGACGCGGCGGCGCGATTCGATGCGGACGGGGCCTCGGACGGAGCGGTCGAGCGGCGCGGCCACGTTGAACTCTCCACCGACGCCGTTCGACACACCGACGTCGAGGTCTCGCTGGCGCCCCTGATTCTCGGCCCGAACGAGGGCGTGGTCGTGCGGTTGGCCCAGGCTGGGACGTGAGCGGGCCGGCCGTGGCTATGTCGAAGTTCTCCTGACGCGACTCGTGGCCATGAGGCGGAACACCTCGGCTATAGTCGCCGGGTGAACCTGCCGTTCCAGCCGCCGATCGAGCCGATGCTGGCGAAGCTGACCGACGAAATCCCCACGGGCCCGGGGTGGCAGTACGAGCCAAAGTGGGACGGCTTTCGAGCGATCGTTTTCCGCGACGGCGACGAATTCTTCATTCAGAGCCGCGACCTCAAGCCACTCGACCGCTACTTCCCCGAGCTGCCGCCGGCGCTCCGCGCCAGCCTGCCCGCTCGCTGCGTCGTGGACGGCGAAGTTGTGATCGCCGGCCCGGACGGACTCGACTTCGACTCGCTGCTGATGCGCATTCACCCGGCGGCCTCGCGGGTGAAGCTGCTCGCGGCCCAGACTCCGGCCAGCTTCGTGGCCTGGGACCTGCTCGCCCTGGACGATCGCGATCTCCGAGCCGCTCCGCAGGGCGAGCGCCGCGCGCTTCTCGAGGAAGCGTTGGCCGGCGCCCGGGCGCCGATCCACCTTACGCCGGCAACCTCGGACCCTTCGGTGGCCGCCGACTGGTTCGATCGATTCGAGGGCGCAGGACTCGACGGCGTCGTCGCCAAACGGCTGACCGACGCCTACCAACCGGGCAAGCGGGGCTGGGCCAAGATNNCGATGGCACAAGAACGGACCGGGAACTCTGGTCGGCTCGCTCCTGCTGGGGCTTTTCGACGATACGGGCCGGTTGAACCATGTCGGAATCACCGCCAGCTTCACTGTGGATAAGCGACGGCAGCTGGTCGAAGAGCTGGCGCCGCTGCGCGAGAACGCGCTCGCCGGGCACCCCTGGGCCGAATGGGCGCAATGGGAGGCCGCCGCTCGCGAGTCAGGCCAGCGCCTGCCCGGCGCAACGAGCCGCTGGAACCGAGACCGCGACCTGACGTGGGAGCCGCTGCGAGCCGAGCGCGTCTGCGAGGTCGCTTATGACCACCTCCAGGGCGATCGCTTCCGCCACGCCACTTCCTTCCGGCGCTGGCGCCCCGACAAACGCCCCTCGGACTGCCGCTACGACCAGCTCGAGTCGACCGCGCCGTTCGAGCTCACGGAGATCTTCGGGCGGTAGGACGTGGTGGATGAACGGGCGGGATCGGAGCGGCGGACTGAGAACAACCGCGATCAGCGGGCCGCCGACCAGGGGTCGTAGTCCGCGTCCAGCGGCTCTTGCGGCGGGCGCTCGGCCGGCGGTACGTGCTCGAGGTTGACGCGAATCCGGTACCACAGCGTGAAGCGGCCGCGCATCGAGTCGACGAGCAGGTCGGCCGGCTCCAGGTGGGCGGCAACCCCGGCGTGACGCGACTTCCAGCGCTCGAAGCCGGCCAGCGCCTCCTCCCGCGTGGCCGCACGCGCGATCTCCACGAGCGGTTTGGTCGACGCTCGGCGGCCTGTGGGGCTCGGGCCGCCGCCGGCTTGCGGCCCCGGGCCGGCCTCCCCCGCCCCGCTGTCCTTCCGTGCCCGCGAAGGCATGACCCGTGGAGGCTCGCCGGCCGCCTTTGCGTAGTGCGGCGGCCACGGCGCGTCGCCCTGGCCGCCCTTCTCCTGCCGTGCCGACAACTCCAGCAAGCGCTCCAGCGACCCCACCGCATCGTCCATTCCGGCCGCCGGATCTCCGACGCGAGCAAACCGCCCCGGCATCGTCTCGATCGTGAAATCGCCGAGCTCGCATGCCGGCAGCTCGTCCCAGGTCACCGGCGCCGAGACGCGCGCGTCGGGCACCGGTCGCACCGAGTAGGCCGACGCGACCGTCCGATCCTTGGCGTTCTGGTTGTAGTCGAGGAAGACGCCGTGGCGCTCTTCCTTCCACCACTTGCTCGTGGCGATCTCGGGCGCACGACGCTCCACCTCGCGCGCTAGAGCGAGCGCGGCACGCCTGACCTGATCAAACGACCAGCAGCGCTCGATCCGAACGTTGACGTGGATGCCGCGCGAACCGGACGTCTTGGGCCAGCCGACGAGACCCACGTCGACGAGCACTTCGCGTGCGACCACCGCAACCCGCCGGATGTCGTCCCACGGCACGCCCGGCATCGGGTCCAGATCCACTCGCAACTCGTCGGGGTGATCGAGATCGTCGGCCCGAATCGCGTGTGGGTTGAGGTCCAGGCAGCCGAGGTTCACGATCCACGCCAGCCCGGCCGCGTCATCGATGACGACCTCGTCGGCCGTCCGACCGGACGGGAACGACAGCTCCACCGTCCTGAGCCAGTCCGGCCTCGATTCGGGGGCGCGTTTCTGGAAGAAGAACTCGCCGTCGGCGCCGTTGACGTAGCGCTTGAGCGCCATCGGCCGTCCGGCAGCGCCCGTGAGCGCACCGTCGGCCACGGCCATGTAATAGCCGACGAGATCGCGTTTGGTATAGCCCGGACCGGCGAAGAAGACCTTGTCCGGGTTGGTGATGGCGACTTGCCTGCCGGAGACCTCGACGATCTCGCTGCGCGTTGGCATGGCCGAACGATAGCGCCTAGACGCCGGGTATCAATCCAGCGGTTGCCCGCGCTCCAGCAGCTCGGCCAGCGTCTCGAGCTCGGGCGCGGTGAACGATTCGAGGAAGAAGCGCCGGACCGCCGCCATATGGCCGGGAGTGGCCTCGAGCAGACAGGCTACGCCGGCCGGCATCAGGACCGCGTAATAGCCGCGTGCATCGGACGCGCACTTCATTCGACTGACCAGGCCATCGGCGACGAGCCTGTCGACGAGGCGGGTGATACCGGCTCGGCTGAGCAGAACTCGATCCGCCAATTCGTTCATGCGCAGTCGCCGGCCTTCGGCCATGCCGAGCTGGAACAAGACATCGAACTCGGCCAGCGGCAGATCGTGTCGCGCCATCAGATCCGCCTCGAGCCGGCGGGCCACGCGAGCGTGTCGGGAAAGAAAGGCCCGCCATGCCCGCTGCTCGACCGGATCGAGAACGGAGGCCACCAGCTCCTGCGGTAAGCCCGCCATGCCGGCGACACCCTTGGCTGCCGGTGGGCCGATGTTCTCCGGCCTGTTGACTTGCTGATCCATGGACTGCTCCTGCCAATGCCTGCTTGCGTATTCTTGCGCGCTCAACTACTATAGCACTTAGTTGCTTAGTGAACGATCCGAGACGGGGTCCACGTGAGCACGAAAATAGGAGTTACAGGATGAACACCTGGAACCTGGACCCAGCCCATTCGCAGATCGAGTTCGCGGTCAAACACATGATGGTTACAACCGTTCGCGGCCAGTTCCGCAAGTTCAGCGTGGCCGTGGACTTCGACGAGGCCAACCCGGAACGCTCGACGGTCGAGGCGCATATTGACGCATCGAGCATCGAAACGGGCATGGAGGCTCGCGATGCGCACCTCCGGAGCGCGGATTTCTTCGATGCGATCGTGTATCCGGAGCTCGTGTTCCGTAGCACGCACATCGAGCGGGATGGCGAGAGCTACAAGATCGAGGGCGACCTGACGATCCGAGGCGAGACACGGCCCGTAACGCTCGACGCAGAGATCGGCGGCGTAGTGGCAAATCTCCAGGGTGGACGTCGCGCGGGCTTCTCCGCATCAACCAAGATCAGCCGCAAGGCGTGGGGCCTGACGTGGAACGGCGTCCTCGAGAGTGGCGGAGTTCTCGTCGGCGACGAGATCAAGATCTCGATCGACGTGGCCGCCGTGCAGGCCGCCGTCCCGGTCGAGGTCGCGGCCCCCAAGGTCGCGGTCGGCTCCGCAGCCTGACAGCCCCTCGCTGACAACCCCTCGCTGACAGCCCTTCGCTGACAGCCCTTCGCCAAAGAGAACGGCCGCCGGGAAAACCCGGCGGCCGTTCGATTCTCAGCGGTGTCGTGGCGCGGCCTAATCCTCCGTCGGCATGTGGAGATACATGCTCTGGATGCCGATCCGGCCGGGGCCGGTGAAGCGGTTGAAGATCAGGTTGCCCGAGCCGCCCAGGATGCCCATCCGCAGGCCGACCATCTTGATCTCCATGCCCACGGTCGGATCTTTGTAGACCCAACCGCCCGGCTCGACATCGAAGGCCTCGCCCGGCCCCAGAACCCGTTCGAAGACGTTGCCGTAACCGTGCAACCAGACCGTGCCGCCGCCCTGGCCGCCGGCGAAGGTGTCGATGAAGATGCCCGTGCCACCGAAGAGCATGTTTCCGACGCCTCGGAGCCGGCGGAAGCTGTAGTCCACGTTCGCGGTCGCGGCCAGGAACTGGTGCTCGCGGACTTCGACGGTCTGGCCCGGGGCCAGGTTGAGATGGAAGACGTGGCCGACGCCGTCCCGGCTGAACGCGATCTGTCCGGCGCCCTTGGCCTCGGTCATGAAGACCGGCATGCCGGCGATCGCCCTCTTGAAGGCGCCCTTCATCGTGTGCATTCCGATCTCGAGACTCGGCGTCTTCCAGAGCAGGATGTGGTGCTCGAAGTAGACCGGCATCGAGCCGTCGAGTTCCATTGTGAGCATCGGGACCAGTTCCCCATCCGTGCGGAACTGGACGCCTGGGCCTTGCCCTTCGTCCACTGAGGTCGGGAGCAACTTCGGGATGTAGTCCGTATGCATCGCGTCCTCTCCTGATGGCCGCTCGGCAGACGTGGCGGCCCCTTCACTGTAGGGCAGCGGAGGGGCCGTCGGTGGATGAGATTGACGTCCGGGACGGGAGCACGCGACGCGCTCGCTTCGCCGAGCACACAGGGCTTCAGCCCCTGCATCCCCGAGCGGCGTTCACCTTTGGATTTGCCAACAGAAAGAGCAGGATCGGCCCGGAGAGGAGCCGATCCTGCGTGGCGTTTGTCAGAACGAGGCGAGTGCTCTAGGAGCGTTCCTCGGGTTAGCTTCGCCAGCCGTACCCGCCGCGCCGGGTGCCGAGGCTTCCGACGACGAAGACGACGATGAGCGCGCCGATGACGGCGACGACGATGCTATTCACGTTGACGCCGGTCACGCCGGAGATGTGGAAGACGTCGATCGCGAGCCATCCGCCTACGACCGCGCCCACGATTCCGAGGACGATCATCATCACCAGGCCCTCACGGGAGCCGGTAATGACGCTGGCGAGGAAGCCGGCGATCGCACCGACGACGACCCACGTAACGAGTGTCATCTGAGGAATATCCATGGAAGTCCTTCTTTCTTAGCAGGCGCCATCCGGAAGCCGGTCGGCGAGCACTGCGTGCTTGGGCGGGGTTGATCAGGCGAGTGAGGGTTCGTGCCGGAAGATACCGAGGCTCCAGATCACGATCAGTTCGATGATTGTCCAGCCGACGAGAGCGACGACTGCGGCGACATCGAGCACGGAGCCGCCGGAGGAAACAGCGCTTATGCGCAGGATTCCCTGGAACGGCGCGGCCAGGAGGCCGCCAACGTTGTTGATGATTGAGACAAGCAGATTGCCCGTTCGAGCGTCCAGCAGCAGCAAGAGGATTCGCAGGCCGATCACGATTTGGATCAGACCGAAGACGAGGACGACGATGCGGCGGGTCGTCTCGTTGTTGCTGGGCCGGACGTCGACCCGACGACTGGTTGTGGTCCGGTTGCTCAAGCCACCGGACTCGGTGGTGGTCGGCGCGTCGGTGGTGACGCTCCGCTGATCCTGAATAGTCACGGTGGTCTACTTCCCGGCAGCGGACGATGAACCTGCATCCGGCTATCAAGCCGGTGGGGCCTTCGATCCGTGGTCGTGATCCGATAGTGGACCAGCGACCTGATATCGCGCGAGGATGAAAACCCGCGACGCAGAGATGTCGCGTGTGAGCTCCGGCAGTCCGATTCGGGGGGCCGTCGGCGGGGCTTCCCCGGCTCAAGTAGATCGACGGGCCGGGAACGCGGCCCGTCGATCCTGGCAAGTCAGCTTTGGTCGCCCCATAGCGACCCGAGTCCGCCTAGCGGTACATGCTCCGACGCCGCGCCATGACGACCGCCGCACCAAGGCCGCCCGAGGCGAGCAGGACCAGCAGCGGCAACAGCGGCGCCGAGTTGTCGCTCGAGCCAGTGGTGACCGTAGCGGTGGGCGGTGGCGTGCCGTTGACGGCGGTGTTGACCAGGCTGGCGGAGCAGATGACCAGGGATCCGCCGCCATTGGCCGAGTCGTTGCACTGATGGATCGTGACGACATGGCCCGAGGCCATCGTGCCCGTGGCGGTGCAGGTCAGGCCGACTAGCGTCCCGCCATTGGCCGAACGGTTGCACTGGGTGATCGCCGCGCCGGTTGTGTTCGCCGGAAATGGGTCACATTTGATCGTCTGGCCGACGATGCCGCTGGCGCCGGAACCGACGCACTGGTTGACGGAGACGACCATCGTCGCTGCCCCCGTGGCGGGCGACGCGCTTGGGCTTCCGCCGTAGAAGTTGCTCGTGACCTTGACGCTGCAGCGGAGGGTGCCGCCGCCGCCGTTGATCGAGTTGTTGCACTGAGTCACTGCGGTGACCGGCTTGGTCAGGATGGTCGTCTTCGTCGAGCAAGCCGCCGTCGGGGCACCCGCGGCGCCGTGGCACTCGCGGACCGTGACGCTCGCGGATCCGCCGCTGGCGGTGATCGTGTTGACGACGGTGACCTCGCAGATAGCGCCGAGACCGCCCGTATTGTCGACAGCGTTGCCGCACGTCGTCGTCGCGGCGATCGTCGTCGCAGCGGCCGCGGGCAAGGTTGTGACCAGTGACACGGGCACCAACAGCACAAGGGCGACGAGGCCCCGGAACAGGAACGCTGGCGAACGATTCATAGAAGCACCCCTAAAGGCAGGCGTCGTAGCCAGTGGTGCCGCGACTGTCCGTCCGTGCCGTCTGTTGGCCCGGCGCCACCGCGGGTAACTGAATTGCGACGCTACGGTCGACTCGATCCATCGCCATGGCCTTTTCATGTGCGCCCATGGCAACGGTTCGATGCTGGACCGGGCGCGGGGCGTCGCGCGAGGATGAAAACCCTGTGCGCGGAATCGTTTGGGCTAATAGCCGCGGAGGCCGGGCTGCAGCTGAGCCAGGTGCAGCGCCTGATGAGATCGGCGCAGGCTTCGCCAGCGGACCCGCCGCGATCTCGGGCCCATTCCTTTCCGGCCGCGCACCATAATGGGGACATCTTGACGGCATCGGCGGTTCCAACGGAATCTCAGCTCGTGGTGATCGGGTCATCGGCGGGCGGGATCGAGGCGCTCTCGCGCCTCGTGGCGAGCCTGCCGGCCGACTTCCCGGCGCCGGTCGTGATCGCGCAGCATCTGGACCCGCGCCGCCCGAGCCACCTGCACGAAATCCTCGCCCGCCATGCCACGCTGCCCGTCCGAGTCGTCGAGGAGCGGGAGGCCCTGGAGGACGGCGTGATCTTCGTCGTCCCATCGAACCGGCTGGTGGAGATCAGCCACGGTGACCTCCGACTCAGCGCGGCCAGGCCCGGTGCCGTCGCGCCCTCCATCGACGTGCTGTTCGAGAGTGCGGCCACCGTCTTCGGTCCCGGGCTCATCGCAGTGATCCTCACGGGCAGCGGATCCGACGGATCCGCGGGCGCCTGGCACGTCAAGCAGGCCGGCGGAACGGTCGTCATCGAGAACCCCGCGACGGCGATGTTCCCCTCCATGCCGAGCTCGATCGCTCCGTCCCTGGTAGACGCGACGGCGGATCTCGATTCGATCGGATCGGTCCTGTGCGACCTCCTGGCGGCCGGCAATCGACCGGCGGACGGGTCCGACCACGAAGAGCTCCGCGAGCTCCTGGAACGGATCCACGAGCGAAGCGGCATAGATTTCGGCAGCTACAAGCCGGCCACGATCATGCGGCGGCTACGCGGCCGCATGAATGCCACAGCCCATCCCACGCTGGGCGGCTATGCGGCCTATCTGGAGTCCGACCCAGAGGAATACGCGCGACTGGTCAACAGCCTTCTGATCAAGGTCACTGAGTTCTTCCGGGACCCAAAGCTCTTCGACTACCTGCGCGAACACGTCCTGCCCGAGTTGATCGCGGAGGCCAGGCGAGATCGGCGGGAAGTGCGCCTCTGGTCGGCCGGTTGCTCGACCGGCGAGGAGGCGTATTCCCTGGCCATCATCGTGGCCGAAGCGCTCGGCGAGGATCACCCGTGGCCGGACATCAGGATCTTCGCGACAGACATCGACCGTGAGGGGGTCGCCTTCGCCCGCCGGGGGATTTATCCGCCGACCGCCCTCAAGGGCTTGCCTGCAGGCGCTCGGGACCGCTACTTCCTGAAATCGGACGGCGGCTACGAGGTCGCCAAACGGCTACGTGCCCTCATGGTCTTCGGCGAGCACGATCTCGGCGAGCGAGCGCCATTCCCTCGGATCGATCTACTCCTCTGCCGGAACGTCCTGATCTACTTCAACACGGCAATGCAGCGGATCGCGCTCGAGACTTTCGCATTCTCGTTACGGCCCGGCGGTCGCTTGGCGCTTGGGCCTTCCGAGACGGTCATGGCCCTGCCGGAGCCATTCGAGACGGAGCAAGGACATCTGCGAGTCTACCGGCGGCTGCCTGGGAACTACGCGATGCCACCGATGCGACCCGCCCTGCTACGCCTGCGCCGGAGCGGAGAATCCCAGCTCGACAAGGCCATCCGAGTGACGCATCGCGACGTGCAGCGCGTGGCGGACTCGTCGTCGTCGGCGGATAGCCTGCTCCTCGACCTTAGTGTCGGCATCGTTGTGGTCGATCCGCGCTATTACATCGTGCGCATCAACTCCGCGGCACGCCAAATGCTCGGGATCCACGGAACCGCCTACGACCAGGATTTCATCCACCTCGCGGAGGTTCTTCCGCCCAGCGCGATCCGTGCCGCGATCGATGCCGCGCTGAGCGGCAAGACCACCTCAGCCGTGTTCGAGGTCGAGCCCACCGATGCCGCCAGCGAGACGGCCCATTTCGTGGCAGCCACGGTCCGCCCCTACCGTGTCGAGACGCATGCCATCGAAGGCGTCGTCGTCGAACTGACGGACGTGACGAGGCCGGAACAAGAACGCCGCGCCGAGATCCGGACGAAGCAGCGACTCGACAAGGCGGTTGCGACGAACGGCCGGCTCCTTCGAGCGAACGAGGAGCTGACGGCTCTGGTCGCCGAGCTTCGGGTCGGCAACGAAGCGATGCTTCTGGCCAGCGAGGACGCGCAGGCCACTCGCGAGGAAGTTGAAACTGTAAACGAGGAGTTCCAGGCCACAAACGAAGAACTCGAAACCCTCAACGAGGAGCTGACGGCGAGCGTCGAGGAGCTGCGAGTCGCGAACGAAGACCTGGCCACGCGCACCGAGGAACTCAGTGTCCAGACGGTGGCGCTCGAGCAGCAGAGGCTGAGCCTCCAGGAGGAGCACGATCGCCTCCAATCGATCATGGCCAGCCTCGGCGATGCGGTCGTGGCGGTCGACCATGAAGGCCGGATCGTGGCGACCAACGACGCGTACGATCGGCTCTTCGGTGGCGATGCCGAGATCGAGTCCGAGGACGCCGCCGGCCTCCCGATTCCGCCGGCCGACCGGCCGCAGCAGCGCGCCGCCCGGGGGGAACGATTCCGGATGGAGTTCGCGGTGGCCAGGCCGGGGGGAAAGCGTCGTTGGTTCGAGGCCGTGGCAGAGCCGCTGACCGCCGAGGACCGGACCTGGGGCGGGGTAATCGCGATCCGCGATCTGTCCGAGCGGACGATGCGGCTGAGCCTGGAGCGGTTGATGGCCGCCGCGGGCCACGAGCTCAAAACCCCGGTGGCCGCCCTCCACGGATACCTCCAGCTCGTGGAGCGCAACCTCGGCCCAACCAGTTCGGCGCAGGCCCGAACCTATACGGACCGGGCCCTCGTCCAGACCAGGAACATCGGGGTGCTCATCGAACGCCTCTTCGACGTGAGCCGCATCCAGGCCGGTCGATTTCAGCTATCCCTCGCGCCGATCAATCTCCTCGAGGTCGTGCACGATGCCGTCGAGGTCGCCGAAGCACTACCGAAGGCCCCCGAGATCCGGGTTTCTCCGCCTCCCGGGCCGATACTCATCCAGGCGGATGCCGGTCGTCTGGGGCAGGTGTTCGCCAATCTTCTCGCAAACGCCGTCGAGCACGCGGCCACGTCGCCGACCATAGACGTAACAGTGCGTCGGACCGGCTCGGTCGCCGTCGTGGAAGTCTGCGACCACGGCCCCGGGATCGCCCCGAGCTTGATGCCGTTGCTGTTCCAACCCTATACGCGGCTCGGCCACAAGCCGTCGGCGGGGCTCGGTCTCGGGCTCTACCTCGCGCGCGAGATAGTGACCGCGCACGGCGGAACGATCGAAGCCGAGTCGAGCCTGGCTGAAGGAACGACGATCGTCGTACGACTCCCACTCGGCAAATCCAAGGCTCGGGTAGCGCACCCGGCGGCCAAGGCTGGAACGTGATCCGGCTCGCGATCATCGAGGATCATCCCGCCATCGCCGAAGGGCTCGCGGCTCTTCTGCGGGGCGAACTCGACGTGACCGTTGTCGGGACGGCGCCGGACAGCGTCTCCGCCGATCGCCTGATCCAAACGCAATCGCCCGACGTCATCCTGTGCGACATCCGGCTGGCGGGGACCGTGGACGGCCTCGAGGTTCTCGCCCGTCACACACCCGGCCCGGCATTCATCATGCTGAGCGCGTACTCGTACCCGAGCTACTACGTCGCCGCAGTCGAACACGGGGCGAAAGGCTACCTCTCGAAAATGGCCACGATCGAGCAGGTCCTCAAGGCCGTGCGGTCGGTTGCCGCCGGAGGCACGGCCTTCCCCGACGACGTCCGCCGAGCCGTGCGTACGGCGCTACGCCCGCCGACGCCGCGCGAGGCCCAAATCCTGGCGCTGGTAGCCGAAGGCCAGGCCAACTCCGAGATCGCCGAACGCCTGTCCCTTCGAGTGAAGACGGTCGAGAGCCAGCTCCGGCGGATGTTCGACCGCTACGACGTGACGAGCCGGACCTCGCTGGTACGCGTGGCCCAACGGCAGGGCTGGATCGAGGGAGATCGCTAGCCAGGCGGTCGCGAGCTGGCCGCGGCGCCACGCTCACCCGACCATATCTCACTCGGCGATGACACCGAGGGTTTCCATCCTCTCGCCGTCGGCTCCGCAAGCGCAGTCTGGGGACCAGGCCGCGCCATCTGAAGGACCGTTCGCCATTGGCCCGGCATCACGGCGAGCGTCAGGGAGACGAAGATGGACGTTGCAGAGTTGAAGGAACAGCACCTCGAAGAGGCAATCGCCCAGGCCATGGGCGGAGAGGCGCCCGCCGCCGAACCGGTCGGCGCGGACGCGCCGGCGTTCATTCCAATCCACGACAGTGGTGAGCTCCCGCAGGACTGCCGCGGCGCCGAGGCGACGAGGACGACGGCCGACGCCTCGCCTGACGAGCTGACTCGCCACGCCCAATACCTGGAGTGGCGGGCCGGGGTTCTGACAGGCGAGGCAGCCGCGCTCCGCTCGCTGGCCGCGACCCGCTGACCGCCGGACGGGGCAGACGACCTGCCCCGTCGGAAATCGGGACGATACGGGTGCGGCTACGACCTACTTGGCCGCCTTGAGGGCCGCCAGCCGAGCATCCACTTCGGCTGAGTCCTCGTCGCCCTGTAGCGACGCAAACTGGTCGTCGACGGAGTTGGCGTTCACCTCGGCCAGGCCCTGGGCCATCGCCTCCTGGTGCCGGACCTTGTCCTCGTACTGGCTCAGTTCGCTCGTCGGGTCCATGACGGACACGTTCTTGAGCGTCGTCTGAACCTGCGTCTGGGCCTTCGCCATCTTGGCCCGAGCGACCAGCTCGTCGCGCTTCTGGACCAGCTCATCACGCCGCACGGCCATCTTGTTGAGGCCGTCCTTGAGCTGGTCGACCAGCGCGGATTGCTGCGCGATTTGAGTGTCGAAGGTCTGGCCCTGGGTCTCGAAACTGATCTGGCGACCAAGCGCCAGCTTGGCCAGGCTGTCGAACTTGTCGGCGTCGGAGGTGCTGCCGGCCGCTCGCAATTCGTCGGCCTTCTTGGATGCGACGGCAGCCTTGTTGCCCCAGTCGATTGCGGCGTCGTGGGCTTCCTTTGCATCGTCCTGGACCATGCGCAGGTTGCCGATGGTCTGGGCGACTGCGTCCTCCGCATCGCTCATGTTGTTGGTGAAGTCCCGAACCAGCTGGTCGAGCATCTTCTCCGGGTCTTCGGCGCCATCGAGCATGGAGTTGATATTCGCCCGAAGCAGCTGTCCGACACGCCCGAGGATCGTCGTCTGAGCCATCGATTGGATCTCCCTTCAAATCGTCTGGACTGTTGAACGTAAGTCTATGCGCCGCAGGTGCTGAGGCCGCGAGTTCTACCAGCCGCCGCCGCCTCCGTGGCCACCGCCACCACCACCTCCGCTCCAGCCGCCGCCACCTCCGTGGCCACCGCCGCCGAAGCCTCCGAATCCGCCGCCACCGCCGCCGGTCCATCCGCCGCCGGAACCCCACGGCGTGCCGCCGAAGCCACCGCCGAAGCCACCGCCGCGGCGTCCGCCGCCGGCAATGACACCGCCGATGATTCCGCCCAGGATCGAGCCGGCCAGGTTCGAACCGCCGCCCCCGCCCGGGCCGTAGCCGCCGCCCATTCCGCCGCCACCGCCCAGTCCGCCGAAGTCCGACTGGGCCTGGCTGTAGGCATCGTCGGCCATGCTGTCGGCCGTGCGTGCTTCGTTGGCGGCGCCGGCCAGGTCCGTCGAGGCCATCGCGTCCGCCTGCGCGAGATGGCGTTGGGCTTCCACCAGCCGGGTGCGGGCCGAGGTCCCGATGGCGCTGCGCCGGGCGGTCAGGAAGCCGTCGGCCTGGGCGATGCTCGAGGCAGCCGACACTCGCGCGGCGGTGAAGGCGGCCTGGTTGCGAGCCTTCTGTTCCGAGGCCTCGCGCTCGCCGGCGAGGACCGTGTCGGCCGTCGCGTGCGCACTCTGCGCGGCCTTGAGAGCCGCGATCGGATCCGGCGGCGCGGCCGCGGCCTGGGCCTGTACCTGCGCGAGAAGGGTCGTGGCCTGGGCCAGCTGACCGGCGAGCGTCGGATCGGCCGCCCCGGCATTCGCAGCGGCATTGGCAGCGGCTTTGGCCGCCTCGATGTCCGCCTGCGCCGCGGCCAGCTCACCGGCCAGTTTCGACCGCGCGTCCTCGAGAGCCGTGGCTTGGGTCTCGACCGCGTCGAGGAGTTGGTTGGCCTGGGCAACGGATTCCTGGGCCGCCCGCGCCGCACTGGCCGCGTCGACGTTGTTCGGGGGCGTTTGTGCCAGCGCGGCCTTGCCCTTCCTGATCTGATCCTCGGCAAAGGCGCCGCGCTTGTCGGCCTCCTCGGGGTTGCCCTTGACCGAAGCCCAGCTCGCCGGCGCGTAGCCCGAGAGGGTCTGCATCGCCGCGTTGATCGCCGGCAGCCGCGCCTGCAGATCGTCGATCGCCTTGTCCAGACTCGCGAGGGCCGCCGGAGCGGTCTTCTCCAGGTCGCGCAGCGCCTGCAGTCGCTTGTGCTGCTCGTCGATCACGGCGCCCGCCGTCTGACAGTGGGCGATGATCGAGTTGTACATCTGGATCTTGGTCGGCGGATCCTCAGGCGTGGCATCGTCGAGCTGCTGGCGCAGCGTGAACGCCTGCTTGAGTTCGTCCTGGGCCTTGTCGAGGGCGGTCGCGAAGGGCGCGCAGTCGGCGTCCGAGAACTCGGCCTGGGCGAAGCCGAGCTCCTGCTTGGCCGCAGTGATGGCGTCGTCCGTGTCGACCAGAAGCTTGTTGGCCTGACGCGCCAGGTCGCCGGTCTGCCTGTCGCGCTCTTCCGCGCTGAGGTGGGACAACCGCCACGCCCGCAGCCGCACGATGACGACGACCACACCGATGAATACGAGAATCACGCCCAGGAAGAGCAGGAGGCCGCCGAGATCGCCGCCGGACGAGGTCGTGCCGCCCGGCGCTGAGCTGCCGGTGCCCGTGGCCACCGCGGAAGGTTTCGAACCCGATACCACGGCCTGCTGGAGCGCGTTGGCGAAGTTGACGACACCCCCCGAGTAGTCGCCCTGCTTGAAGCTCGGGTCCAGGTTGTCGCTGCCCAGGGAGTCGATCGTGGTTCCGGGGAGGCCGGTGGCGTTGCCGGTGTCGCTCGACCCAGCTCGAGTGTCCTCCCACCAGCCGTAGCGGTGGTCGTTCACCGCAACCAGCAGAACCATGTCGTTCCCGCCCAGGCCGTTGGATTCGTAGGTCGAGCGCGCGAAGTCCTGCGCCGTGCTGCCGTCGGTGGTCGAGACGAAGACGACCCATAGCTGGACGTTGGCTCTATCGAGCAGATTGGCGAGCGAATCCTCGACCGCCGCCTTGCCCGACCCAATGGTTCCGGTCTGGTCCGTGACCTGATCCGTCAGCTTCGGGGGCTGGGCCAGGGCGGCCGGGGCAACCAGCAGCAACAGCGCTCCGGCCAGGAACGCGGGCCAAATGAACGAGCGGAGCCGGGCGGGGATCTTCATGCGCACATCCTACCCACCGGAGCAGTCCAAAGCTCCCCCCAATCAGGCCACGATTACTCGCTTACTGGACTCGCTCCGGCGTCGCGAGGTTCGATGGCGTCGAGCGGTCGTGATACCATCCCGCTCGCGCCGCCTTAGCTCAGTGGTAGAGCAGTTGTTTCGTAAACAACAGGTCCAGGGTTCGAGTCCCTGAGGCGGCTCCACTCCCCTTGCCGCAGGCGCGTCCTCTCGGGCCGCGTCGGCAGCCTTGATCGGCGACGGCGACGGGTTCCGGCGGTTGGCGACCCAGGCTCGACTCCCCCACCCCGCGCCTTCCCGACAATCGTCGACGCGATAACGGCCCGCCCGGGGTTGCGTCAGAATCGCCTGCATGACGACGCCTTCTCGCGACTGGCTGCCCGGTGTCCATCCATCGCTGAATATTCAGAGCGATCCGGAGACCTACGAGATCGAGAACCGAGCGGTCGATCCGGAAGGGCGGATCGAGGACGCCATGCGCAATATCGCCGACTGGGCGGGGCGTGATCTCGTCGATCTCGGAGCCGGGACCGGCTATCACGTGCCCGCCTTTGCGGCGACCGCGCGGCACGTGTTCGCGGTCGAGCCACACGACCAGTCGCGGCTCATGGCGATGGCTCGATGCGCCCGGCTCGGCGTTCTGAACGCTTCGGTGCTCGTTGGCTCGGCCGAGTCGATCCCCCTTCGCGACGCCTCGGTCGACATCGTCCACGCGCGATTCGCCTACTTCTGGGGACCTGACTCCGAACGTGGCGTCGGTGAGATGGCGCGCGTGCTACGGCCAGGCGGAACGGCGTTCGTCATCGACAACGACCTCCGCAGCGGCACGTTCGCGTCGTGGCTGCGTCGCGCAGAACTCGACGGCGGACGGAATCCAGACGATGTCGAGGAGTTCTGGCGCGATGCTGGATTCGCCCTGACCAGAATCCAGTCCGAGTGGCGCTTCGCGGGCCGCGCGGATCTCGAGCGGGTGGTGCGGCTCGAGTTCCCGCCGAACCTGGCCGACGAGCTGCTGGCCGAGCACCACGGGCTCGTGGTCGACTACCGATACGCGCTCTACTCGCGGACGTTCTAGCTGCAGAGGGCGGCGGTTGGCTGCCCTTTCGGTCTGCCAACCCGTCTCGGCTGCCGCCTCGCCCGCGGCTCGATCGCCGTCCGACGGCTCCAATGCCGCCGGAGTCGATCAGGGCACCGCAGGAATGTAGCGCAGCGTGTCGGTGATCGATTTGGGGCACCACGGAGTGCTTGGCGGCTGGGAGTAACCGGCGTCGCCGCCGGCGATCAGTACCGAGCCGTCCGGCAGAAGGACGCCCTTCGACTGCTCGCGAGCCGACGGCATCGGCGCCGTGGCGGCCCAGGTCCCGGTCACGGGATCGAAGACCTCCGCGGCGGCTGTCGCCGCTTTATGATTCCCGGGCAAACCGCCGGCCACGAGTACCTTGCCGTTCGCCAGCACCACCGCGACTCGGTCGAACGCCGCCGTCAGCATCTTCGCGGAAGGCACCCACTTGTCAGTCTTCGGGTCGAATCTGTACGCGGTAGTGACTCCCTTGAGGTTCGAATCCTGGCCACCGGCCAGCAGCGCTCCGCCGTCCGACAGCGGCACGAGAATGCTTCCACCCCAGATCGGGGTGGCGCCGACGCTCGTCCATGCGCCGGTCGCAGAATCCCAGATCTCGGAATCGGCCAGGGCGCTCTTGGCCGTGTAGCCGCCGGCGACCAGAACGCGTCCGTCGGACAGCGTCACTGCCATGGCCGAGCTGCGGGCCACCTTGAGCAAGCCCGTCTTGGTCCATTTGCCGGTCGCCGGGCTGAAGACTTCAGCGCCGGCGAGGGTCGTGTTGACCGGATCCTTCACATACTCGCCGCCGATGACAATGACCCTGCCGTCCTTGAGCAGGGCCGACGCAGGAAAGGAGCGAGCTGTCGCGAGGAGCCCCGAGTCGCTCCAAGTACCAGTCTTGGAACTCCAGATCTTCGTGCTCGAGAAGGAGATGGTGTCGACATTCGTGCCGCCGACCACGAGCACCTGGTCGTTCGCCAACGACTGGGCTGTGAAGTCATCGCGGGGCGAGTTGAGGCTTCCGGTCAGAGCCCACTTGTTCGCCTCCCAGATCTCGGTGGCCATGCTCGAGTCATAAGCCGGGCCCGGTTCGCAGAAGTTGTCGTCGCCGACGACGAGGGCGCGACCGTCCGTGAGAACCAGCAGCCGAGTGGAGCCGCGGGCTGCATGTAGAGACCCTGCCGCGACCCACTTTGCAGGACCGGCAGGTAGGCCCGAGGTGGCAGTCGAAGTCGGAGCAACGGTGGACTCCGGGGTGGACTCCGGCGTCGCCGTAGCGATCTGGGACACATCCGTGGTGGCGGTCGCCGTCACGTCCGGCGATGTCAGGACCTCGCCCGTGGAGGGAGATGGCGAGGTGGCGCCGCCGCCGAACGGGTGACCGACGACGACGAAAGCGGCGCCTGCCGCCAGGACCAGGCAGACGACGAGGCCGAGCAGGATCGGCAGCTGGGAGCGGCTACCTTTGCGGCCGACGGGCCCCGCGACGACCGGCTCTGACAGCGGCGCGAAGGCGGGCGGCGGAGGCGGGGGCGCGACGACCGGCTCTGACAGCGGCGCGAAGGCGGGCGGCGGAGGCGGGGGCGGGACGACCGGCTCTGATGCGACTTCAGCCGGCCCGATGGGCATGCGACAGACCTCGCAGAAACGCTGCCCTGCGAACACGGCCGGATGGCCGTTCGGGCACGTCGGCAGCGTTTCCTCGTCAGAACCGCTCATTTGCGTCTCCTACCTCATCCCGGCGCGCCCTGGCGGCGCCGCAATCCATCCCGTATCTGTTCAGTAAGTCATTCCGCATCGCGGCGATGGTCTGTGACGTAACTTTCGTCGGTCTGTGACGGAACCTGCGTCGCCCAAGCGCAGTCTGACAGGCCACGCTACGGCTGAGGCGGACCGCCTTCGTCGCTGCGATTGTGGTTCTGAAGGATGCAATACACGGAGTCTGCCGGCTCGCACGGCGGAAGAGTGCCCACAGTGATGGGGCTCGCCGTGGCGGACGGACTTGCCAGCTGGGTTGGGCTCGGCGAGGCCGCGATGATCTGGACGGTCCACCTTGCTCGAGCCAGCGCCACGCGCGTGGTACCCGTCGTGTCGTACAGGGTCACGGTGACCGTGTGGGCGCCCTCGTCCGAGAACGCGTGGTTGGCCAGCGACTCCTGTGGGTCATCGTAAGGGGCGTCGAACGGATCCTCGGAGACAACCCCGTCGCCGAAGTTCCACGAGAAGCTGACGGATTTCGCCGTGGCCGGGATCCCAGTCGCGGTGACCCCGAAGCTCATGCCCACGTCGACCTGCCCGTCCTTCAACGTGGCAGGGTCGAACTTGAGCGTCGCCGCTTCGCCGTTGATGACGTTTAACCGCACGAAGTCGTCGTACATCCATGTGGTCCAGGCGGGCTGAGCACCCTGCTCGAGGATGCCCAATGCGTTCGAGCCGGCCTTGAGCTGGATCGTGACGAGCCGGCCGGCTGGGGCCGCCATCACGGAGGAAGTGTCGCGGTAGACCTTCATCCGCACGTTGTCGACCTTTCGAGGGTCGCTGATGCGGATCGTGAGCTGTGCCTCCGACGTCTGGTAGCCGTCGACGAGCGGATCCCAGACATCGTTGCCGTTCTCATCCTGCCCGGCCAGCGCATCGAGGTCGTACGTTGGGAAGATGGCGTCGCCGGCCGTGCCGTCCTGGAACTCGGCCCAGTGCGCCGAGATCGCGGCGTCGGAGTGGGATGTCTGCCAGGGAACGTAGGCGAACCGGGTGTACACCTTGACGCCATTTGCGGCGATGTTGGCCGCATTGTCGCCCGAGGCATACGGGCCGAATTTGCCGGTCGCGTCGTCGTAGTGGATCGTGCGCAGGCGACCCGGATAGTTGGGGTCGGCGATGAAGAGCCGGTCCGCCGTAACGCGATAGACGATCATCGTGTGCCCACCGTCGCCCGGCGCCGAGCTGATCCTTATTAGCTGCGGCTCGCCGGTTAGAGCCATCGCCGCCCAAAACGCGTCATAGGCCGTCCGATCGTCCGGGTTGTCCCACATGTTTCGGAAGAAGAGGTAGGTATTCAGGGCGGCGACCGGATCGTTGTGGACGCTCGAGACGAACCGGTATCCCTGAGAGTCGTCAGTCCACAGGTCCGGCGTCTTGACCGCCGCGCCGTTGTTGTCGTAAAGGCCGTTGAGCGACGGCGCGCCATCGCCGAGGTGCTGGGTGACGTAGTACCAAATAGCGGTGGTGCTCTGGCCCTCGCAGTGGCCGCCGACCGCGACGTACGAGCCCATGTTCGGGAACTCCCAGTCGTCTTTGCCGGGCCGGAAGCCCGAGTCGACCGTGGTCGACACTCCGGCCACGTCGAGGAGACCGGCGAACAAACCCGAGAAGTGGGTGGCGCCTACCGTCAGGGTCGTGGCGTCATGGGCCAACGGTATGAGCGGCGTGATCGTGCCCGAGGCGTCGTCATACGAAAACGCCATGGCCGTGGCGCCGGCCGGGATCGTGGCCGGCAGCTTGACCGTCACCGGCTGGGCCAGCGCTGCGCCACCGTCGTCGACCAGGTACAACGGCGTGATCGCCGTCACGAGGCGGCTGAATCCGTTGCCGGTGATCGGCATCTGCTTGATGTCGAACTTCGTATCCGCCGCGACGGTGCCGTTGGGGACCTGGATCTCGAGGCCTTGCGCCGCCACCGTGCCGCCTGCGGTGCCGATCGTCTTGGTCGCCAGATGCGTCGCTGCCCCGAGAGTCAGGTGGCCCGTGATGGGCTTCGTCACGTCGGCCGGCGGGACGTCACCCTGCTCGGGGTCGGGCGGGGTCACGTCCATCGAGTCGAGGTGGCCGTCCGCCATGACCGGCGTTGCTACGGCCGCGGCACCCGGGCGAAGGACCACGATGCCGCCGGCGACCACGGCCGCGACGACCAGAATGGCCAGGAGAACGGCCGGCAGGGCGCGGCCGCGCCGCCTCGGAGCCGCCGCGGCCGGTGTCCAGGGCGCGACGGGTGAGACTGGGGCCGGCTGGACCCTCGCAGGGATAGGCGCGACGGGAGAAACGCCGACCTCCGACCCGCAGCTGCCGCACCAGGTTGCCCCGGCGCTGACCAGGCCTCCGCACTGTGAGCACGTGCGCCGCACGGCCGATCCACAGTTGGCGCAGAACGCAGCAGTCGCCCTCACAGGCCGACCGCAACCCGCGCAAGTCGCGAGCATCATCCGCCCTCCTCGAAGCCACGCGGCTAGCCCGCCGCTTCGCCGACAGGCTAGCCATGGACCATTTCGTAGGGCAAGGGCCAAAGGGCCCGAGGCCGGATGGCCCGGTAGACCCCGAGCGGCCGCCCTGCCTCGACCGTCGACGACCCCGGTGCGGCGCAGGGAGCTAGACGTCTAGGCGAAGGGCCGCGGCTGCTGGGTCCGCTGGGCCACGGCCACAACCCCGAGCCCGCACAAGGCCACGCCCATGATCAGAGGCCAGGCCGCCACGACGCCGACCGCGTCACCGGCGAGTCCAAGCGCGGCGGGGGCGATCAGAATGGCGAGCCCGGCGCCGAACGTTGCGCGGGCGGCCGCCTGGAGCTGGTTCACCCCCGCGGTGTGCAGGGCGATCGTCACACCCACCGGCCACAGGCTTGCCACGCCGCATCCGCCCAGGAAGAGCCCCAGCGCAGACAGAACGGGCGTCGTGGAGATCCAGGTGAGGCTCGCGCCGGCCAGAACCACGACCAGGCCCCCGGCCAGCAGCACGAACGGGGAGCGATCCGCGCCGACGCCGCTGCCGACGACCGTCCTGATGGCGAACATACCCACCACGAAAAGGCTGGCCAGCAAAGTGGCGTCGGCGTTGGAAATTCCCGTCCGGAGCATCACGATCGTGGAGCCCCAGCAGACGAACGAGAACTCGATCGCGACGCCGATCACGATCAGCAGCCAGGCAATCCAGTAGGCGCGCGGCAGACTGGTGTTCGGCGCGTGGACGTCCGCGGAGTCGCGTTCGGCGCGGGGTCGAAGCGCCGTGAGGCCGAACACCGCCACGATGGGCAACAACATGGCGACACGCCAGAGTTGCAGGAACGCAACCGCCAGCCCGATTGCGACGGGCGCTGCCGCGGCCGTGATCATCGAAAAGGCGTTCGCCTGTGATAGGAGAATCCTGCTCTGCGCCTGGCCGAAACGGCTCAACTGAACGTTGACGTGAGTGCTCACCGTGCCGCCGCCCAGGCCTAACAGGAAAGCTCCGCACAAAGAGACCGGCAACGTCGGGGCCAGCACAATCATGGCAATCGCGCCAGTGAAGTAGGCGGCCGAAAGGTCGAACAGCCGGCTGTGGCCCGCCCTTCGGCCGATGATATCGGCGGTCGCGCCCGCGACCAGAATGCCAACTGCCAGTGCGGACGCATGCAGGCCTGCCTCGAAGGAACTCAGTCGCAGGTCGTCCCGAAGGTAGGGCGTGGCGTTGCCAAGCCCATAGAGCAGATAGCTCCACACGGCGAGATAACTGAATGCGACCCACTTTGCCTGTGGTCGCATCTGCGGGATCGTGTCGTTCATGGA
This sequence comes from Chloroflexota bacterium, assembly GCA_003152995.1. Taxonomy (GTDB): domain Bacteria; phylum Chloroflexota; class Limnocylindria; order Limnocylindrales; family CSP1-4; genus Fen-1039. The sequence goes on along the minus strand of PMBR01000134.1, from coordinate 20,941 downwards.
CTCTCGGTGGGCTGCAAGCGCGGCGGCCGTGGCGGCGGGCCGATCGCTCGAGCAGTAGGCCAGGCCATTATCAGGCCGGGCGGCCGGAACGACCGTTTGTCGGGGCTCGTACGGAAGGCTCCGGCCGACCGGGACGAAAGGCGTGGCCCGCCGGGCGTCGATACTCGTAGGATCGACACATGAGACCACCTCATCCGTTCCCGCTGCTGATGGCCGCCGCGGCCGGTCTGCTCGTCTTTACCCTCGTCGCCGTTCAGGGCGGTCCGCCGGCGGCGGGCTTTACGGGAGTCGCCGGTGCGTCGGCCGGCGGCCTCGACGGGGCGGGCTATGACGCCGGCTGGTTGGCGCCCGGGTCAGACAGCCCCGGCACCGATCCAAGCGCCGTCGCACAGGCGGTCGCGGCCAGCACGCCGGCGGCCAGCCCGATCCCGTGCCCGGATTTCCTGCACTCGAACGTCTGGAACAAGGACATCTCGAAGCTGCCGGTCGCCGCCAATTCGGCAGCCATGGTCAAGGCCATCGGCCTGACCGCCTACCTGCATCCGGACTTCGACGCCATCGGCGACGGCATTCCGTACAACCTGGTCACTTCAAGCACGCCCAAGTACAGGGTCAGCTTCGACTACGCCTCCGAGTCGGATCCCGTTCTCTATCCAATACCGGCGAACCCCAAGATCGAGAAGGGGTCCGACCGCCACATGCTGTTGGTCGACAGGGGAGCTTGCCGGTTGTACGAGCTCTACGACGTCAGCAAGTCGGGCTCCGTTTGGCACGCGGGTTCGGGAGCGACCTGGAACCTCTGGTCGAACGCTCTGCGACCCGCCGGCTGGACCAGCGCAGACGCGGCCGGGCTACCTATCCTGCCGGGGCTGGTCCTCTACAGCCAGGTGCAGACCGGCGTCATCAGCCACGCCATCCGATTCACCGCACCGCGCACCTGCGGATACATCTACCCGGCCCGCCATCTGACCGCCCCCACCTGTTCGACCCTTCCGCCGATGGGGCTGCGCGTCCGTCTCAAGGCCTCGTTCGACATATCCGGCTTCGGGCCCCAGGCGCAAGTCGTGCTGATCGCGCTCAAGCACTACGGAATGATCCTGGCCGACAACGGCTCCCCGTGGTACATCACCGGCGAGCCGAGCACGCACTGGAACGACGACCAGCTTCACCGTTTGCAGACCCTGACGGGCGCCAACTTCGAAGTCGTCAACACCAGCAGCCTGCGCAACGGGTGAGGCGGACGAGAGCGGAAGGGGCAGGACCTATTCAATGGTCGCCTGTGCCCCGCGGTGCGCGCAAGCCCCACCCGTACTTATGTGGGAGTGGTGGGGCCGAGGGGTCGCGGTAACCTGCCGGCATCGTTTCTGTTGGCTTTGCAGAGCCCGCCGCTTCGAGCAGTAGGAGCCTCCGTGCTCGTCCCGTTCATCGGGTACGCCCTTGGTCGCCGCCTCATCGGCTATGTCGAGTGCGGTAGCGAACGTCTCACGGACCTCCTTAATCGCACGGAGTCCGTCGTCCTGCGCGAGGCCTACGTCGAGACCTTCGACGACGAGACGGTCGTAAACCTCGGCGACGGCGAGGTCGAGCGTTCGATTCTCTATGCGGTCGAAACCTCCGGTGGTCGAGGAGAGGGGACGCGTCGCATCCAGACCGTGCGCCACCGGCTGCAGGTCCAGATCGGCCCCTACAGCGCGTTGGGACTGCTGCACGCCACGCCCGGTCAGATGCCGCTGCCATTTCTGACGGCGAATGGTCCGATGATCCCACTGTCGGACGCCACACTCGGGTTTGCCACACGCGGGGCACTGACGCTGCGCGATGTGGGGACTTTGATCGTGAACCGGGACCTGATCGATTGGGTCCGCGCCAGCGACGACGAAGCCTCGGCCTTCCCGGGGGTGCGGGTCGTCACCGACAGCGCCTGACCGCCCGTCGCGCCCCGCCGCCGTCTTGCCCCGCCGCCGTCTTGCCCCGCCCGGCCGCCGGCCCCAACCGCTACGCGCCGCTCAAGGCGGCCCCGCACCCGGCCGACGTTTCAAGTGCCGGGGTTCGTCCCGAGAGGATCGCAGGGAGACTGGTTCGATGTGCCGGTTGGAGGCGCCCGGCAGACCCGCGGGTGGGCAGCCGAACTTGTCGCGCTGCGGGTCGTCATGACCAACGGGGACCTACAGGCCGAGCGTTTCCCGGATGGTCCGCAGACCGGCCACCACGTTCGCGACGTGTTCCTCGAATGCGACCCCGAGGTCCTCGGCGCCGCGCAGCAGCTGGTCGCGGGGAACCTGTCGAGCGAAGCCTTTGTCCTTCATCTTCTTGACCACGGCCCGCGGGTCCACTTCGTCGAGGCTGCGGTTCGGCCGAACGTACGTCACCGCGATCACGAAACCAGAAAGCTCGTCGCAGGCGTAGACGGTCTTCGCGAGAAGGCTTGTGCGGGGGACGCCGGTGTGGTCGCCGTGGCCCAGGACGGCTTCGACTGCGACCTCGGGGTAGCCGAGGCGACGCAGCTCGTCGGCGCCGCGCATGGGGTGAGTTTCGGGAAATCGTTCGTAGTCGAAGTCGTGGAGCAGGCCGGCGATGCTCCAGATCTCGAGTTCGGGCCCGGCGATGGCGAAGCGGTTCGCGGCGTACCACGAAACTGTCGCCTCGACCGCGAGACCGTGCTTGCGGAGCGCCTCGCTCGGCGTCCATTCCGTCAGGAGCTGCCACGCATCGGCGCGACTCGGGCTGGCCATGGAAGCCTCCTCAAGGGCAGCGTACCATCGACCCCGGCAGACCGGCATCGGCCGGCGACACGACACCGCGATCGCGGAGTGGAGCACCAATGAGCCGCCTACGAGTAGCGCTGATCCAGCTCGCAGCCGATCAGGACGTGGCCGCGAACGTTGAGCGGGCGATCGCACTGGTAATGGAGGCCGGCGAGCTGCGCCCGCAGCTGGTCGCGTTGCCGGAGATGTTCCTGTATCGAGGTCCCGCGGCCGGGTGGCGGGAATCCGCCGCGGAGTTGCCCGGCCCGACGACCGAGCCCTTCGCCGACTTGGCCAGATCGCTCGACACGTGGATCCTCCTCGGCAGCCTCGCGGAACGCTCGGCCGATCCGCAGCGGCCGTACAACACGTCGGTCCTGCTCGACCCGGCCGGCCAGATTTCCGCGACATACCGAAAGCAGCATCTGTTCGACGTTTCGATCGATGACGGTCCATCGGACCGAGAGTCGGGACGCACAACCCCCGGAAGCGAAGGTGTCGTTGCGGTGATGCAGGGCGTCGCCCAGGAGGCCGACGTGAGAATCGGCCTCAGCATCTGCTTCGATCTCCGCTTTCCGGAGCTCTACCGTCAGATGACGGCCGCGGGGGCGGTGGTGCTGGCAGTGCCCGCCAACTTCACCGAGGCTACGGGTCGGGACCACTGGGAAGTGCTGCTGCGCGCCCGCGCGATCGAGAACGGCGCCTTCGTCATCGCGCCGGCGCAGTGCGGCATCGGCGGCGGAGTGCCGACCCACGGCCGCAGCATGGTCGTCGATCCGTGGGGCGTCGTGACCGCGCAGGCGCCGGACGGCCCGGGCGTGGTCGTGGCCGATCTCGATATGGAGCGAGTGGTCCAGGTACGGCGGCAACTGCCCACGCAACCCCGGCGTTGAGGGGCTGCAGGCGCCCCATTCGCCGCTGGCACAGCCTCGGGTCAGGCGGCGCCCCACCTGCGGTGATCTGATACGTCCGAAGACTCGGGGTCCGCGCCGGCCTGAGACCCCTCGCCCGCGGGAGTGGCGGGCTCGTCCAGCAGGGAGATCAGCTGCTCGCGGTTGACGAGGGCGAACGGGAAACGGCTGACCAGGGCCGGGTCGTTTATCCAGCGCATCGTCAGTTCCGTGACCGGTATGAAGTGCGGGTCCGGCGACTCGAGGAACTGCTTCATCGAGCCATACGAGTGGACGTGGAGATTGCCGCGCATGCTGTAACCCGGCGTCACGATCGTGGCTTTGCGGCGCTCTTTCTGGACGACCGGAGCGCCCGGGCGAGGCGCGGCCATCACCGTGTGCTCCACGACCATGACGATCTGGCTCAGGCGCACCCAGAGCGTGCCCTTCTGATGGTCCGGATCGGGCAGGTTGCCATGGCCGAGGTGGGCGAGCGACCCTTCCTGGACCTGGATGAACCCCTGCTGCATGTTCAGCCAGTCGCTCAGGCGAGGGAATTGCCCGGTGCAGATCTGGCCCTGGATCTGGAAGCCGTCGCCGAAGATCTCGACGTCGACGATGGGCCCGTCTTCGACATCCTCGGACGGCGCCCTCCACGGATCGCTCGCCTGCGCCACCGGCGGGCCGAGCGTTCCCCAGATGGGATCGAAGCCGGGCGTGCCGCCGAACCCGCCGTCGTTTCGACTCGGTCGTGGGTCGCCCAGACGAATGACCGGCGTGCCGTCGCGGCCCTCGGAGCCGAAGCCGAAGTCGGCGCCGCGCTCCGGCGCGTCGCTCGGCCTGATGCCTCCGAAGAAACCCGGTCTACCGCTCATCGCCCTTTCCTGAGTAGCGCCAAGGAGATGCGACCGAAGCATCCGTCCTAGTTATCGGCGGTCCGGCGGCAGATCTGAGTCCGAGACGGCCGCCGCCGAAGCGCCCGTTGAACCGACCCGCGCCGGCACGGTCTCCCCGGGCGATCAATTCTGGGCAGGCCGAGCCGAATCCGAAATTCCCCGCTCGTGGCAATCCAGCGACCGTATCCTGCGCTACGTTGGACGGCGGACCGCGCGTGGGACCCGTGGAGAGCTGGCACAACCCAATCGCCGGCTCCGATCGACTGGGCGGCTCAGCCCTCGTCGGCGGGCGGTTCCCCCGGCAGCGAAAGAGTAAAGGCAGCGCCGCGGTCGGCCTGGGCCGGCTCCAACCGGAGTTCGCCGCCCATCGCCCGCAGGAGCTGGCGCGAGACGTACAGTCCGAGTCCGGTGCCCTCCCCGCTGGGCTGGCCCGCGCCCCGCGTGAAGCGGGCGAAGAGCCGCGCTCGGTCGACTTCGCAGATCCCGGGGCCGTCGTCGGCGATCGTGACCTCGATCCGATCGAGCGTGTCGTCGACGCGAACGGCCACCTCGACTTTGCCCTCGCTTCCGCCGTATTTCACGGCGTTGTCCAGGAGCGCCCACAGCACCTGGTCGAGCTGATCCGGGTCAGCCACTGCCAACCAGCCGCGGGCATCGTCGGTCAACTCAAAGGTGGCACCGGTCGCGTTGAGCGCTTCCCAGGCGCGCCGGATGCGGGGCGCCAGGGCGATCACCTCGGGTTCGGCGCGCAGCACTCCGGCCTCGAGGCGCGTGACGGTCAGCAGCTGGCGGACGAGCCGCGTGAGACGGCTCGACTGCTCCGCCACGATCGCCAGGCGGCGGTCGGTCTCCGCGTCCGTGGTGGAGGATCGGAGTTGCTCCACGTAGGCGCGGATGCTGGTCAGCGGCGTCTGCAGGTTGTGGCTGACGCCGCGCAGGAACTCGTCCTTGGCGGCGTCGAGTTCGCGCAGCTGAGCGTTCTGGCTCTCGATGCGGCCGAACAACTCGGCGTTGCGGAGGGCCACTCCGACTTCGCTGGCGAAGAGTTCGAGGAGGTCCTGGTCGGCGCGCTCCCAGTTGCGGGTCGCCGGCACGTGGCCGGTGAGCACGCCCAGGGTTTCGGCCCCGGCACGGATGTCGGCGCGAACCGGGCATGGGTCGCCGGGGACCTTCTCCTCGAGGGCGATTGCGTCGGCGCTGCCGAGTCGCACCTGGCAGTCGATCAGGCCGTAGATCTGGCGGGCGTCGCGGTCGACCTGGGCTACGAGCGGCTCCACTCCCTGGCTCGGGGCGTAGGCCGCGATCGCGGCCAGGAGTGCGGCAAGCTCGGCGTTGCGGCGCTGCCGGTCCGCGGCGATGCGGTTGTGACTCTCCGCCAGGCGCGCCAGCTCGTCGTCGCCGGTGAGGTGGATCGGCGGGCTGGACTCGCCGGCGGCGACGCGCTCCACGGCAGTTGTGATGCGGCGGAGCGGCACGGTCAGGCTGGCCACGACGACATATGCGGCCAGCAGCCCGAAGAAGCCGGCCCCGGCGATCGCCAGGGCAAAGAGGCTGACAACGGCCCGCTCGTCGCTCTCCCAACCTGCCGCGATTTCGAGGCTGCCGAAGACCCCGAGCGGCAAGACCGCCGCGACCATGATGCCGATCGTGAGCAGGACGCGAAATGGCAGTTCGAAGCCGCGACCTCGGGCCGGCTCTTGCGCCGGGCCTTCGGCCGCGGCTTCGGCCGTTCGGTCGGCTTCGGCCGTTCGGTCGGCTTCGGCCGTTCGGTCGGCTTCGACAGTTCGGTCGGCTTCGGCCGCCGGCTGTTCAGGCGTCGTCACGGCTCGCGACCAGGCGGTATCCGACGCCTCGAACGGTCAGCAGATGGACCGGCTTGCCCGGATCGACCTCGACCTTCTGTCGCAGCCGGCGCATCGAAACCCAGACGTACGACGCGTCGGCCTCCTCGGTTTCGGCCCAGCCGCGGGCAAGCAGCGTGTCCGTCGTGACGATCTCGCCGAGATTGGCTGCCAGGGCGTGGAGCAGCCGCGATTCGGTCGGCGTGAGCTGGACTTCGGTTCCGGCCACCGTCGCCGCACGGCGGTGAAGGTCGAGCGTGAGGTTTGGCCCGAGCACCAGCGACTGGCGTGGGATGCGGTCGCCCAACCGTCGCAGAACGCGCTGGATCCGGGCCCGCAACTCGGGGTAGTGGTACGGCTTGGCGACGTAGTCCTCCGCGACCTCGTTGAGCAGATGGGCTTTGCTGTCGGCCGTGTCGATGGCCGATAGGACGATGATCGGCAGGTCAGCCTCGGCCTTGATCTGGCGCGCCAAAGCGAGGCCGTCGATGCGCGGCATCATCAGGTCCAGCAGGATCAGATCCGGCCAGCCGGCATCCAGGCGGCGTAGCGCCTCTTGCCCGTCGCGCGCCGTGGCAACCTCGAAGCCGTCGTCGCGGAGCTGCTCGGCCAGCACGACGCGAAGATGTGGGTCGTCGTCGACGAGCAGGATCCGTTGTGCCCGTGGCTCGATCATTCGAGCTTCGTGCCTCCCCGCCAGTGCGCCTGATTTGTGGCGAGTATAGGTGGGGGAGTGGAGTGGCGGGTCGGTGTCCCCGAGTCGCCGCGCTGCAGGTCAACTTGCGTATTTGACGGCATGCGTTCGACAAGCAAACTCCGGCATGCGCGGAGCACGTGAGAGGAGAAGAGGGATTGCTTTGGCCGTGGTGGCGCCCATGAGACCGATCCTGAGACTCACGGCCGCTATGTTGACATTGGCGCTGGCCGTGCAGGGCTGCGCGCTGTTTGCCAGGCATTACCCCAACCCACCACTGCCACTCCAACCAACGACCGTCGGTGTCATCGCTGAGACAACGCAAGATGCGTCCGGATATCACGCGCACCTTGTCGACGGTCGAGTGATCGATCTTCCGCAGAACGGTACCTTCAAGCTCATCGGTGGAGGCCTCGAGGACAAGGGCACACTCCTGCTAGCAGGGACCGCCGGTGGTGGTTTTGAAACGCCACTCTCCTCCCTCGGGAATGGCTGCTGGGAGGCGTATGTCGGCCCGAGCAGTAATCCGATCGTCTGGGACATGGGCGACTCGATCCTGTTCATGACCGGCATCGAACTCTCCAAAGCCGCCGACTATCAAGTCAGCCCAGCCCCACACCTGGTGGACGGACGCCAGGCATGGACGGTCCCGGAGGGCGACGGCGCCCCCCCGATGAGTTTCTGTGCGAACGACCGGGGCGAGATCGAATGGGGCAAGCCGCTGCAGTAACCCCCGGGACTGTTCGTCTGGATAACGAACCGGAATATCGCCCGTGAAGCAGCACCTCCGCAGGTGAGATCCGAGTCGGCAGCAGCGCCCCGGACCGAAGCATCCCTCACCTCGAACCACGGAACCTGGCGCGCCTGTGCTCGACGCCGGAGACGATCCGCCGCCCCGACGGCTCGGTCATTGGCGCTTCGTGTCTCCCCGCCGGAGCGCCCGGATTGTGGCGAGCATAGGTTGGGCGCCTCGGGACGGGTCGCCGGCCACCGCATGGATTGGTCACTGTGCGTATTTGATTGTGTTCTCCGGGCAAGCAGACTCCGTCGAGCACAGAGTTCGCAGCGGGCGAGGAGGGACGAGGGTTGTTACCGGTGTGGCGCCTATGAGACCAGGGCTGAGACTTCTTGTCTCCTTGTCGGTAGCTGCACTCTGTGTTCAGGGCTGCTTCAGTTCTGCCAGGAACTATCCCGACCCTCCACAGCCCCTTCGGCCAACGATCGTGGGCGTCGTCGCCCGGACGGATTTCGATGCGACCGGGTTTCATTCGCATCTCGTGGACGGTCGTACGATCGATCTGCCGCACGCCAGCGGGTCCAAGGACTTCGGCCGGACCTACGACAACCAGGGCTGGCTGCTGGTGGCCGGGACCACCGACGGTGGTTTTGCCGCGGCGCTGGCGCCCTTGGGAAATGGCTGCTGGGAGGCGTATGACGCCCCGAGCAACAATCCGATCGCGTGGGACATGGGCGACTCGATCCTGTTCATGACAGGCATCGAGCTGCCTAAGGCCACCGGCTACAGCGCCAGCCCGGCCCCCCTGATGGTCGACGGACGCCTGGCGTGGACGGCCCCAGAGGGCAACATGCCGCCGATGAGCTTCTGCGCAACCGACCGCGGCGAGATCGAGTGGGGGAAGCTGCACCCCTAGCACCTGGCGACGGTCCCCTGAGGAGACCGTACACATTGCCGCTATGGGTTGCATGCCCCGGCGGTGGGCAAGGAAGAGTGGGCTGGTTGTCTGGCTGTGCTGCCGGGCCCGACCCGGTAGGAGGAGGATTGGAATGGGTTCCGTCACGCGCCGTGCTTTGGTCGCGATCACAACAGCCATCTTGCTGATCGGATCTGTCGCCCTGCCCACATCGGCAGCGTCTCCCGACACTGGTAGCGCAAGACCGAGCGCGTCGCCCGACACCAAGCCCGGAACGCCGGGCGCGTCGCCCGATACCAAGACCGGAACGCTCGGCGCGTCTCCCAACACCACCGGCCCCACCGCTAGAGAAAAGGCCGCCACCGCAGCCAAGGGGACGGACGCTTCGGCAGCCGCCGCGTATGTGCCGACAAGAGATCCGAGCCCAGACGGCGTGGTCCTGTACACGCCTTTCTCACGCTTCCGACTTGGGGTCAATCCCGAAGGCAATATCAACGTCCAATCAAACGGGTCGTGGGTCGGCCTTGCCGGCGATAGTCAGGTCACCAACCCGTCGTCGCTGGATGTGCTTGCGCCTGGGTGTCAGTGCGAAGGCTGGGGCATCGCCGACACGTCGACTTCGGTGAGTGGATGGGCAAGCTGGGATGACGGTGGCACTTCAACCAACATGACCGTCAAGAGCTGGCAAAACGACGGATCCGATCACCCACAATCGGCGACCTCCGTCGTGGACGTTGCGGATTCGGGAACGTCTACGCCCTTCTTCACGGTGACGCATGCGTTCCACGCGATCAATCAGACGACGTTCCAGATTGACGTGACCGTCAAGAACACAGCAACGAGTACCGAACGTGCCGTCTATAGGCGCGTCATGGACTGGGACGCCTCGCCCACTCCCTTTAGCGAGTACGTCACGGCCATGAAGCGGCCCGTCGACGGCGACGCTTCTCAGATAGATACGACTGTTCTGAACATGAGCAACGACGGGTTCTCGTCGGCGAACCCACTCATCGTCCAACCCAGCGGAGGCGTGAGTCTCATCTCAGGCGAATTCCAGGACAACGCAGGCAGGGGCCCGCTCGACGACGGCGCGCTCTTCGACTTCGATCTCGGACTACTCGCCCCGGGCGGGCAGACGGCATTCACCCTCTTCTACGGCATGCAGAACGGCCGGCAGAATGCCCTCGACTACCTGAAGTCGCAGGCAGTCTCGGCCTATTCGATCGCCGTGCCTTCTGATTCGAATTCCAATGGCAGCTATAGCGACCACGCCCAGGGGCTTCCATTCACATACTTCTTCGGGTATCGGCAGAGTCATTGGGCCGACGCCGACACGAATTGGGTCACGCTGCCCAAGGCGGCTGGCAAGCACGTCGAGGTCAAATACCACCCGGACGGTCTTGTGAGCCCGACCCTGCAGACCCTTACTAAGCACTCCGTGATTGCCGCCGAGATTGCGAGGGAGATTCAGGTCCGCGGCGATGCGGCTCTCCAGAACTACACCGATCTCCTCAACGCTGCGGGCTTCACGGGATGGGCGCCGCCCGACACCGTCACGATCGAAATTCGGACCGACCTGTGTTATGGGTTGTCCGGCACGGTCTTACAGGTTTGCGGCAACAGTTCGGGCTACACGCCAGCGCCGGGGCTCGTCCTATTGCAACAGTCCAACTATGAGGAATGGTTCAGGGATTGGGCCAGGACCTGGATTCCGGGTGACGCAGCCTTGCCCGTGCTTGCCAATATCTGGTCCACCACCATCGACCATGAGTTCTGGCACATCGTCCAAGACGGGCTCTGGGCTTGGCCCCAGATTGGGCTTGACTACAAGGTCAGTTCCGGAACTCTCATCGAAAGTTCAGCAACCGCGGCCATGGACCTGTTCACTGGCCCCGGTGAGTGGGATAGCTACAGAGGGACGGACTTCGGCACTTACTGGCAGGCGACGCAGGACTTGCTCAACGGCTACTCGCTCGCTCACATTGACACGGAGTCTCCGCTCGTCGGGGGCACGAGCTACGATTCCGGCGCAATTCTCCAGTACTTTGCCGAGCGGCTTGCCAAGTCAACCATCGTCTCAACGAACAAGCAATCGCTGGCGAAACTCCTGGCCGCGATTGCAGCCGAGCTCAACTCTCCCACCCCGCTCGGAAGGGTTTCCGCGGCGATCAACCCTCCCAGCGGCCCGCCTAAGGCGAACGTCGAGGATTGGCTGCGGGACTTCTATGTTACGGCCCTGCTCGACAGCTGTTGGAATGGCTCGTGTGAGTACAAGTCCCAGGATGGGCTCTCGGACTTGAACATACGAGGCGGGTCGAACGGCGATCTACTCACCACGCAATCTGCCACGGTGACGCGGACCATCGAGGACACGCAGGGGGAGGTTCTGCTTTACGCGGTTCCGACCGGGAATACCTGGGTGTCTGTGCGGATCTCTAGTGCCGGCCATCCAATAGCGGAGGACGCGCACGTTGCCCTCGTCCCCATCCGCTGGGATCGGACCGGAAGCCACGTGGACGGCTTCGCCGGCACCCCTACCAACTACGTCATCACCACCACAGATCTCGGCGGGACTGGAATCACCCGAGTCGTCAGACCGACCGACCCGAGCGCAACCAACAACGCACTCGCGGTCGTGCTGGTGGCTGGCGACGGCATCAACACGATAGGACGCACAACTTACGACATTACCGTCACGTCAGGGACGACGGCCCCACCTCCGGGCCCCAAGCCTCTGGTCGCAAAGAAGTCGGCCAAGCTCACTTCAATGGCCCAGGGAGCACCCGGTCTGTCGTTCAGCGTTACTCCGCGGGGCGACGCGGGAATGCCATTCGGGATCACGGGTACCGTGTCCGACGATTCCAGGGCGATCACGAATTCTCAGGTTGTCGCAGCTATCACCGACCCTTCTGGGAAGGTTCGGCGTTTCGCAATCCCGGACGATGGCATGGCCGATGATCCGTCGCAAGATGACGGTACGTACGGAGCCAATGTCTGGGGAACCGGGCTCGCTGGCACTTATCAGGTCGACCTGACGGCCACGGGTACCGACAACCACTCGCAACCATTCACGTTGACTTCGTCCACCAGCGTGACGCTCGCGGCCGGGGTGGACTCGGACAACGACGGGATCACGAACCAGGCAGAAGCCTATCTGGGCACCAACCCGCTCGATCCGTCTGACGGCGCAACCGATGCCGATGGCGACGGCCTGACGCTGGCCCAGGAACTTGCAGCCGGGACCAATCCGACCAGCCCCGACACAGACGGCGGCGGCGAGGCGGATGGATCCGAAGTCGCGCGCGGGTTGGATCCGCTCTCTCCGAATGATGACGCTGCGCTCGGCTCTTTGGGGATTGCTCCGGTACCAGCTGATGGCGGCATCGTAAAGGTCAACCTGGCCACAAGCGCCACTTCTGGCCAGATCATCATTCACCGCACAGACAGTAATGGGACAGTGGTGACGAGTTCCGTTGCTGTCGGCACCACGGTCCAGCAGGATGGTCCCCTGCCGGCTGGCGTCTACACCTACGATGCCACGCTGGTCGGATCCAACGGGGCCGTCGGTCCAGTTGTAAAGGTCGCCCCGATCACGGTCGCCGACGATGTCACTCCGCCTGATTTCGTAGTCACACTCGATGGCGGCACTGTGCAGACGCAATTGGACCATGCCGACGTGTGGGTCACGAGTTCCAGCGAGCCCCTGGCTGGGATGCGGATCGCAGAGAGCGCCGACGCGCTGGCTCAGGCAACCTGGCTGCCGTATCAGGAACATTCGACGTTCGACCTCTCGGCCGGACTCGGCAACCACGACATCTACGTCGAGGTCCGAGACGCTGCCGGCAACACGGCGACACAGTATCGATCGATCGGACGCGTTGCCTTCGACACTACGCCCCCAGTCTCGTCGGTCAACGCGCTGCCGGCGAACGTGGGGAGCCGCACTCTGTCCGTTGCCTACACGGCGTCAGACAACGACTCAGTCGCTCAGGTTTACCTGTGGAAGCGATTCAAGAGCCCGCCGGACACGACGTTTGGGCCCTGGACCATCATCGGCGCGGTTGCGTCGCCCGTTCAGGTTGACCTAGCTCAGGGCGATGGCACCTACGAGTTCTACACCACAGCCGTGGATGCCTCTGGCAACGCCGAGGCGGCTCCTGCTGTGGCCGACGCCTCCGTGGTGTTTGCCCCACCACCTGGTACTGAGCCGATAACGCGGGTGAACCCGCTCCCGCCCACGTGGAACGGTGATGACTGGTTCATACCCATGTCCTACACCGCGACAGACAACGGCAACGGCATCTCCCAGGTCGACATCTGGTGCAGATACCAGGCCTTTGGCTCTGCGGCATGGTCTACGTGGCAAGTCTGTTACCAGAATGCTCCGTCGGCATCCTTCAATATGTCGCTGTCGAATATGGATGGGAGGTACGAGTTCTACAGCATAGGCATTGACAATGCCGACCAGCACGAGGCCGCCCCGGTCGTCGCTGATGCCTCAACTATGTACGACCGCTATGCGCCGTCCACCAACACCTTCCTGCTGCCGGCAAAGGTGTCGAGCACGACGCTCCGAGTGCCCTTCGCCTCGTCCGACGGTGGCGGCTCCGGGATCACGAGCGTGGAGCTGTGGGAGGGCGGCCCGCTCCACGACTACCAGCTTGTGGCGTCCGGCACCACATCGCCGTTCACCATCTCGCTAGATCAGGGCCCCGGCGAGTACGCCTTCTACACGATCGGTACAGATTTGGCGGGGAACCGTGAATGGGTTCCTTGTTGCGAAGGCCTATGGTGGGGCACCAAGCCGGACGCCAGGACGATCCTGGACCAGACCGCCCCGGTGCTCGAGTCTCAGGTCCTCCCACTCCAGAACCCCGAGGTCATTTCGGGATCGATCTCGCTCCAGTACACGGCGGCATATCCGTCCGGCACCGGCTCGGTGGAACTGTGGCAGCGCTTCGAACCGGCAGGCTCTGACTCGTTCGGCGCATGGTCCAAGAAGCTAACGACCGACACCTGGCCGATACCGCTGAACCTTGAACTCGAAGGCCGCTACGAGTTCTATACGATCGCAGTCGACAGCCTTGGGGCCAGCGAGGATCCGCCCGCAACCGCGGACGCGACGGTGCTGCTCGACCACACACCACCGACGTCCACCGTGGGTGCCTTGCCCACGACGGTGTCGACGACACCATATGACATCCAATGTCAGGCTTCGGACGCAGGCAGCGGAGCCGTCAGCGTCGGAGTCTGGTGGCGATGGATCGGGCACGAGGCCGATCCATGGCCGGATTGGAATTCGGCCGGGAACTGCCAGCCGGGCGGCGCCCTTTCCTTCGACTTCTGGAAGGGCGAGGGCTACTACCAGTTCGCGTCGAGCGCAGTCGACGCGATCGGGAACGCCGAGCCATGGCCGACTGAACCCGAAGCGAGCACCTATTTCGGCCCCCTTCCGGAGTCGCACGTCGTCTACGCCCCGGTTGGGCAACGCCCAGGCGTGCTCTACCTGTCGGTCGAGAGCAACATGCCGTACGAGCTCTGGGAGCGGTACGCCCCCAATGGCTCGACCAACTTCACGGCCTGGGCCATGGTCGGGTCGGCTGCCCAGGGCGACGAGGTGCCCTTCACCATCGGACCCGAGGGCAAATACGAGTTCTACTCGATCGCGGTATCCGCCTCCGGCGCTCGCGAGTTGCCACCGGACACCGCCGACGCGGTGGTGATAGGTGACAGTACGCGTCCGACATCCTCTGCGGGTCCGATTGCCGCGCGCACTTCGTCATCGACGATCACAATCCCGTTCACGACTTCGGACGGACTGGGCTCCGGCGTCGAGGCGATCGACGTTTGGAGCCGGTATCGCGCCAACCAGGACGCAGCCTGGAGTTCATGGCAAATCCCGGCCATGGTCTTTGCGCCGGCCACTTCGGCGGATGTGACCCTGACGCAAGGTGAGGGCTTCTACGAGTTCGCAACCACGGTCAGCGACTATGCCGGCAACTACCAGGCGGGATCGCCCCAGACGAGCGCGGCAACGCACTACACGACGGGCAACGACCCCAGCTCTTCGGTGGTCGGCGCCCCCGCCGCTACCAACCAGGCTTCGGCGACGGTTCCTTACACGGCCGAATTCGCGTCGGGCTCCGGCTCGGTCGAGTTGTGGGAGCGCCTCGCGCCCAACGGGCCCTGGACGAAGGTCGCGACGGCCACCGCTCCGGGTACCCTGACGGCGCCGCTCGCCCAGGGCGAAGGAACCTATCAGCTCTACACCATCGCGGTCGACACGGTCGCCGGCACGCGAGAAGCCGCCCCGGATTTGCCCGATGCGTCGATCATCCGGGACACGACGGCGCCCGCCTCGGCGACGTCGCCGGCCACCATCGCGACCTCGGAGAAGAACTCCTTCAGCCTCTATGCCGACTCCAGCGACTCCTCGTCAGGAGTGGCCAACGTCGAACTCTGGTGGCGCTATGCGCCGCCCGCGTCTTCGACGTTCACGGTTTGGAAGCTGGCCGATACGCAGCCATATGGCAACTTCACCCTGGCCTTCGACTCCGGTGACGGCACATACCAGTTCTACAGCATTGCCATCGACGCCGCGGGCAACCGCGAGGCTCCTCCGGCGACGGCCGATACGGTTCTGACCCTCGACACGGTGGCGCCGACCTCGACGGCCGGGCCACTTGCTGCCGCGGTCAAGTCCAGGTCAATCTCCATTCCCTACACGGCGAGCGACAACGCGAACGGGACCGGCCTTCAAGGGGTCTACCTGTACCGCCGGTTCCAGGCGGCCGGATCGACCACATGGTCGGACTGGACGTCCGTCACATCCGCCACTACTTCGCCGATCGCGATGACCCTGCCCAGCAACGATGGGCGGTACGAGTTCTACACGGCCGCCTACGACCAGGCCGGCAACTGGGAGACCGCTCCGGCTGTCGCCGACTGCTGGACGGTTCTCGACCGGACGGCGCCGGTGACGGCGACCGGGGCCATGCCGGCCCGGGTCAACGTCAAAGCCCAGAACGTCCCGTTCACCGCTAGCGACGCCAACGGCTCGGGCGTGGCCAGCCTGCAGCTCCAGGACCGCTTCAAGGCCGCCGGAGGCACGAGCTTCGGTTCGTGGACGACAGTGGCCACGGTCACCAACCCGGCGGCGAGCGGGACGATCCCGATCACTCTGGGCTCGGACGGGTCATACGAGTTCCGCACTCTGGGCACCGACGTCGCAGGCAACGCCGAGGCCGCGCCCGCGAGCGCGGATGCCTCGACGATCCTCGACTCCACTCCGCCCGTCAGTTCGGCGGGCGCCCTGCCGGCCACGACGACCGCGTCGAGCATCAGCGTGGCCTACACCGCGACCGATACCAACGGCTCCGGCGTCACCAGCGTCGAGCTCTGGCAGCGCTTCCAGCCTGCCGGTGGCTCGATGGGTGCCTGGGCGCTGCTGGCGACCGGGACGGCCTCGCCGTTCACCGTGGCAACCACGGCCGACGGACGGTACGAGTTCTACACCGTCGGCATCGATCTCGTGGGCAACCGCGAGGCCGCACCCGCAAGTGCCGACGCATTCACCGTGCGCGACACCACGGTGCCGCTTACCGTCGCGGGACCGCTGGCGCGCGCGGTTCACTCGACCGCACTCAGCGTTCCCTACACGGTCACCGGAGGCGCCGTCAGCAGCGTCGAGCTCTGGCAGCGATGCCAGCCCGCGGGTTCCACTACCTGGTCCGCGTGGGCCAAGGTAGCGACGGTGACCAGCTCCGCGAGCAGCGGCACCTTCAGCGTTACGCTCTCCAGTGGCCCCGGCCGCTGCGAGTTCTACTCGATCGGCGTCAGTCCAAGCGGCGGCCGTGAAGCCGCCCCGGCCTCGGCCGATGCCTTCACGGTCCTCGATACCACCGCGCCGACGTCTGCGGCAGGGTCTCTGACCACGCCGCGAACCGGCACGAGCGTCTCGGTCACCTACACGGCGTCGGACAACACCAACGGCTCCGGCTTGAGCTCGGTCGAACTCTGGCAGCGCTTCGAAGCTGCCGGCAGCACGACCTTCTCCGCCTGGGCCAAGGTCGCGACCGCCACGGCCTCGCCGATAGCGGTGACTCTGGGCAGCGGCGACGGCCGCTACGAGTTCTACACGATCGCCGTCGACGCAGCGGGCAACCGCGAGGCCGCGCCATCCGTCGCCGACGCGTTCACGGTCCTCGACACCACGGCACCTGTCTCGGCCGCCAGCACTCTCGCCGGCGGCACCAAGACCACGGCACTGTCTGTCCCCTACACCGCAACCGATACCGGCGGCACGGGCGTCGCCTCGGTCGAACTCTGGCAGCGCTTCGAGGCCGCCGGGGGCACGACGTTCACCACCTGGGCGAAGCTCACCACGGCGACGACCTCGCCGATCAGCGTGACCCTCTCGAGCGGCGCGGGCCGCTACGAGTTCTATACGATCGGCATCGATGCTGCGGGCAACCGCGAGGCTGCCCCCGCGAGCGCCGACACGTTCACCGTCCTCGACACAACGGCACCCACTTCGGCAGCCGGAGCCCTTCCGGCGGTGGTCAACGCCACGGCCCTGTCGGTGCCATACACGGCCGCCGATAACACCGGTGGCTCGGGTCTCTCCAAGGTCGATCTGTACCAGCGCTACGAAGTCGCCGGCTCGACTACCTGGTCCGCCTGGACCAAGGTCGCGACCGCGACCAGCTCGGCAACCAGCGGCACGTTCGCCGTGACGCTGAGTTCAGGCGCCGGCACATACCAGTTCTACACAATCGCCACCGACGCGGCCACAAACGCCGAGGCCGCACCGTCGGCTGCGGACGCATCGACCGTTCTCGACTCGACCGCGCCGACATCGACCATCACGGCACCGCCTTCGACCAGTTCGGCGGCGAGTATCTCGATCGCCTACACGGCCTCGGACAACACCAACGGCAGCGGGCTCGCGAGCGTCGAGTTCTGGTATCGCTACAAGACCGGCGACGGGGCAACCCCCGGCGCCTGGACCTCGGGCGGCACCAGCGCGACGGCTTCGGGCAGCTTCACGCTCACCTTCGGCTCGGGTGCCGGTATCTACGACGTCCTGACGGTCGCGGTCGATAAGGCCGGCAACCGCGAGGGCGCCGCCGCCAACCCGCCGGCTTCGACCGTGACGCCCAAGAGTTCGGTTCGCTCGATCAGCTGGGCCGCCGGCGCAAAGGTCAACACCGACACCGGAACTGCTCTCCAGGACAACGCGAGCTTCGTCGTCGGTTCCGACGGCACGGTCTACGCGGTCTGGGAGGACAGCCGAAACGGCAACACCGACATCTACTTCAGCTCGCGCAACCCGACCACCGGGGTCTGGGCGGCCGAGACCAGGCTCAACTCCGACACCGGCACGACCGGCCAGCGCACGCCTTCGATCGCCATCGATGGCTCGGGCAACCTCTACGTCGTCTGGGCCGACGATCGCAACGGCTCGACCAACACCGACATCTACTTCGCCAAGCGCACCGGCACGACCTGGAGCGCGAACATCAAGGTCAACAGCGACACCGCGACCGCGATCCAGAGCAGCCCGCGCATCTCGGTGAGTTCGGCCGGAATTGCGGTGGCGGTCTGGTATGACGCCCGCAGCAGCCAGGTCAACATCTACTCGGCGCGCCTGCCCTCAGGCTCGACGACGTGGTCGACCAACTACAACATCACCACTTCCAATACCTCGGCCGTGAAGGCGGCACCAGACGTTGCGGTCGCCTCCGACGGCACGGCCTGGGCGGCCTGGCAGGACAATCGGACCGGCGGCGGCGACATCTACACCGCCTCTCTCGGTCCGACCGCGACCGCCTGGTCGACAAACACCAAGGTCAGCGACGACTCCGGTGCCTCCTCTCTCGACAAGAGCCCGCGCATCGGACTCACTTCAGCCAACTCGCCCGTCGTGGCCTATCTCGACGGTCGCTCGACCAACGCCGCCGTCCGGGTCGTCAACCGCAACGGCACCACCTGGAACGCGAGCGTCCAGGTCAGCGACTCCTCGGCCAAGCCCGCCACCGGTCTCGCCCTCGCGGTCAAGGCCGACGGCGGCGTCATCGTCGGCTGGGACGACACCCGCTCAACCTCCGCCATCTGGGGCGCGCAATGTGAGGCCGGCTCGGGCACGAGCTCGGTCACGCGCTGCGGTCCGGCCGAGAAGTGGAGCGACCAGACGGGCGCCTCATACCGCCCGACCCTCTTCGCTTCCACGACCAGGGTCTACCTCGGCTGGCGCGACGACACTGCCGGCGGCGGCGACATCCGCATCCGCCTGCGCACTCCGAGCTGATCGCAGCTCATCGCAGAACCGAACGAGGCGGGACGAGCGATCGTCCCGCCTCTTCACATGGGGCGCGGCCCTCGCGAGCCCCAGCCGGCCGCCGGGCGGCGGCGCGAGTCGAGTCGGCCGCCGGCGGCGGCGTGAGGATCCTCCAGGCCGCCGCGCCCCGGCTGTCGGCTGGGCGATACTGGATGGCCGGCGCAGGGCGCACGATCCGATGCAGACCAGGAGGAGGCGCCTTGGCTCTCGATCGACCGACCCCGACACAGACGATTCCGCCGCTCGGCGTGCGGCTGCTGGCGTATCTGCTGATGTGCGCTGGTTCGATCGGTCTGATCTGCGTCGCCGTGGCCGCCCTGGCGATGGGCCCGGCCGCGGCGCTAACGCTGCTGGTATTCGGTGGGTTCGCCCTCGGCACGACCGTCGCCGGCGCCGGCCTGAGTCGCGGTTACGCCTGGCCGATTGCGTGGCTGAAGGCTCTGTTCGTGCTTGCAGCCGTCTCGGTGGTCGCCGTCTTCGCCTTCGCTCCGCTGCTCATCTACATAGGCGCGGTCCAGATCGGGCTGGCGGGTTTCGTGCTCCTGGCCCCCATCCGCTACCTCGAGCGGCCGAGCGTCCGTGCGGTTCTCCGACCACCGAAGAAGGACCGCGTGCGCCCGGCAATGGCGCCGCTGAGGCGGCTGGCCCCGACGCTGAGATCGATCGGCGGCTTCGGGCTCTTCGTCTGGGGGATCGGAGCTGCCGCCTTCTTCGGGTACCTGTGGGCGCGGGCGGCCGCTGACCCGCCGCCTGGCCTCGAAGGTCTGATCGTCTTCGTGGCTCCTGCTTTCATCCTCTACTACGCGCTCCCGTGCATCGGGTTCGGGCTGTTCATCTGGCGCGGATCGCCGGGGCCGCTGGCACTGCTTATCGGAGTCGGGCTGGCGCTGATGTCCGCGGTTCAGCTGGGTCCGCCGGGATATGCGTGGCCTATTCCTGCGGCGATCGCGGCCGTGCTTGCTGTCGGCTTCCTCGCGCCGACCGGCCGGCGACGATCTGAATCGCAGCCCCCGGTCGGCCCTTGACCTACTCCGCCCTGGAGTCGAAGAAGCGGCAGCGCGGAGCCACGGGGCAATGCTCGCAGTCGGGGCGCTGGGCGTGGCAGGTTCGACGGCCGTGGGTGATCAGCGAGACGTGGGCCTCGTACATCTGCTCGGGCGCCAGCATCGCCAGGTACAGGTCGTGAGCCAGGTCCGGGTCCGACTTGGGCGGGATCAGGCCGATGCGCTGGCTCACGCGCAGGACGTGGCGGTCCACAGGCATCAGCGGCGTCCCGAAGCTGAACAGCAGCACAACGGAGGCGGTCTTCTTGCCGATGCCGGGTATCGCGGCCAGCCAATTGCGCGCCTCGAGCGGCGGCTTCCCGCGCAGGAATTCCAATGAGTAACTGCCGCCGTTGGCCCGCAGCGCGCTCAGTGCGGCCGGGATTCGCGGCGCCTTCTGGTTGGCCAGGCCGCCGGGACGGATGACGTCTGTCAGCTCGGGCAGTGGCGCGACTTCCACGGCCGACCAATTGGGCGGGGCCAGGTCCGGCAGGCCGCGGCCGCCCCAGCCCGGCAGTGCGCGCGGCTCCGATGCGGCGGCGAGGATCGGGCCGGACGGATACGCGGTTCGGAGCGCCTCGAAGGCGACCTCGGCGTTGATGTCGGCACTGTTGGCGGACAGGATCGTAAGTACCAGCTCGCTGACGGGGTCGAGGCGGGGCTGCCAGGCCGGCCGGCCGTTGGCCTCGGCGAGGCGATCGAGGACGAAGGCGACGAGGCCGGGGCGTTTGGCATCGAGCTTGCGGGCCCAGGCGCGCGCAACCTGCTCGGGCGACGGTCTGGCGCGGCGCGAGGTCGATCTGGGCCTCGCGGCCCGCTTCGGACTCGCGGCCGGCTTCGGA
>PMBR01000008.1:1428-3384 GCA_003152995.1 Chloroflexota bacterium | reverse complement strand
GCCAGATTCCGTCGCCGATGGTACGCCGAACGGTACGCAGAAAGCCTTGACCGTCCCGGTTGGTCGGCCTAGCGTCTTCAGTGGCGATTGACACAGGTCCCGCCCGGACTGTCAAGGGACAGATGAATCTGGACGGAGACGGACAGCAGAACTGGACGCTGGCGGCCATGGAATCTGGACGCTGGCGGACACGAAAACTGGACGGCCCGGTTCTGCGACGGCGGCATCGTGTTGGCGTTCGCTCGCTCTCGCTTCCTCGGCGGAGCGCCTCGCAACCTCTCAGAGCCGATGCGACAATCACGGCATGGCGAACTGCGATTTCTACGCGGCTGGGGACGACTTCTCTCGGATCCTCGATTTTGTCTTTGACCAGAGCGATTGGCTCCTAATCGAACACGCGTCGAGGCCGGATTCTCCGCTTCGCCGATTTGGCTCTACCTCGGAAATCCTCGGCGCATTCGATCTCGGCAACTCAGATGCTCTTCTCGATCTCTACGCCCCATCGATGGGCTCACCTGTTGTCGAAGAGAAGATCACGTTTAGGCCTAGAGCGATCCCTGGCGCGCAGGGACGCACCGACGCTACAGGATGGGGCCTCATTCAGCTCTATCTCTGGGCCCCACGAAAGGGAGCCATTCGGCCGGCGCACCTCGGACACAACTCTCGGGTGCGCGCACTCAAGTGGGAGCCGATCTACATAGATAGGCTCGGAAGCGTCGATGCCTGGGACTGGCGTGAAGTGGAGCGGATTTCCGGTCGTCTCAGTCGCTTCATCAGGAAGTTGGCCGTGGACAAATCCGGCAGCCGGGTGATCCTGCCATCGGCCGCGCGAATGCTAAGCGAAGGCGCGACCCTGGCGCTCAACGCCTGATTGTCAGTCTGCCGACCCGCACTGAGCCAGCGGGTCGAGTTTCAGCGAGTAACGTGAGCTTCAGCCAGCCTCGGCCGACGCNNACGTGGGCGTGGTGGAGGAGCCGATCAACGGCCGCGGTGGCAAGACCCTTGGGGAAGATCGTGTCGAATCGCGCCGGGTGGAGGTTTGAGGTCAGGATCAGCGAGCGGCGTTCGTATGTGGCGTCGACCAGGCGATAGAGCGCCTCGGCCTCGTCGGCACCCGCGGGCAGCAGACCGATGTCGTCGACGACGATCAGCTCGGAGCGAACGATCCTCGTGACCACCTCGCCTGTCGTGGCGTCGATCCGGGATCGGGTGATCGTGGCAGTGAGCGACTCGAGGGTGAACCATGAGACCCGCAAGTCATGGTCGATCGCAGCGTGGGCGATGGCTTCAGCGAAATGACTCTTGCCGGTTCCCGATGGACCGACGAGGACCAGGTTCTCAGCCCGGCCAATCCAGTCGAGGCTGCGCAGAGCCCATTGGGCTTCGAGCGGGATGGCTGACGCTGACGGATCCCAGGCCTCGAACGTCTTGCCCGACGGCAGGCGGGCGGACTTGCGATGGTGCTCGCGGGTCGCGTGGTCGCGGCCGACGGCTTCCTCGGCGAAGAGGGCCATCAGGACCCGCATGTGGTCCCAGCCTTCGGCCGCGGCCTGTTCGAGGATCGCGGGGCCGGCCCGGCGGGCATAGCAGAGACGGAGACGGTTGAGGAGCAATGTGAGCTCGAGGGGTATTGGTGGCGGCTCGACCGGCCGCAACGCCGGCGGCAGCGCGCGCCACTTGTCGTATCCGGCGGGCGGGACCCAGCCTCGCAACCGACTGCGCGACTCGATCGCATCGGCGGCGTTGCTCATTGACCGAGCATCTCCCAGGCGCCTGTGCCCGGCTGGAGGGTGTCATCGACATCGATGACTAGGCGCTCGTTGCGGCGGTCGCCCATGAGCCTTCGATGGTCGAGGATGGACTCGAGGTCGCCCTCGGCGAAGCGCCCGGCCTCGGCCGCGAGAGCGAGAGCTTCTTGGAGCGAGGCTGCACCCACGAGGCTTGCGAGCTCGGTCG
>PMBR01000008.1:0-1422 GCA_003152995.1 Chloroflexota bacterium | reverse complement strand
GGATCGCTCGTCCGCTCCGGATAGTGGGCCGGATCGATCCTCGGGTTGCCGGGCGTGGTGAGCCGATGGCGAGCAACCTCTCGGGCACCAGAGGGTTCCCCGTGGACGACCACGAGCTCGTCCCCGTCGACACGAACCCAGACCCGCTCGCCCACGAGCTTGTGGGGAACCGAGTAACGGGCCGAGCCGTGACGGATCGTGGACTCTTCGTCGACCACGCGGGTGAGCCCGAAGGCGACCGTGTATGGCTCGGCCGGAACAGGATGGAGCCGTCGCCGCTCGTCGGCCACGAGCTCGAGTGGTGGCCTCCTGGTCTCTCGGTGCTCGCGGGCGTTGACCTCGACGCAGAACGTCTCGCAGGCCGCCCGCAAGGCAGTGAACGAGGTGTATTGGGCAAGCAGGTTCGCCTCGGTCGGGACGAGGTCGGCCTTGGCGATCTTGACCGTGCTCTCGCTGCCGCCTTTGCTTGCCGGATCGGCCGGCACGCAGGCGTGGATCGTCAGGCCATAGTGGCGGCCGGTCGCCACGAGAACCGGGTGCTTGACCGCGATGCCCGCGACCCGATCGATCGTCACCGTCTTCTCGTTGTCGGTCAGCGCATATGTCGGGCAGCCACCGAACCGGCGAAGGGTCTCATCGAGACAGGCGATGACGGTCGGCATGGTCCGGTCCCAGGTCGGGATGACGACTCGGAAGCGGCTCCAGGCGAGCCAGGCGCACCACAGAAGCGTGTCCCGGCCGGCGATCGTTGGGCCCTTGCCCCAGTCGAACTGGAACCACATGCCGGGCTCTGGGATCCAGGGCCGAAATACTCGCCGATGGCCGGCAGCGTATGCGCGCTTGATCGATGCCATCGCACGCCTGGTCGTCCGCTCCGAGCCGTCGAAACCGAGCGCACAGAGCTTTTCGTGGGCGACGTCGGCGCGGACCCGACCACGGGAGCGCTCGACCCACTCCTCGAGCTTGGGCAGGAACTCATCGAGGATCTGGTCGCGGTGGACCGGATCGCTTGTGACCTGGCCCCTCTCGCGCAGATGCACATATCGGGCCACCGTCATCGGCGAGCAGCCGGTCAGCCGCGCTGCCTCCCGAAAACTGCCAGTCAGGTCGAACGCCTCAAGAATCTCCACGACGTCTCCGGCATGCTTCACCACGTCCCTCCTTTGCTCGAGTTGGGTTGCCTTCACAACACCCAGCGTGAGCGGGAGGGACGTTTAGTTCACGGCGTCGTCAGCGAAGCAAATCGGGGGGTGTCCAGATTTCGTGTCCGCCAGCGTCCAGGTTTCATGGCCGCCAGCGTCCAGCTTCGTGTCCGCCGGCGTCCAGGTTTCCATGTCCGTCGTCAAGAGGTAACAGTTGTGTGACTGCCTCGATGTGTCCGAAGAACTGCGCAGCGCGCGATGGTACGCGGAATGGTACGCA
>PMBR01000016.1 GCA_003152995.1 Chloroflexota bacterium | reverse complement strand
ATCGACATCAACCACGAGCGCGGCCGCATCAGCCTCTCGATCCGCAAGCTCCAGCCGGACCCGTGGCACTCCACGGTGGCCGATTTCAAGGTTGGCGATGTCATCGACGGCACGGTCACCAAGCTCGTCAACTTCGGCGCCTTCGTGAGAGTGCGCGACGGCCTCGAGGGCCTCATCCACATCTCCGAGCTCTCGCATCAGCGCGTTGCCCACCCGGGCGACGTCGTCCACGAGGGCCAGACGCTCAAACTCAAGATCATCTCCCTGGACTCCGAGAGGCATCGCCTTGGGCTTAGCCTCAAGCAGGCCGAGGAGCCGCCGGCCCGACCGCCGGCACCAGAGACGCCCGTTCAGACCCCGTCGGCAGCCCCGCGGCCCGAGCGACGTCCTCGCCCAGAGCGTGGCTACTCGCTGACCGACGCGGTCCAGGAGCCAGAAGGCGGGATCGACAACACGCTCGCTTCGGCGTTCGCGCAGATCCGAGCTCAGGTGGCCGAGTCAGAGGCGAAGGCCGCCGTGGAGACGACGCCTGCGTCAGAAGCTCCCGCCGAAGCCGCAACGGTGGCCGAAGCGGCGCCGATCGTCGAGGCCGACTCCGAGGCTGCCGAGGCGGCGGTCCCGGTCAAGCCGAAGGTCGTCCGAGCGCCCAAGGCGCCCAAGGCCGAGACTGCTTCCGAAGTCGAGGCTCCGGTCGAGGCCGACGTTCCGGATGAGGCCGTGGCCGAAGCCCAAGCCAAGGTTCCGGCCGAAGCTCTCGCCGAACCGGTGGCGGATGTTCCGGACAAAGCCGTGGCCGAGACCCCAGCCGAAGCCCCAGTCGACGTTCCGGCCGAAGCTGTCGCCGAACCGGCGGCCGATGTTCCGGACGAGGCCGTGGCCGACGCCCCAGCCGACGCCCCAGCTGAGACTCCCGCGGAGGATCCCCAGGCGTAACACTGAGGCGGCGGCAGATCCGCTGCCGCTCCTCGCGCGTACAAGTTCATACACGACGTAACCGACGACCCGCCGGCACCCGCCGGTGGGTCGTCTGCTATGTGGCGTGACCAGAAACGCGCCGACCGGAACCTGACAGCGGGTAGCCACTCAAAGGTCGGACCCATACATTGGGCCACCAGGCCCTCCCCAGTCGGGGCGAGTTACACGACAACCGGGGCGTGCTAGCATGGCCCCACGGTCGCCTCTCGGCGAAAAGACAGAACAGGCGTTCAGGTTGATGGATCGTTTCGACAAGTTCACGGACCGGGCGCGCAAAGTCCTGACGTTGGCTCAGGATGAAGCGCAGCGGTTCAATCACAACTACATCGGAACGGAGCACCTGCTGCTCGGCCTCGTGCGCGAGGGAGAGGGTGTCGCGGCGCGTGTTCTGGAGAACATGAACGTCGAGTTGCCCAAGGTCCGCACCGCGGTCGAGTTCATCATCGGGCGAGGCGATCGGCCGGTCGTCGGCGAGGTCGGGCTGACGCCTCGCGCCAAGCGCGTCATCGAGCTCGCGATCGACGAAGCCCGCCGGCTTGGCCACAACTACATCGGGACTGAGCATTTGCTGCTCGGTCTGGTCCGCGAAGGCGAAGGGATCGCGGCCGGCGTCCTGGAATCGTTGGGAGTGAGCCTGGACAAGGTCCGCCACGAGGTCATCCGAGTCCTCTCGCAGTCCTCTTCGGCCGGTCCCGCGCAGGAGACGAAGCGCGCCAGCAAGACCCCAACCGTCGACCAGCTCGGCATCAACCTTACCGAGGCCGCTCGTCTGGGCAAGCTCGATCCGGTCATNNATCGAGCGCGTCATCCAGATCCTGAGCCGCCGCACGAAGAACAATCCGGCGCTCATCGGCGAACCCGGAGTCGGCAAGACGGCGATCGCGGAGGGTCTGGCCCACCGGATCGTCAACGGCGATGTGCCGGAGACCCTGCTGAACAAGCGCGTCCTAACCCTGGACATCGGGTCGCTCGTCGCCGGCACCAAGTACCGTGGCGAATTCGAAGAGCGCCTCAAGAAGATCATCGAGGAGTTGCGCAGCACCAACGACGCGGTGCTGTTCATCGACGAGTTGCACACTCTCGTTGGCGCAGGCGCCGCCGAAGGCGCGATCGACGCCGCCAACATCCTCAAGCCGCCGCTCAGCCGCGGCGAGTTGCAGTGCATCGGCGCCACCACNNTACCGCAAGTACATCGAGCGCGACGCTGCCCTGGAACGGCGCTTCCAGCCCGTCATGGTCGAAGAGCCCACGCTCGAACAGAGCGTCGCCATCTTGATGGGCATACGCGAGCGCTACGAGCAGCACCACAAGGTCGTCATCACCGACGAGGCGGTCAAGGCTGCCGTCGACCTCTCGATCCGATACATCCCGGACCGTCATCTGCCCGACAAGGCGATCGATTTGATCGACGAGGCGGCCAGCCGAGTTCGCCTTCGGTATGCCTCGGCCCCGCCGTCACTCCGCGAGGCACAGAAGGATCTCGACCGCATCACGCGCGAGAAGGACAGCGCCATCAACTCCCAGGCGTACGAAGACGCCGCTACCCTGCGCGAGTCCGAGGCCGCCGCCCACCAGAAGGTCGACGACCTGCGCGCGTCATGGCAGGCCTCGATCTCCAACGAGCAGCCCCAGGTGAACGGGGAAGAGATCGCCCAGGTCGTCGCGATGTGGACCGGCATTCCGGTGACCCGCATCGCCGAAGAGGAATCACATCGGCTTCTCCATATGGAAGACGATCTGCACAAACGCGTCATCGGCCAGCAGGAAGCGATCGAGATCGTTTCCAAGGCGGTTCGACGCGCTCGCGCCGGCCTCAAGGATCCTAAGAGGCCGATCGGCTCATTCGTGTTCCTCGGGCCTACCGGGGTCGGCAAGACCGAGCTCGCCAAGGCGCTCGCGGAGTTCATGTTCGGATCCGAGGACGCGCTCATCAAGATCGA
>PMBR01000125.1 GCA_003152995.1 Chloroflexota bacterium | reverse complement strand
TTCCTGCTCAAGTACGTCGAGGAGAAGATCCTCCCGTACAACCCCTTCCAGTCGCTCGATCCGGTCGTCGTCCAGGAGATGGACATGGCCGTGAAGCTCGGCCGAAAGACCCGCCCGGACCTCAAGGTGGGCATCTGCGGCGAGCACGGCGGCGATCCGCAGTCGATCCACGACTGCCACAGGATCGGGCTCAACTACGTGTCCTGCTCGCCCTTCCGGGTTCCTGTGGCGCGCCTCGCCGCCGCCCAGGCCGCTCTGGCGGGCGCCGCGGAGCGCGACAAGTAACAGTTCTTGGTCCATAGTCGAAACGCCCGGCGGTTTCCCTGCCGGGCGTTTTGATTCTGGCCCGCGACGATCTCAGTGGCGAAGAGCGGCGGTCGCGTCGCTCACCGGACCGGCCAGACGATTTCGGTGCGCAGGGCGCCGGGCTCCTGAACCTGATCGGGGCCGACGATGTATGCCTCGCGGGGTGGTCCCGCGGTCTCGTGGCCGTGTTCCTGGACCCACTCGCCGAGGGCCTGATAGGCCGGGCCCACGTCTTCGTACCGTCCGGCGTGGACCGTGGCGGCGACTAGACCGCCGGGGATCGTCGCGGCGATTACCCGACCGTCCGGCTCGATCGGCTCATCCACCGGCATGCCGATCTCGAGGTCGACCTCGGCCTCGGACGCGTGGGCGCTGTGGTAGATGCCGTAGGCCGGGCCGGCGAAGCGGGCTCCCTGTCCGCCGGCGACCTTGAAGACCTCCATGAGCGCGCCCTGGATGAAGGGCCCCAGGTCCGCCCACGCAGACCGACCACGGACCGATGCCGCAGGCTGGGGCTTTGTTTCGCGCAGATGGATCTCGTATGTCATCGGTGGCTCCTCGCGCAACATCGCGTCAAGGAGGGTGACTGCGTACCGCTGTCTGTCGGCTTGTTCCGTCAGCCGCTGCCGATGGGCCTCCAGCAGTGCCTTCGTTCGCGTCGGATCGCCGGACAGGACGGCCCGGATCTCGGGGAGGGGCATCTCGAGAAGCCGCAGCGTCCTGATCCGGTCGGCGTCGACGGCCGGAGCCATCGAGTAGTAGCGATAGCCCGTGTCGGGGTCGACCGCCGCCGGCGGAAGCAGGCCTAGCTCGTCGTAGTGGCGGAGAGCCGGGATCGACAGCCGGCAGACTTCCGAGAACCGACCTATCGGCAGCAGATTGCGCATCGCTTCCCTCTGGTGGGTCCGGATCGACAGGGTCCGGACACCTTGACGCGCCAAGACTCGACCCTCAGGCAGCCGAAGAGTCAAGGGGGCCCGAGGTCGATGCGATTCTAGCGGTCGAAAGTCAACTGGGACGGAGCCGGTGGTGCCAGCGGATCGGGCGCGCCGGCTAAGTCGTCAGGTCTGGGGCTCGAGTCGGACGATCATCGTCTGGTCGCCGCCCGACGTCTTGAACGTGACACCGTACTCGCCCATCGGCCAGAACCAAGGCATGATCCGCCACGTCATGGCAGGGGGCCCAAGGGCCGGCAGAACAGCCTCTTCGACCGGGGCAATCCAGAAGTTGCCGGACTGGACAGCCAGCGGGTTCGGAGTCGCAGCCGCGCCTGCTTCCGCAACGAGGGTCGCCGGCAACGGGGTGAGTTGCGTGACGTCAGTCGACCCACTCGGCCCTGCACCGGCGAGCAGCCACCCGGGGCCGTTGTATGTGAGCGAAATGCCATTCACCTTCACGCCGATCGGCCACGTGAAGGCGACGGCGAACACCATCAGTCCGGTCGGCACCGCGATGGTCGACGCCATCGGCATGGATGCGGAGGCCAGCCAGCCGATCGTTGGGGCCGCCTGCTCGGCGCCGCTGGACCATCGGGCCGTGTGGGGCAGGGTCGCGGTGGCGACACCCCAGCCGACGTGCGGATCCGGCGCGTTCAGGGCGCTCCAGTCGACTAACGGCCAGGCGATCGGGTACTCCGCGAAGAGGTCCGAAGGGGACGTCGGCGTCGGCTCGAAAGATGGGCTCGATTCAGCCGACCCGTTCGGCCCGGAGGCGCTGGCATGCCTGGAGGCTCCGGCCGAACCGACCGCCCAGGGCTTGAGCAGGGCTGCGGCGACGAATATGACACCCACCACCAGCGCCACGACCTCGCGGCGGACTCGACGACGCCGCACGACTGGTTCGACATCGCTGTTGAACTCCTCGCGTCCCACCGAGCCCGCGTAGGTCCGACGACCCGAGCCGGGCCGAATGGCTTCGATCGGGATTCGCTCCGATCCGAGGGTTCCGTGCAAGCCCTCCGTCGATGCCTGCTCCGAGTCACGGAGAGGCCCTTGCTCAAGAGTAGTGAGGTCGGTGTGTCGACCGAGGTCCATGTTGGGACGCAACATCTATCGAGGAGGGCTTTGGACCTGGGATCCTACTCCTGCAAACCCTGAAAGCGACCCGAGGACCGAGGGCTGCGCCTCGGGTCGGCCCCGGGCGCGATCGCCTGCAGGGCTGATCCGCATAGTGGGACGTGCCCTCGCCGACCCGGGCCGGCGCGCGCGGGATGCCTACGATCCGGGCAAATCCCACGGGCGCGAGTGACGGCGCGCTCTTCAGTGCAAACGGCTCGGGCACCCCCTCCCCGGGCCGTTTGCCGCGTCTGGGGAAGACTTGCCTCAGCCTGGTTCGCGGGATCCGAGGTCGTGCCCGGCCAGTTCCGCCTCCAGCATCGAAGCGAGCTCGCGAGCGTTCGTCGAGCCGTAGTTGGCGTAGCAGTTGTTCATCAGGACGTGCATTTCGCGCGCCTCTTCCGCGGCTTCTCGGATGCGGGGCACCCACTCCGCGAGCTCTTCCGAGCTGTAGAGGTAGCGGAACCTCTCCACGACCGGGATGCCGGTGGCCTCCCAGGTCTCCGCTCGCCGGCCGTGGAACCGCACGAGCGCCAGGTCCGGCGAAGTCACTGCCACCATCGGCGGGACGCTGCTGCGCAGGCCCTGCGGGCCGTCCACCATCACGAACGGAATGCCGTTATCGGTCAGGAAGCGGAGCGTCCGCTCGCGGTTCTTCTCGTTGAACCAGGTTTCGCTGCGGAACTCGACCGCCGATCGAACGTCGCCGAGCCGCTGGCGAGCCTCCAGGATCGAGTCGCGGCTCTCGCTGGTGGGGAAGAACCAGCGCGGGTACTGGAGCAACACCGAGCCTAGCTGGCCGCTGGCAACGAGGGGTTGCAGCCCGGCCACGTACATCTGCCAGACCGCGTCGCGCAGCTCGGATGGAAGGTCTTTGGCATAGAGCCGCGGCCTGGACGCGAGTTCCGCAGGCAGCGCCTCGCGGATGTCCTTGGGCAGTCTCTTTGTCTCGGTCGGCTGGCCGGTCATCAGCGCGTGGGCCTTGGCATCGAACACGAAGTCGGGCGGAGTGCGGTCGACCCAGGCCTGCGCCACGCGCGGGCTCGGCAGGGCGTAGTAGGTCGCGTCGACTTCTACGATCGGGAAGGTCTCGGCGTAGTAGGTGAGTCGTTCCTCGGCCGAATCTGAGCCCCGAGGATAGAAGACGCCCGGGGCGGTCATCGTCGGATCCGTCCACGACGCCGTGCCGATGCGGATGGTGGCTCCGCGCGCGGTCACGAGCGGCGACGCTGCCGCCCGTGCGACCGGAATGGCCCGCTCCCCGGCGACATCCGACCCGGGATCGTGGGGGTTTGCCCCGGACGAAGATTCCAGCGGAAGTTTCGGCATGCCTTCAGCGTGCCGCATCGGCGTCGTTCGCGCCAGCGGCACGGCGGCTAGCAACCCCAGTCGGGGCGACGGGCGGCCAAGCCCAAGCGCGGCGAGCCGATCTCGGCCGGGACCAGCCGCCAGCCGAGTTCGATCAGGGCGCGTCCGACACCTCGCCGCGCTCGCTCGAAGGCGCCGCGACCCTGCCCACCCGCAATCGGGCTCGCGCCGGGAGAGTTGGCCAGGCGCCATTCCTCCCGCAGCATCTGGGCGTGGGCTCTGGCGTATCGAAGCTGCTCGACTTCATCGAATCCGTAGGGACGCATGGCGATCAGTGTTCCTCCGTCGTAGGTGAGCCGCAGGCTAGCTCGCCGGTTGATGGCTTTCCTCCGGCTCTCTGCTTCGTCCTTGCCAGGCTACCTCCGATATATGACGATTGCTGTCAGGTATTCAGGCGAAGAATCGGCTACGCTGCCGGGATGCGAGCCAGCCGTCTCATTTCCATCCTGCTTCTCCTCCAGACGCGCAATCGTCTGACGGCTCAGGAACTGGCCGACAATCTGGAGGTCTCGGTCCGGACGATCTATCGCGATGTCGAGGAGCTCAGCGCGTCGGGGATCCCCATCTACGCCGACCGCGGAACTCACGGCGGGTTTCAGCTCGTGGAAGGCTACAGGACGAGGCTCACCGGTCTGACGGCCGAGGAAGCCGAGGCCCTCTTCCTCTCGGGCTATCCCGGCCCCGCGGCTCAGCTCGGTCTGGGCACCGTTCTGGCCGCGGCCCAGCTCAAGGTGCTGGCGGCCCTGCCGCCCGAGCTTCGGAGCCGCGCCTCGCGAATCCGTCAGCGATTCCACCTCGACGCGCCGGGCTGGTTCCAGGAATCGGAATCGGCGGCCTACCTGCAGCCGATCGCGGAGGCAGTCTGGTCGGATCGACGCCTGCATATGCGCTACCGCCGTGGGGCGGATGACGGCGCGGTCGTCGAGCGGGTCGTCGATCCGCTCGGCCTGGTTCTCAAAGGCGGTCTGTGGTATCTGGTCGCCCGGGCGGCCACGAGCCATAGAACGTACCGCGTCTCACGGATCCTCGACCTTGACCTGCTCGAAGACAGATTCGTGCGTCCCGACGACTTCGATCTGGCAGCCTACTGGGAACTCTCCGTGGCTGCCTACGAGGAGAGTTTGCCCTCGTTCGAGGCCGTTCTTCGAATTCGCAACGTTGCCCTCTGGAAGCTCGAGCAGGCGCTCGGGGCGCCGACGACGCGGTCCGCCGTCAAGGCCGCGGACGACCCCGACGCCTCGGGCTGGCTGACGCTCCGGCTGACCCTCGAAGACATCGAGCATGCCGAACCGCAGATCCTCATGCTCGGGGCCGACGCGGAGGTCATGGAGCCGGCCCACCTGCGCGATCGGATCGCCGCGATGGCCGCAGAGGTAGTCGCTCGATACGGCTGAGGTCATCGGGCCGAGGCATTCCCCCCAAGGAGGCATCGGCCCGATGACGTGTTCAACGTCCGGCGGCGATCTCCACCAGGACCACTGCGTCGTCCCCAACACTGCGCTCGAGGAAGGCGACGTACCCGAGCGGCCACAGTTCTCGATTGATGGCCCGATCCAGGGCAGCCAGCCTCTCGCAGGCCTCAACGCCTCGGAGAAGGGCGCTACGGATCATCGTGTCGTCGAAGCGCGGCACGTCGGCCCGAGCTCGCAAAGCCAGGCCGCTGCAGCCGTCGTGGAACCACGGCACCGGGCCCAACTGGCGCAGCGCGCGGATCGTCGTGGTGTGCGTCGGAATAGCCATGGCTCCCCAACTGAGCAACTGGTCAAGTGGCATTGTACCATCGACCGCCGAGAAGTCACCCGGGACATGCCACGGCGGCGGTGGAATGGGGCGTGTGCAGGCCAGTGCGCGGATTGGGTGGTGCCGCCGGGCACCGAGCGGCGCGTAAAAACGATGGCGAGTCCGCCCCAGGACTCAGGACGCCGCCAGCGCCTCGCGCATCAGGGTGAAGGCGCGTTCATGATCGCCGGATGCCGCCAGAGCTTCGGCCAGATCGCGGATCGCCTTGCGGACCAACGATGGGCTACCAGCCGTTCTGGCAAGCTCGGCCGCCTGCTCGTTCGCCTCCAGGCAGCCTTTCGCGTCGCCGAGCGCCGCCCGGGCGCGCGCGAGTGTCAGGAGGGCATCGACGCAGGCTTTGGCGTTCCCGGCTTGCCGGGCGATCCTCAGAGCCTCCTCGGCGCCGCGGGCAGCCTCGTCGGCGGAACCGCGCGCCAGGGCGATGCGCGCCTGGCTGTCCACCACAAACCCGAGCCACCACTGGTCGTCCAGACGCTCGAAACGCGCGCGAGCCGAGGCCGCCATCTCGGCCGCTCTCGACGAGTTGCCGATGGCCAGGTACGACATCGACAGGTCGTTCTCGAGCGCCCCGCTTTCGCGCTCCGCCTGTGCCCGCCGGAAGAGTTCCAGGCTGGCGATGCCGGTTCGCACGGCGGCTTCGTAGTCGCCCGTCTCGCGGTAGCTGTAGGCCAACCCGAACAAGTAGGAAGCGCGCCGGCGGTCATCCAGGTCGGCGTCCAGGCCGCGCACTTCCTCGAGGTACCCAAGTGCGGCAGCGTGGTTGCCCTCGAGAGACTCGTTGGATGAGAGCCCCATCAGCAATCGGGCTTTGAAGTCTGGTTCAACCTTGAGACCGGCTCGCACACGAGCCAGAATGGCATGCAGGATGGCCTTGGACTCGGTCGTGCTTTCTCGGAGGTAATGCGCCGCGGCCACCCAGTAGTCGGCCAGTGCGGCGTCGGAGTCGCGACGTGATCCGCGGAAGAGCTCCGCGGATTCTGTAGCGTACGCAATGGCGTCTCCGACCTGGCCCTTGCGGACCATCGCCTCGGATAGGCCGCGCAGGAGCTCCGCGCGCGCGCCGGGAGTCTGGGAGGCCTCCAGGAGGAGACGATAGGCGGCAATCGCGTCGTCCCAACGACTGCAGGCGAGGAGCAGGTCGGCCTCCAGGCGGGCCCAAGATGCCGGCTCGTCGTTGATCAGCTGGCTGGCCGGAATGCCCAGTCGTCCGGAGAAGTGGTTGAGGGCCGCCATTGACGGCCGACTGAGGCCGTTCTCGAGAGCGCTGACGTACGCCTTCGTGTAACGCGGCTCGGCTAGCTGCGTCTGGGTAAGTCCAGCGGCGAGCCGCGCCGTGCGGAGGCGCTCGCCGATCTTCCTGGCCAGGGGGGAATCATCGACTCGCGGACGGGTGGCACTGACTCTTGGCATGCGTCTAGTTTACCTCCTGTACCAGGCAGTTTGAACAGGGAGCGTTGCGTCGGCGCAGCCAGGTTCAGTAGCACTTGACCGCGACCCCCGACGCTCCCTACGATTCAAGTGCGCCGACCGAGCCGCGCCCGGCCGGGTTCTCAGGCGGGCGACCACCTTCCGATAGGAGTCGCCAAATGTCCCTTCGCCCGTTCAGCCTTCGCGTCTTCGTTCTGGCCTGGATCCTGGCAACCGCTCTTGCATTGCTCCCGCTGGCGACGGTACTCGCGGATGGAGGATCCACGATCTTTCCCCACTGAGGCAATGCTTCCGATCCACTAGTACGAGCAACACGGCCTCGTATCGTTTCCACCCTTGCCCGCTCGGGAGCTCGAGCCGGGGCGGCGTCGGCGACCCAGCACCATAGTCCGGCGCGCGTCGGTGGCCCGGCGGCAACGGCTGTGGACGCTGATCGGGCCGGGCAGGTGGGCGCCAATGCTCCCCGGTCGAGCGGCGCGAGACCTCTCCGTTTGTGCCGGCTGGTGCGCCAATCGACGGGCGCCGTTGTCCCTTCCGGAAAGCCGTGGCAGCCTAATAGACGTCTGGCCGGGTAGGGCCGGCATCTCAACGAACGTCACCGGGGGATCAGTCTGAGCGGGTTCGCGCTCTCGTTTGGTCGTCGTCTGAACGCCACCGGCAGGAGCATGAAAGTGTTTTGGAATCGAGCCGCACGAGAGATGCGGCGTCAGAATGTAGTCGACGATCTTGTTGAGTTGAATCCGGGGGAGCGCCGTTCGCGAATTGATCGGGCGGTGGCGGAGGGCGACATCCGGGCCGACGAAGTCGAGCAGGCACTTCGACTCGTCGGCCGGCTCGACGGGTTGAGGTCCATGACCATCCCCGGGACGCGCGCTTCGGCGCCGCCGGCCGGTGCGAAGGCAGACGAGGCGCTCGAGGCGCTCGAGTCGCTCGAGCTGGCATCGGTCAAGCCGGCGCCCAGGCTGGCGATGAAACGGCGCCGTAGACGAGTCGCGATTTCTGTGGCACCCGATCCGAGCGAACCATCTGCGCTCCCGGGCGTCACGACGCAGAGTCGGAGGTCGATCACCCGAGATGTGGCCATCCGGAAGGCGAGCCGCGCCGTAGGCGGTTCTCCCGGAAGGCGAAGGCTTCGACTCCTGGCATCGGTGGCGGCCCGCACCCACGCGACGACGGCGACCACCGCCTCGTCCGGAGAGGCCGGATCATCCGATGTCTCCGCCGGCACCACGGCGGCCGCTGAGGCCAGGCCAGAGGAGCAACGGCCCAGCATCTCCTGGCTGCGGCCGTAGTCGACCGGCGTCGACCGCCGCCCATCTAGCGGTCTCGGTTTCCTCGGGATATCGGTGGTTGAAGTCCCGCACAAGATGCCAACGCGGGAAGCGGTACCTCGGGGCAGCGGTTGAATCTGGCGCGCCGGACCATCGACGCTGACTACGAGGTCGAAGCGGCTCGTGCGCTGAAGCGACCGCCGGCCTGGTCCACGATCAGCCCGAGGCCGAACGCCTCCGAGAGCACGGGGCCGGTGATGGTGGCGCCGGCAGCGCCCGCGGCCACGACCCGGCCGCCGCGCAGGACCAGCGCGTGAGTCGTCCCCGGTGCGATCTCTTCCACGTGGTGAGTGACGACGACGATAGCCGCGAGGCGCTGGTCGCGGTTCAGGCGCGAGAGCAGCATCGCGAGTTGCTCGCGGGCGCCGAGATCGAGTCCCGCGGCCGGTTCGTCCAGCAGCAGGAGTGAGGGGTCAAGCATCAGGGCGCGGGCGATCTGGACGCGTTGCTTCTCCCCGGACGACAACAACTCGAAACGCCGGTCGCCGAGGGCTGCGCATCCGACGACATCCAGCATCTCTCGCGCCTTCTCCCCGGCACGAGCGCTGTGCCGGTCCCACCACGGCGCAATAGCTCCGGTGGCGCCGGCCAGAACCACCTCCAGGGCGCTTATCTGGCCTGGGATCCGGGTTTCCAGAGCGGCGCTGACGATGCCGATGCTCTTGCGCAGTTCTCGCACGTCCGCCGTCCCGACGACCCGGCCGAGAACCGCCACATCGCCGCGTGACGGCCACAAATAGGTGGAAGCAACGGACATGAGCGTGGTCTTGCCGCTGCCATTGGGCCCGAGCAGGACCCACCGCTCGCCTCGCTCGACCCGCCAATCGACGCCGTCGAGCAAGAGGCTGCCCGACCGAATGACTGATACGCCGCGCAGGTCGACGACCGTCCCGTCGGCCGGCTTCATCGATCGGCCGGGCCGTCGCCCGGGGCCCGCGAAGTCGCCACGCGGTTCGCCAGCGCGGAATCGAGCCGATCGAGGAGCGTCGTCTGGGCTTGCTTGATGCGGCGCCTGGCTTCTTCCGGCGCGAACCATTCGACTCGATCGATCTCCGGGTATGTCTTCATCCGTCCGGAGAACGGCGGCCATTCGAACGAAAAGGTGTTGCTGGTCGCGGCGGCGGGGTCCAAGTCTCCTTCGGCCGCCCAGGCGTAGACGACCTTGCCGCCCTTCTGCTTCACGGCGCCCAGATCGATCAGGGGGCCGTCGGGGACGGGATGGCCGGTCTCCTCTTCGAACTCGCGCCTGGCCGTGACCTCCATGTCGACTTCGTCGGGGCTCGGCTCGCCCTTGGGTATCGACCAGTCGCCGGCATCGGCCCGACCGAAGAAAGGACCGCCCGGATGGCCGAGCAGGACCTCGATGACATTCTCGCGACGGCGGTACAGGAGGATGCCTGCGCTTCTTCTGGCGGTCATCGTCAGAGCGTACGCGAGGCGAGCCGGTGTCGTCCTGGAGCGCCCGCGAGGTTTGGGAGAGAATTGGCGCCGGAACCGCGTCGGCTTGAGCGGGCGGCCGAATCGCGCGCAGACCGAAGCGAGGAGGCTCGATGGACGAAGACATCGCTCGCGCACGGATCGAGATCCTGGTGGTCGGCTACGCGAACTCGCCGTCGGTGGCGGGAACCGTGGGTCTGGTCCGCGATGGCGACCGCGTGATCGTCGTCGATCCGGGCATGGTCAAGAGCCGCTCGCTGATCCTCGATCCGCTCGAGCGGCTCGGGATCTCGCCGGACGACGTGACTCACGTGTTCGTCTCGCATCACCACCTCGATCACACCGTCAACATCGCACTCTTCCGCCGGGCTGAGATCGTCGACTTTCGGACCGTCCGCCGCGACGACCAGGTGAATGCCCATCAGGGCGAAGGCTTCAAGATCGGACCGAATACCACGATCTGGGTAACGCCGGGCCACAGCCCACAGGACGCCAGCCTGGTCGCCGACACGGCCGAGGGTCGGCAGGCTTTCACGCACTTGTGGTGGCGGTCCGATCGGACTCCCGAGGTCGATCCGTATTCGGCCGACCCGGCCGCGCTTGCCCGCAACCGGCAGCGACTCCTCGACGGCGTCGATGTCGTGATTCCCGGCCACGGCGCCCCGTTCAGAGTCCGCTGATCGCCGGGCCAGGGCAGGGCAGGGCAGGGCAGCGGCCCGATCATTTGGCCGCCCGAGCGGGCCGTTCGCCCCGAAGGGGCACAATTGTGGAAAGCGTTGGGTTCGCGCAGCGAAGGAGACCAGATGAACGTCCGAAAGCTCGGTACGAGCGGTATGGAGATCACGGCGGTCGGCTTCGGTGCCTGGGCGGTTGGTGGCGGAGGCTGGGCCTACGGATGGGGACCGCAGGACGACGACGACTCGATCCGGGCGATAGTCCACGCCGTCGATAAGGGTGTGAACTGGATCGACACGGCCGGCGTGTACGGCCTCGGCCACTCCGAGGAGGTGGTCGGTCGGGCTCTGACGCAGATGCCGTCCTCGGAACGACCCCTCGTCTTTACCAAATGCGCCCTGGTCTGGGATCCGCAGAACCCTCACGACCCGGCGAAGAGGATCGCGGAACCGGCCTCACTCCGGCGCGACTGCGAAGCCTCTCTGCGCCGCCTCGGCGTCGAAAGCATCGACCTGTTCCAGATCCACTGGCCCGACGAATCGGGCGTCCCCGTCGAAGAGTCCTGGGGCGAGATGAGTCGCTTCGTGGACGAAGGCAAGGTCGGGGCGATCGGCGTGAGCAATTTCGGCGTCGATCTGCTGGAGCGCTGCGAGCGCGTCCGCCACGTCGACTCGCTGCAGCCGCAGTTCTCGTTGATCGGTCGCGACTCCGGCGCCAGCGTGATCCCATGGGCCGCCGCTCACGGGACCGGCGTGATCGTGTACAGCCCGATGGCCTCGGGGATTCTCACCGACTCGTTCTCTTCGGCCCGCGTGGCGGCGATGGCGGACGACGACTGGCGGCGTAAGGCGGCGCACTTCAACGAGCCCGCACTGTCGCTCAACATCGCCCTGCGTGACGGACTACGCCCGATCGCACACCGGCGCGGAACCACGGTCTCGGCGGTCGCACTGGCGTGGGTTCTGGCCTGGCCGGGCGTTTCCGGGGCGATCGTCGGCGGCCGCAGTCCGGAGCAGGTGGATGGCTGGCTGCCGGGCGGTTCGCTCGTGCTGTCGGCCGCGGAACTTGGCGAGATCGCGGCGCTCGTCGCTTCTACCGGCGCCGGCTCGGGCCCGGTCAGCCCGGCAACGCCGATCCGCTAGCCGGGCGGGCCAGCCTTCGAGGTGCCCGCTGCTTCAGACGGGGACCGAAACCTTCAGCAGCGTGGCCGTGCCGCCGGCCGCGTGGATGCGGTAGATGCCGGTCGCGCCGGCCACGAGCGCGGTCTCGAACCGCTCGAGCCGGACAACCTCGGCTCCGACATGGATCTCGGCGGCACCCTCGATCGCGGTCAAGATGTGGAAGCTGCGGCCGCCCGTATCGAGGAGCTGGGGAGTGGCTCCGACGCCGGCCAGATCCAGGTCGAAGTACGGGCAATCGATGGCGTCGGCAGTTCCCGAGGCGCCGGCGACGACAGGCGTGGTCGGCTTGGGAGGTTCGTCGGTCGTCGTCACCTCGACGGATTCCTCGATGTGCAGCTTGCGTCCCGTCGACTGCGGCCGCCCCCAGTCGTAGGCGCGGTAAGTCGTGTCGCTCTCCTGCTGGATCTCGTAGAGGAGCAGCCCGGGACCCAGCGCGTGCAGCGTTCCGGCCGGAACGAGCACCGCCTGGCCGCTTCTGACGGGGACCTTCTCCGCGATTTCCGCAACCAGCCCTTCGCGGATCGCGCTCGCCAGCTCGGCGGCCGTCGTGCCGGGCCTCACTCCGAGAAGGATTCGGGCATCGGGTTTCGCTTCGATGAAGAACCAGGCTTCGGTCTTGCCGAACTCCTCGGGACCGACCATGCGTCTGGCCTGCTCGTCGGTGGGATGCACCTGGACCGATAGCCAGTCGGCGCAGTCGAGGATCTTGGCCAGGAGCGGGAAGTGTCGACCATAGCGATCGTGGACCGACGAACCCAACAGCTCGGCGCCATGTTCTGCAGCCAGATCTGCCAGTTTGCGTCCGGCCAGGGGGCCGGTGGCCACGACGCTCTCCCCATAGGCGATCCAGGCTTCACCGACGGGTGGATCGGCGGCGCGGAGACGCTGTCCGCCCCAGACGCGTTCGCGGAATTGGGGTTCTAGCGGCAGCAGGTGCTGGCCGAGCCCTGCCCCCGCCGCCTCTTTGGTCGTCTCTCGCATCTCCACGACCGGAGAGCTTACAGCCGGTCCGGCTCGACGTGGTCGAGGGACCGGATAGCGAGCGCCGGGAGACGACGCGATTGGCCTCGTGGCGATCGCGCGATGGGGCCCGGTCGGATGTCGCCGGTGGGTTCTGATCCGGCGGCCCCTTTCGGGCGTACAAACTGCAGCGGGCACGTGAGATCGCGAGAGCGGGGACAACAACCGCCGGCAGAGCCCAAACACTGCCGAACAGACGAGACGGGGACCAGCGGCGCAATCGATGCGCCGGGACCCTGATGATCCGTCGCGATCGAGCCTGCGGAAGAGGGAGATCCCGATGCGTCGTGCCTTGCTTTGCTGTGCCCTGCTCGCCTTGACGGTGGCGGCTTGCTCCTCTTCGTCGGCCACGCCGGCCCGATATCAGGGACCGACCAACCAGGGTCCGAACTCGACCTCCGCGGCAGCGACGATGGCGCCGGCGTACCCGCAGGCGACCGCTTACCCGTGGGCCACGCAGCAGAACCAGTATCCGTGGCCGACGTCCCAGCAACTCCAGACCCCTTATCCGCCCGTCGTCTTCCCGAGCACAGGCATCAATCCGTATGTGGACACGAACGCCGACAATCTCTCGACGTTCGGCCTGGACGTTGACACGGCCTCATACACCGTCGCCCGAGGGTACGTGGCGCAAGGTGTCTGGCCCGACTCTTCGAGCGTCAGGCCGGAGGAGTGGATCAACTACTTCGACCAGGGCTACGCCTCACCGGAAACCGGGGCCTTCGCCATTCACGGCGACGGCGGTCCAAATCCGTTCCTGTCGTCGGGAGAGGTTCTGCTCCGCGTCGGCGTGAAGGCCCGCGACGTCTCTTCGGGCCGGCGACCGTCGGCCGCTCTGACATTCGTCATCGACGTGTCGGGCTCCATGGACAGTGGCGGGCGCCTGGAACTGGTCAAGCAGTCGATCGCGATTCTGGTGAGCCAGTTACGCAGCGACGACCGCGTCGCCATCGTCGCTTTCACCACGAATGCCTGGGTGGTTCTACCGTCCACTTCGGCCGCGGACCAGGAGCGGATCCTGGACGCGATTGCGACTCTTCATCCGGAGAACAACACCAACACTGAGGCTGGGCTTCGACTCGGCTATCAGCTGGAGCGGGCCCAGTTCGTCGAGGGCGGCATCGACCGCGTCGTCCTGGCCACGGACGGCGTCGCCAATGTGGGCGCCACGGACGCCGCCACCATGCTGAGCGAGGTGGGGGCCGATTCGTCCGCGTCGGGCATCCAGCTCGTGGCGATCGGAGTCGGGATGGGCAACTACAACGACGCCTTGGTCGAGCAGCTGGCCGACAAGGGCCAGGGCTTCTACGCCTATGTCGACACCCTTGACGAGGCTCGCCGGATATTCGTCGAGCGGCTCACGACCACCATCGACACGGTGGCCCTCGACGCCAAGGCCCAGGTGGAGTTCGACCCGGCGGCGGTCGCCGGCTACCGGCTGATCGGCTACGAGGATCGCGGCCTGCCCGACAGCTCATTCCGCAACCCCAACGCGACCGGCGGCGCCATCGGCGCCGGTCATCAGGTAACCGCGCTGTACGCGCTGGTCCTGAGGCCCGGGGAATCGCCGAACGACCGGTTGGCCACGGTCAGCCTGCGCTGGACGGACCCGAGCACCGGGCGAGCACAGGAGATCGCCCAGGATGTGAACCGCGGCGATCTGGCCCGGAGCTTCGAGGCGACCGCGTCCAACTTCAAACTGGACGCCCTCGTGGCCGCCACCGCCGAGGTTCTGCGCAACAGTCCGTGGATCCCGGGCTATGGCATCCGCGACCTTCAGGGCGCTGCGAGTGCGCTGCAGGGTCAGTTGCCCGAGACGACCGAAGTCCGCGACTTCTGGGTCATGCTTTCCCAGATCGGCCAACTCGGTCGCTGACCTGGATCGCCGCTTGGATGAGAGGCCGTCGGGCCCGAGCCGCCGCAATCGGCCGCGCTCAGCCGGCCTCCGTCCGATCCGGCTCCTGGACCGGAACAAGGAGCAGGGCTCCCACCGCGTAGCACAGCACGCCGACCATGAGCGCTGCCCGCGGCCCCGTTCCGTAGCCCAGCCAGTGGTTGACGTTGTCCATGACGAGCGCGCCGCCGAGCGCCAGGGTCAAGGTCCCGGCCGAGGCCGTCGCCACGTTGGATATCCCCATATATCGTCCCGTGGATGCCTTGGGGACGAGTTCGCTCATGAGCGCCCAATCGACTGCCAGGAAGGCTCCGGCCGACATCGCGAACATCGCGGCGCCCACAAGCGCTATCGGCAGAATCGGGGCCACAGCGCCGATGGCCAGGCCGACGGCACCGAGCAAGCAGGAGCCGTAGATGACCGGCTTGCGACCGACTCGGTCCGATAGGCGGCTGGCCGGTAAGACGGACAGGGTCAGGAAGACGGCCACGATGCCGAGGAGGACGAGCAGGGTACTGCCGGTTCTGGTGGAGTCCAGGCCGAATACCTGGGCCAGGTAGAACGTGCTGAAGGCTGGGAAGAAGGCGGCACCGGCCAGAACGAAGAAGCGCGAGCCAACGAGCCACAGGAAGCTGTGCTCGCGGAGGATGTCCATGCCCCAGGCCTCCCGGGCGACGGACAGCCAGGAGCGCCCGTTGCGTGACTTCACGCGGTCACCCTCATGGACCCGGAGGACCACGCCGAGCATCGAGGTGAACTCGACAACGCCCAGGGCCATCGTGCCGAAGAAGAAGGCATGCGAGTTCGTGTTGGCCAGCGCGACGGCCAATGCCGCGATCACGTAGCCGGTGATGTTGCCCAGCGCCTGAAACAGCCCGATCAGACCGGAAGCGAGCCCGACCTGCTTGGCCGGGACCAGATCCGGCACGTAGCCCTGGAACGGCCCCTGGGAGAAGTTGGAGCTGAACTGGAGGAGTGCCACGAATGCCGCGATCGCCGCGATCGAGTTGGAGGTCGCCACACCCACGAGGAACACCAGATCGAGAGAGGCGCCGATGAAGATGTACGGCTTGCGGCGACCCCAACGGCTGAGGGTGTAGTCACTGATCGTGCCGACGGTCGGTTGGACGACGATGGCGATGACCATCCCGATGACGGCGATCTGCAACGCCCCGATGCCCTCGCTGCCCTTCGGGACCAGCCCTGCGAACTGGAGGCGGCCGTTGACGATGTAGAGGATCCCGCTCCAGACCGTTGAGATGCCCAGCCAGTAGAGCGAGATTCGCACGAGGTGAGTGCGGGGCAACGACCGCGTCGGGCGGCCGTGGGCATCTTGCCTCAAGGCGGTCGTCATGGCGAAAGTATGGCCGCTAGGACGGAGATGCGTTCCCGAACGCTGTTGTCTTGCAGCCGACACTCATCTTTGCGCCCGGCTGGTAGGCTCGGCCCAGACCAAACCCCTGGAGACCGTGCTATGGGCAGTTGGCGTACGCCGCTTGCCTCATCCGCAAACGAACAGCTCTACTACCTATCGCTGGGCGATTCGCTGTCCACAGGCGTCCAGCCGATCGGCCCCGAAGCCTTTCAGCACCGGACTGACGAGGGCTACTCGGACCAGCTATGCGCCATCGCACAGGACTGGTTCCCCGGCCTTCAGATAGTGAAGCTCGGTTATCCGGGCGAGTCGACCACGACGATGCTCGACGGCAGCCTGTTTGCATACCCCAACGGCAACCAACTAGCCGAAGCAGTCGCTTTCCTGCGTGGCCACCGCGGCGAAGTCGCGTTCGTCACCATCGACATAGGTTCCAACGATTTCCCGACACACGACCTGACGGGGGTTTCGCTCGGCCTGGAGGATGTGGCGCGGAACCTGCCGTGCATCCTGAGAACGCTGCGGGAAGCGGCCGGACCCGGCATTCCGATCGTGGGCATGACGATCTACGATCCGTTGCTGGCCGGCTGGGTGAACGGGCCCGACGGGCAGGATCTCGCCCGAATGTCTGTCTACCAGGGCTTGCTACCGATCAACGCCGAGCTGTCCGCAATCTACGCGGCCGCGGGGCTCGATGTCGCGGACGTGGAGGGCGCTTTCGCCACGGTGGATTTCGAGACCATGGTGCCGTTGGCAGGAGTCGGTTCGGTTCCGCTCAACGTGGCCCGGATCTACGAGTGGACCTGGGCAGGTGCTCCGCCGCCGCTCGGTCCCGATCCCCACGCCAACGCGAAGGGATACCGGGCCATTGCGGAGGCTTTCGCCAGGGTCCTGATGCCCTGAGCGGCAGCCCCCGCTTGGACCCATCGCCAGGTACGAATCGAACCCGCCGGCCCTCTCGGACCGGCGGGTTCGCTAATTGGTGTTATGGGGCGAAGTCGCGCGGAGATCAGTACCCGGTGTTCACTGTTGGGGGGGCGGGGGCGACGGGCGTAGCCGCCGCGGTCGCGACGGGCGTGGCCACGCTGCCGCCTGAGGTCAGGGGCGCGACGAACCACTTGCCCAGGAGGCCCTGGCCGTTCGTGTCGCCGGCCACGGAGTCACCGGAGTAGTAGTAGAGCGGCTGGTGGTCGTACGCGACCTGCATCGTGCCGTCGGGCCGGCTAATGATCGTGAACGTGCCCGTGGCGCCGGTCGGGCCGGTGATCATG
Source organism: Chloroflexota bacterium (assembly GCA_003152995.1). GTDB lineage: Bacteria > Chloroflexota > Limnocylindria > Limnocylindrales > CSP1-4 > Fen-1039. The sequence goes on along the minus strand of PMBR01000125.1, from coordinate 2,160 downwards.
GCGCCGCCGGCGACCCCAACAGACGGCCACTTCGTGGCGCACGTGCCGGTGCAGGAGCTCGTGTCGGCGGTGTCGTTCTTGAAGACGTATAGCGTCATCCCGTTCTGGCCGGTCAGATAGGCGCCCAGCGTGGCATCGTTGGTCATGCTGATGGTGATGCTGGTTGCGGCCTGGCTGGCCACAGGCGCCGGAGTGGTAGCGGCCGCAGAGCAAGCGGCTGCGATGAGCATCGCGGCGGTCGCAACACCCGCAAGCGAGATGAATCGTTTTGTGGGACGCATGGCTTTCCTTCCGCAGCGCGTTTCCCTACCTATGAGGGTTCGCAGCTAGTACGCGGCGCACCGGTCTCCGGGTCTTGGCCCGGCAGCCTGTCCCATGCTGTGCTCCAACGGGACCTTCGGCGGCGGCATTTCGTCCACTCGGTCAGCGAACGGACCGGCGGAACGGCGAACCGGCGGACTCGCGGACCGGCCGATACGTGCCCGGCTCGTCAATCGGACGGCGACGCTTCACCAAGCGGAATCTCGCGCAGGGACCGAACCGGCGAGAGCAGGACCCACAGAAACGCCGTCATGGCGACCGCGCTCCCGATCCCGATAGTCGCTCGTACCGACAGAATCGAAGCGAGGACGCCACCCACCAGCGATCCGACTGGAAGAGTTCCCCAAACCACGAACCGCATCGTGGCGTTCATTCGACCCTGAATTGCGAGGGGCGTAATCGCCTGGCGGAAGCTGACCTGATTGACGTTGTAGACCACGGCACTGAAGCCAGTCAGAAAGACCGAAACCAGCAGCAGTGTCGCCGCGACCGGCGCTTCCGCCGGCATGAGGAATATCAGGAACGTGGCCGGTCCTGTGATGAACATGGAAAAGACGATGGCCGCTCCGACGCCGATCCGCTTCGAAAGACCGGGCGCCACCAACGCACCCAGCAGGAGGCCAAAGGCGCCCAGCCCGAAGACGAGCCCGACCAGCGCCACGCTGAGCCCAAGCTCCCGGTAGACGAAGATCGGGAAGATCGAGAAGGCGATGCTCGTGCCGAAATTCGCAGTGGCGGTGGAACCGGCAATCATGCGCAGGTACCTGTTGCCGAGGACGTATCGAAGGCCTTCGCCTATGTCCTGGCGCATGCTCGTGTGCGAGCCGTCGCTGGCAAGACGCCTTTCGGGTTTGGCCTCGGGTTTGCGTATCAGGGAAATCAGACCGCCTGAGACGAAGAAGCTGATGGCGTCGACGATGACCGCGAACGGCGCTCCAACGAGGGCGATGAAGCCGCCGGCGAAGGCAGGACCGACGATCTGCGCGCTCGACTGGGAGAGCGAGAGCTTGGCGTTGCCCTCGATGAGTTCCTCCCGTTCGAGGATGGCCGGCAGATACGACTGGTCGGCTACGTCGAACAGGACGGTCAAGGAGCCGGCCACGAAACCCACCGCATAGAGCTGCCAGATGGTGAGGTGGCCTGCCGCATAGGCGATCGGAATCGTCAGCAGGGCCATGCCGCGGCCGAGATCGCCGGCGATCAGCACCGGTCGCCGGCGCACCCGATCGAGCCACGCTCCGGCCGGAAGCGCGAAGAGGATGAACGGCGCCATCTCGACCGCGCCCAGGAGGGCCACCTCGAGCACGGTCGAATTGAGGATGACTGCCGCGATGAACGGGATCGCGAGCTGGCTGACCTGGCTCCCCATGAGGCTGACCGTGCTTGCCAGCCAGATCTTCATGAAGTCGACGTGTCGCCACAGAGACCGGCGCGGGGCATTCGCAGCGGTGGGCTCGACGGCCGAATCCATCAGGTCGGACATGGGCCACATGGTAGCGGTGCCGGCCCGGACGCCGGGGCTCGGTCCGGCGCCGCGCCCCCACGCCGCCACACGCCCCCGGCGCCGCGCCCCGACGCCGCCACACGCCCCCGGCGCTAGAGTTGCGCCGTACCGGGCGGCAGAGCGCCGGCAAGGACCGCGACCACCGCCCACAGGGAGGACGCTCTGATGTTGGGTTCGAGCCATCGTCGACGGCGCGCTGCCGAGCATCTTTCGGTCAACCCGCTCTTCGCCCAGGGTTCCGTGCTCGCGCCGATACCTTCTCGGCGGCTTCCCGACGGCGAGATGTCGTCCGCGGCCGCGTACCAGATCATCCACGACGAGCTCATGCTCGACGG
>PMBR01000063.1:12365-12686 GCA_003152995.1 Chloroflexota bacterium | reverse complement strand
CGCGGGAGCACTGCCGCACCCCGAAACGTTGCCACGTAGGTCGAGGCGCGGTCCCACGCCAAGTCCTGTTCCTCCAGGATGATGAGTGTGCGCGGGACGAGCTCGTTGCGGTCCGTTCGATGGGGACTCCATTGATCCCCGTGTATCTGGGACCAGGGAGGTGGCCGCAGTGCCCGATCCCGTACAGTCGAGTCGCCTGCTTCCTATCTGAAGCCCATGTTCGCGGGATCCAGCAAGTGCTTCTGCCATCAGTGCAGAATGACCGGAGACCGTTCGCGGCCCCGGTTCCGCGCTCCGAGCCCGATCTGATATAACTTGTCC
>PMBR01000063.1:0-12353 GCA_003152995.1 Chloroflexota bacterium | reverse complement strand
GCTCGACGATTCTCTGGCCTGGCACTCACCCGCTATGGCGCCTCAGCCGCCGACGAGCGGGCGCGCGAGGCACACCGCCGGCTCGGTCCGGGCGATCGGTACTGATCCACGAAGGGGGCCGGAAGTGGGTCGGTCGAGCCGACTAGAGGCTGTCCCCGAAGTCGGCCTTGAACTTCGCCACCAGGCGCTCCTGCCAATCCCCGGTCGGGCGGAGCCGGCCGAAGAAGAAGCGGAGGATCTCCGGTTCCTCGACCCATTCGAGCCCGCCGACGATACTGCGGTTCTCGTGCAGCCATGTGATCCGGTCGATCGCGTACTTCACCTGCGAGAGCGTGAAGACGCGCCGCGGCAGCGCCAGGCGGACGAGTTCCATCGACGCCATCGGCTCGCTGCCGTCGGGGTTGCGCTGCTCGGAGAGCGTGCCGCGCTCCATGCCCCGGATGCCGCCGGCGATGTAGACCGCGGACGCGAGGGCGCCGGCGGGATACTGGCTCTGCGGCACGTGGTCGAGGAACTTCAGCGCGTTGACGTGGCAGCCGAGGCCGCCAGGGGGCGTGATCACCGGGACGCCGCGGGCGTCGAGCTCGCGGACCATGTAGTCGATGAAGATCGGCCCCTGGCTGATCATGTCCTCGTCCATCGTCTCGTCGAGGCCGACGGTCAGTGCCTCCATTTCGCGGACGGACATGCCGCCGTACGTGAGGAAACCCTCGTACAGCGGGACGAGGCCCCGCATCCGCTTGTAGAGGTCCTCGGACTTCGTCGTGATGCCGCCGCCACGGGCGCAGCCGATCTTGCGGGCCGAAAAGTAGACGATGTCGAACAGGCTCGAGATCTCAAGCGTGATGTCACGAATGGAGGCGTTCCGGTACGCCTCCTCGCGGGTCTTGATGAACCATAGGTTGTCGGCGAGCAGGCTCGCGTCGAAGACGAGGATCAGGCCGTGCTGGTCGCAGACCTTCCGGACCGCGTGCATGTTCGCGAGCGAGATCGGCTGACCGCCGATGAGGTTCGTGCCCGCCTCGAGGCGCACGAAGGCGATCTTGTCGGCGCCGTGCTTCGCGATCATGGCCTCGAGCTTGGCCGTGTCGAGGTCGCCCTTGAACGGGTGCTCGCTCGTCGTCTCGAGGGCGACGTCGCCGTAGATCTCCTCGACCGTGCCGCCGTTGAGCGTGATGTGCGCCTTGGTTGTGGTGAAGTGGTAGTTCATCGGCACGAGCTGGCCGGGCTTGACCAGCGTCTGGCTGATGATGTTCTCGGCCGCGCGGCCCTGGTGGGCCGGCAGGAAGTACTCGTGGCCGAAGATCTCGCGGATCTTCGCCTCGAGCCGCTGGTAGGTAGCGCTGCCGGCGTACGAGTCGTCGGCGACCATCATCGCGCCCAGCTGGCGGTCGCTCATCGCGTTGGTGCCGCTGTCCGTGAGNNCGGACCTTGTGCATCTCGAGCGGCACGCTCTCGCCGTGGAACTTGACGAACGCCATTCCCATTCCTCCTAAGGGTTCGAAGAAGCCCATCTCTTCGTCCGAGTCTGAGGGCAGTGCGCGTGAGCGAGGCCGGTGACGGGGCGGCTGCGGCCGCGGCCAGATCGGCACCAACGCAGGGTACGTCACAGAGATGGCGCTGTGTGCCTCGTCCGGCGGGGTCAGGCGAGAACGACGCCCCCATCTTCTCCTTCACCAGCACTGGAAATGGGCCACTCCCCTGGCGTCAAGCCCGGGGCGTCGTTCCAGTACGGCCCATCAGGCTCCCTCCCTGAGCTACCGGCCGACGAGTTCCCGCACATGGCCGAGCACGTCCGGCAGCACATGAGCCCGGCCGGACCCGACGATCAGAACGACTTCGCGTTCGGGCTGGACTTGATCCTCGACGGCCTCGAAAGACTTCTCGTCCGAGGCGCTTGACCCCGGCTCGCCTACCGTCGGCTGACGCGCTAATCAGCGAATCGGCGACCGCGTGGGGACGCAGCTCACGGTCCGCGAACTCGCGTGCCTCCCTGCGGTCAGTCGCGGCGGACCTCGACGCCGAGCTGGGCGGCGAGCTGAGGCGCGAGATCGAGCAGCTGCTCGTGGCTCACGATCGCGCCGCGGAGGCTTTCGATTCCGACCAGCGTCCGCAGCCTGGCGCCCGACAGGTCGACCTTCGAAAGGGTCGCTTCGTCCACATTCAGCTCCTGGACAGAGCAGTCGATGAAGGCAACCGAGCTGAGCCGAGCGGCGCTGGCGTCCAGGCCGCCGATCTCGCAGTCCTCGAACACCACGTCCTCGAGTCGAGCGGCGGCGAGGTTCACAAACCCGAGCTTGACGCCGCGAAGCCGAATGCCCGCCCACGTCGCGCCGGCCAGCGTCATCGCGCCGAGACGGCCTCCCGTCATCTGGGAGTCGCGCCAGACGGAGTCCGAGAAATCGACGCTCGCTCCGTGGACCTCGGCGAGCAGGCAACCAAGGACACGGGCCCGTCGCATCGATAGCCCTTCGACGCAGCATCGCACCAGGCGGCATTCCAGGAACCTGGCATCGCTGGCGTCCTGGTCCGTGAAGTCTCGCTCCACGAAAGCCATGGCGTCGTAGTCGCGGCCAATCTCCAGGCGTTCGGCGTCGAACGCGGTGAGCTCGGGCAACGAGATCTGGCGCGCCGGCCTTGCCTTGCCGCCGTTCGTCCTGGCCATTGCTTGATCCTCCCGCAGATCCAACTCCAGGGAGTATGAAGTGGCGGCCCAGTCTGCGGCGAACAAGTGAGGCCATCCGGCCGGCTCGCGTGGCGCGCCGGGGGGCGGGCGCAATTGATCCGCGGCGGGCGCGATTGACACTCGGCGGCCGCTCCGACCCGACCGAACGAACGGTCCGCACGGTGAACGCCGCGGGGCGGTGCCCAATCGTCAGGTTGCCGGCACGATCACGGTAAGCGCGGCCGGCAGGATCGACACGTCGACGGGAGTCTGCCCGACCACGTCGCCGTCGATCTCGACCAGGCGCGGATGAGCGGTGGCGATCCGGACTTGCCGTGCCTGGGCCCGGAAGGCGCGGCCACCCGACGATTCGCCGAGGCCCGTCTGGCGGAGCGCCTCCCATGCGGCGGGGAGGGCCGGGATGGGCCCCGACGCCCGCACCACGATGATGTCGAACAAGCCGTCGTCGGGCAGGACCGGTCGACGCGGTGACAGGCCGGCCATCATCCGGCCGAGGTTCGCGACCATGACCTGCGCCGCCCCGGTCTCCATCGTGACCCCGTCGAGTGTGATTTCGTGGGCCACGTTCCGGATTCGCCTGCTCGACGCGATGGCGCTGGCAAAGTAGGCGAGCTTGCCCCAGCGTCGCTTGGAGCGATTCCGGGTCGCGTCCATGACGTCGGCGTCGAAGCCGATCCCGCAGGCAACCGTGATGTCGTAGGACTTCCCGCCGACGGTCGCCCGCCCCACGTCGATGCGGCGGTGCATCCCGAAGATCAAGTTCTGAGCCGCGCGGTCGGTCCGGCGCGGTATTCCCAGGTTGCCCGCAAGCAAGTTGCCGGTCCCGGCCGGGATGATACCGAGGGCGACGCTCGTTCCGATCAGCGCGCCGGCGACCCGGTTGACGGCACCGTCGCCGCCAACAACGACGACGACATCACAGCCGTGTTTGACCGCCCGGCGCGCGACGTGGCGCAGCTCGGCCTTCCGATCGACGACGTCGCTGTCGACTATCCAGCCCGCCCCCTCGAGCGCGGCGCGAACCTGTCGCACCGGGCCGTCGATGTCACGCCCCTTGCGTCGCCGGCCGACGACGAACGCGGTCGTCACGGACCCGGGGGCTCGGCACGCCGGCTGCTCAGCCACAGCCCAGGGTCGAACGCGGCGAACACGATGAGCAGCCAGGCAGCGCCCGCGAGGAGCCCGCCCACGACATCCGTGAAGTAGTGATAGCCGAGATAGATCCGGCTGGTCCCGATCAAGAGCGCCAGCACGATTGCCCCGACGACCGCGATCGAGCCTGCCCGGCGGCCCCACAGCAGCCCGATGATCAGCGCGATCGCGACGTAGAAGACGAGCGAATTCATTGCGTGGCCGCTGGGAAAGCTGTACTCCGGCAGGACCTGGGCCCAGGCGAGCTGTGGCCGAGGCCGGTGGAAGACGAGTTTCAGGGACTCGTTGAGCGCCAGGCTGCCGGCGATCGAAACGGCCAGGAAGAATGCTTCTCGCCGGTGCCGCCGCCACATGAGCAGCACGAATGCGACGGCGAACAGCGGGGCAACGACGATCGTCGAGCCGATGTCCGTGAGCGCGCCCATGAAGGCATCGAGGATCGGGTTGGACAGGCTGTGGAGCAGCGGGTTTGCGAGCGTATCGAGGGCGTTCGCCTCCTGGTTGTGGACGTCCTCGGCGATTGCCCCAAAGACCAGGAGGCTGCCGAACAGCCCGGCGAAGCCGCCCGCGAGGACCATGAGCCGGATGCGTGGCGGACGGGCGATGCGCCGTGCCCAGCGCGATCGCAGCGAGTTCGCTAACTGTTCGTTTCGCACAATTGCCACCTGCAAACGGACAACTCGACCGGTAGCTACCCGAAGATCGTGGTCAGGATGAGACCGACGGACGCCACGCTCATGACGATCGCCGTCACCCACCCTAAGATGTTCAACAGACGGCCGTTGGTCCGCTCGCCCATCGCCGAGCGATCGTTCGAGACGAGCATGATCAGGATGAGCAACGGCGCGGCGATGAGTCCATTGAGCACCGCGCTCAGGACGAGAGCGGTGATCGGATTGATCCCGAGGAAGTTGATCGCCATCCCGACGAGGGTCGCGGCGATGATGACCGCGTAGAACTGCCGCGCTCCGGTGAGCTTGCGATTGAGCCCCGATCGCCAGCCGAACGCCTCAGAGACGCCGTAGGCCGCCGAGCCGGTGAGGACGGGTACCGCCAGCACGCCGGCCCCGATGAGCCCCACGGCGAGCAGGAGGGCCGACGCGTCGCCGGCGAGCGGACGCAAGGCTTGGGCGGCATCGGTGGCCGAGACGACATCGTGCTTGCCCGCGACGAACAGGGTGGCGCCGGTGGTGAGGATTATGAAATAGGCCACGATCTCCGAAAAGACCATTCCGGCAATCGTGTCCCACAGGGCGTACTTGAGCTCGAATCGCGACGCCCCCTGACGTTGCCGGAGTTGGCGTCGGCCGATGCTCATCTGCTCCTCGACTTCCTGGCTCGCCTGCCAGAAGAAGAGATACGGCGATATCGTCGTACCAAGGAGTGCTACGACGATGCCGATGTACGCGGGGTCGAGCCGGATCGTCGGGACCAGCGTTCCGGACAGGACTTTCAGGACGTCCGGACGCGCGAAGAGAGCCGCCCCGATGTATGCGAGGAGGGCCAGGGCCAGCCACTTGAACACCTTCTCGATGATGCGATAACTGCCGACGACCTGGAGCGCGATGATCGCCAGGCCCACGGGCACGATCAAGACGCGCGCCTCTATCGGCACCAGAAGGTTTATGGCAGCGGCAATGGCTCCGATATCCGCCCCTGCGTTCAGCGTGTTGGCGACCACGAGGGCGAGCACGGCGGGGTATAGGGCGCGGGGGTAGTGCTCCCGGAGAACGCCCGCCAGGCCTTTGCCTGTTACCAGGCCGATCCTGGCGCAGATGTACTGCACGGCCGTCTGCATCGGCAGCATCGCGAGAGTCGTCCAGAGCGTGGCGAAACCGTACTGGGCGCCTGCCTGGGCGTAGGTCCCGATGCCCGAGGGATCGTCGTCCGATGCCCCGGTGATGAGACCCGGGCCGAGAGCCTTGCCGAGACGCGTCAACGGGTTACTCGCGGCTCGCAACTCCGCCGCCTTGGGATCGACCGGCCGCGCGGGGTCAACCCGCGGTTCCTTGTTGGCAGTCGATGCTTTCCGGTCCGGCACGGGTCAGTCCCCGCCTTCGCCGGATAGTTGCGTCCGCCACGCCACAAGCTGGCGATACAGGGCCGGCGCTCCCACGGGCAGATCTTCGTCCAGCTTCATCGTGGCCGGGCACAGGATGAACGGCTCGGTCTGCCAGCCACCGAGCCCGCCATGCGAGCCGATGAGCTCTTCGAACCCGGTTACGTGCCCTGAAGCCCGGTCGAAAGCGCCCAGGAGGATCAGATCGCCGGCGTTTGGGAAGCCCTCAAGGCGAATCAGGTTCTCGGCGGCCCGAGGACCGTAATCGGCCGCAAGGTCGCTGCCATCCGGCAGGCCGGCGGTCAGATCCAGGCGACGGTGCGGCCCCGCTACCAGCGCATGACCCGCCTCCGACCTGACCACGAGCGCTCCGATCCCGGGATGGTTCGCCAGTCCCTGGATCAGACCCGGGTACAGCTTCTCGATCGCCTCGCGGGTCATCTTGTCGGACTCGGCGGTGAAGTAGACATGGGCCAGGTTGCCGGACGAGCACACGACGACGTCCGCGAGCGGCGCCGCCGCTCCCAACCCGGGATGCCCGACGGCCCGGCGCAGCCGGCCCGCGAGCAGCGGTCCCATGCTGGAGCCTCGGCCGAATTCGGCCGCAATGCGCCGGCCGATGCCGGCCGATTCGACGGAGTCCGTAGTGCCGACCACGGTCGTAGTCGCGGGCAAGAGCGCGGCGATCACCGCCTCCAGCGGCAGGCCGTATTGCTGCTGGAACGTGGCGCCAAGGCACTGACCGTGGTCGGATAGCACCACGAGCCGATATGACCGCCGCGTGTGCCGAGCGGCTTTGATGAGCGACCCGATGGCCCGGTCGATGCCATCGAGAGCGTCGATCGCCTCTTCGCGCTCGGGGCCGCAATGGTGCGAGATGGCGTCGTAGCCCGTGTAGTCGACGTAGATGATCGGCGCCGAGCAGGCCATCTCCTCGATGACCAGCGCTGTAGAAACCGTGCGCAGCGCGATATTGGTCACGGCTCGCTCGACGGCGAAATGCAGGTCGCGGCGCATCCGGGGCTCCACAGAGCGGGCGCGCTGGCGCTCCGCCTGATACAACTCCTTGGCCATCTCGCCGAACATCAGCACCAACAGCCGGATGTAGTCGACGGTGGTGACGAAGAGGCCACGCATGCGCCGCTCGTCGTCAGGCGACGCCTTTTCCGCGATCGTGGCCATGGTCAGGTAGCTGCGCGGCGCATCTCCGGACACGAGATTGCCGACGCTGGCTCCGTCGTCCGCGAGAAGGCCCTTGCCATTGCTGATGCGACTCTCGATCTCGGCCGCATCGTCGGGGTGGTTCGCCACGAGCAGCCGCTTGCTCGCCTTCTCGTACCAGCGAAAGCCGGCGATACCGTCGTTATGACCGTGCAGGATGCCGGCCTGGCTGGCGGGAGTGGTCGGCGGCAGCAACGCGATCCACGGATGCAGAGTGGCCTCGCCCTCGCGTACCAGCCGGCCGAGCACCGGTACCCGCCCGGACCGAAGTGCCTGGTGGAGGACCGGCAGGCTCAGTCCGTCGATCTGGACCACCAGCAGACCCGGGTTCGGTTCCGAGGCCCGTCCGAAGTCGCGTGCCACCAACCGCCTGACGAGCACGCCGTAGTAGGAATCGTCGTCGCTCACAGAGACGACCTCGGCGAACAGGCTGTTCAGCAACGTGATGAGCACGGCTCCCCAGACGGCGGCCATCAGGCCGTTGACCGCGACTCCGGGCATTGCGTCCGCGAGAACGACGATGGCCACGAACTGGACGACCAGGCCAACGGTCTGGGCGATGAAGATCGGCCAGGCGACGAGCAGCCAGTGGAGAACGACGTCGGAGCAACGGTCGAGGGTCGCAAGAAGGAGACCGGCGAGCAACAGCGCGCCGGGGCCGTCGATGCTCAGCCCCGGGAGCAGCGCGTCCGTGGCGGCGAGCACCAGACAGGCCCCAACGAAGGACAGGACCGCCCGGCGGAGAATGGCCAGACGAGTTGGGCGCCACTCCCACGTCAAGCGGGCCTGGAGCCGATAGAAGGCGATCACACGTCGGATCAGCGGCAGGGACTTGTCGCCGGCCGCGGGCGTCTTGCCTTTGGCGGGTGCCTTGCCTTTGGCGGGTGTCTTGCCTTTGGCGGGTGTCATGACTCGGCCCGTCCGTTCAGGCGCATCGATTGCCCCGGCTGAAGAACGCGCACGTCAATTCCAGCGTTGCGTTCCGCAACGGCCTCGCGGAACGCTTCGCCCGGCCCTTCGAACTGGCGGCTCGCGACGCGCCGCAGTCCGAGCGGATAAAGCGTACCCCAGTGGATGGGCACGGCGATCGAAGGACAGACCCGCACCGCCGCCTCGGCCGCTCGCCGCGGGTCCAGATGGCCATGCCCGAGAGTGGGCCCCCAGCCGCTCACCGGCAGGAGCGCGACGTCGACACGACCGGCCAGCTGCCGCATTTCCGGGAAGAGCCCGGTGTCGCCGGCAAAGTAGACGCGCGTCGACCCGTCGATGAGGATGCCCAAGGCCTCTTCGGCGGAGGTGAAGAGCGATCGGCGGCGGCTGTGTTCGGCATGCACGGCCTCCAGCATCAGATGGCCGACCGCCAGCCGGTCGCCGGCTCGCATCTCGTGGACGGCACCGCGCGCGGCCTTCGCGGCAATGCGCCCGAGGCCGGCCGGGACGATCACCGCGGGCTCGCCCGGGAGAGCCCGGAGGGACTCGAGATCCAGATGATCCAGGTGCCCGTGGCTGATGAAGACCGCCGACAGATCCACGAGGGTTTCCGGGGACACGGGCGGCACGTGACGCCTGAGGGCACCGGCCGCCAGGTGGCCAAGCAGAGGGTCCGTCAACAACCGCACGCCGTTGCTATCGATCAGGACGGTCGAATGGCCGAGAAATGTCAGCCGATCGCCCACCATCTCTCCTTCAAAGCGCGCGGTGCCCCGCCGTGTCGACAATTGTGACCGATGCGGCCGGCATACCGTTCGGCTCGGCTGCGGATATGCTCAGAGGCTATGAAGACACGTCTCGATGGCATGACCACTCCACGGGTCATAGGGCGCTCATGACAGCCAAACCGTGCCGGTTCGGTGTCGTCGGCACCGGCTGGCGAGCGCAGTACTACCTGAGACTCGCGCGCCTCCTGCCGGAACACGTCGAGCTCGTGGGCAATGTCGGGCGCAGCCCGGAAGTTGCCGAACGGATGGCACGACAGTGGGGCGTGCCTGCCTACGGTTCCCTCTCAGAGCTCGTGACGAGCGAGCGTCCCGACTTCGTCGTGAGCGCCGTGCCGTGGGCCGCGACGCCGGGCGTGTCGGAGGCGGCAGTCGAACTGAAAACTCCGGTGCTGTGTGAGACGCCGCCCGCGCCCGACCTCGATGGCCTCCGGCGCCTGTGGCAGTCGGTGGGAGCCAGCGGCCTGGTCCAGGTCGCCGAACAGTATCCGCTGATGCCCAGCCACGCGTCTCGGCTCGCCCTCGCCCGATCCGGGGCAATCGGGACGGTCAGCTCAGTCCAGGTTTCCTCGACGCATCAGTACCACGCGGTGGCGCTGATGCGGGCCTTCCTCGGCGCTCGGTTCCAGAGTGCGACCGTGAGCGCCCGGACCTTCGTCGCGCCCCTCATCGACCCACTGGTTCGCGACGCGTGGACGGACGACGACCGCGCGAAGGATGCGACGACGACCATCGCGACCATCGACTTCGGCGGCACCATGGGGCTGTACGACTTCACGGACAACCAATGGCACAACCAGCTCCGGTCGCGCCGGATCGTGATCCGTGGCTCCGCTGGAGAAATCGCGAACGACGAAGTGGTTCGGCTCGTCGGGCCCCGGACGATCGTCCGGACTCCGCTGGTCCGCCGCCAGACCGGCTACGACCTCGACCTCGATGGGTTCGAGACGGACCACATCAGCGCCGGCGACACGATCCTGTACCGCAATCCGTTCCAGGGACTCCGTTTCAACGACGAGGAGATCGCCATCGGCACGATGCTCGTCGAGATGGCGGCCTGGTGTCGCGGAGACGGCGCCCCGCCGTACCCGCTGGCGGACGGCTGCCAGGACCACCTCGTGGCGCTGGCGATCGATGAGTCGGCCGCGAACGGGACGCCGGTCACCACGTCCTTGGAGGCCTGGGCCGCCATGCCCTGAACCGGGGCCGACCGGCGAGGGCGCTGCCCGTTCCCCTACTCGATGGCGGCCAGCACTTCCTCCGTGCTCCTGACCCGGCCGATGCGCGGGAAGAGCGTGGCGACCGTGTGGGCGTGTTCGGCCGCATCACGCGCGGCCATCGCGTCTTCCACGAAGATCTGGTTGTAGCCGCGCTCGAAGGCGTCTCGGGCCGTGCTCTCGACACCAATGCTGGTCGAGATTCCGCACAAGATGATCGTGTTCACGCCCCGGCGGCGCAGCTGCAAATCCAGCTCCGTGCCGTAGAAGGCGCCCCATTGGCGCTTGGTGATAACCAGGTCGGTCGGCTGGACTTCAAGCTCCGGCACGAGGTCGGCCCAGTCTGGCGGCAGGACCCGACTGCCGGCAGGGGCCGCATCGGTGATCGGCTTGAGTCCGTCCTTGCCGTCTGAGGAGGGGGTGACGTGCAGGAAGACGATCGTGCCGCCGGCCTTGCGCAGCGCCGTTGCGAGCTGCGCGGCACGCGCCACGACTTCCACGGCCGGCCGCGGAGCCGCCGGCATCGAGACGATGCCGCGCTGGAGGTCGATGACCACGAGTGCCGTCTTTGCCGGCTCGATCTTCGGGTCAGCCACTTTCCGCCTCCGGTCTGCTTCGTCCTGGCGTCCGCATCAACTCTTCTGTGCCGGAGTCGATAGGACGGCGAAGGCGCGGGCCCGAGCGATGGCCTCGGGGCGTCTCGCCTCGCGCCGGTCGAATAGGACCTTGACCACCTCGATCAAGCTCAGGTAGGCGACCACCAGCACGATCAGCAACGGCCAGAACTGCCACGGCAGCGCACCGAATGAGAGCAGTGCCGACCCAATCGGACTCAACGCGATGACCACCGCCACCGCCAGCGCGGCCACGATCGCCGCCCCGAGCTGCTTGCTGGGCCGGCTCCGCCAGAACGGCGTCATGCGGGTGCGGATCACGAGGACCACGAGTATCTGGGTGAAGAGCGATTCGACGAACCAGCCCGCCTGGAACGCGCCCTGGTTCTTGACGCTGGTGCCGAGCATGAGGAGCAGGGCGCCGAAGGTGAGGTAGTCGAAGATCGACGAGATCGGCCCGAAGACGATCATGAACCGTTCGATGGCGTGGACGTCCCAGCGAGCCGGCTCGGCCTGGACGTCGGCGTCCACATTGTCCGAAGGAAGCGCAGTCTGCGACGCGTCGTAGATGAGGTTGTTGAGCAGGATCTGGCTGGGCAGCATCGGCAGATAGGGCAGCACGAGCGCGGCCCCGGCCATGCTGATCATGTTGCCGAAGTTGGAGCTGGTCCCCATCCGGATGTATTTGAGCGTGTTGGCGAACGTGCGACGGCCCTCGGTCACGCCCTGGCTGATCGCCGCCAGGCTCGGTTCGAGGAGGATGATGTCGGCGGCGGACCGGGCGACGTCGGTGGCGTTGTCGACGCTGATCCCGACATCTGCTACGTGGAGGGCCGGGGCGTCGTTGATGCCATCGCCCATATACCCGACGACATTGCCCGCCTCGCGCAGGGCGCGGATGACCTGGAGCTTCTGGTCGGGATCGACACGGGCGAATATCGTGGTGCGGGGCGCCCGGGCCACGAGCGCGGGATGGGTCAGCCTTCGCATCTGGTCGCCGGTCAGGACACCGTCCACCTTGAGCCCGACGAGCCCCGCCACGTGACGCGCCACCAGGTCGTTGTCGCCGGTGATGATCTTGAGAGAGATTCCCTGAGCCGCCAGCGACGCGATCGCCTTGCCGACATCCGGCTTCGGCGGGTCGCTGAAGAGAATCACGCCCTCGAACGTGAGGTCGCGCTCGAGACGGGAGGCGTCCGTCAGGGCGATCCCGGTCTTGGCCGGCGCGGCCGCGGCGGGCGCGGCTGCAGTTGCGGCCTTGGCGGCCGCGGCGGCCTTTGCGCCGGTGGCAGCCTTTGCGCTCGTGGCGGCCTTTGCGCTCGGGGCCGTGTCCGCGGCCGAGCCCGTGTCCGCGGCCGCCAAACCGGTCAGCTCGTCCGGCCGGAGCACCCTGGACGCGACGGCGACGAGCCGGAAGCCGTCGGCCGAAGACCCGTTGACGAGCTTCGCCAGCCGGTCGTGTTCGGCCTTGTGGATCGGCCGCGCCGAGTGGTCCTCGCGAACGCTGCTTGAGGCGGCAACCACCGCCTCGGGTGCGCCCTTCGTCACCAGTAGCGGCGGCTCGTTCCCCTTCTGAACGACGACGCTGAGCATCCGCCGGTTGAAGTCGTAAGGCAGCTCGGCGAGCTTTCGATAGGATTTGAGATCGGCGGGCTTGGGGGCGCCGGCGAGCACGGCCGTGTCGAGCGG
>PMBR01000086.1 GCA_003152995.1 Chloroflexota bacterium | reverse complement strand
GTGAGCTTCACGACCTTCTTGTAGGACTCACCCGTGCAGATGATGCCGTCGTGCGACCAAACCGGAGTGCCCGGGGACGAGGGCTTCACCCACTTCAACTCCTCGACGACGTCCGGGTCTGCTTCCTTGACGAGCTTGCGCATTCTGCCGAGGGTTTCCCCGCGCCAGTCCCCGAGTTCGGCGATTCTTTTCGAGATGAGCTCCGATCCCGATTGGCCTTGGCTCGCATCCGAGTTTGTCATGTTCTCCTCCTAGCGTTCCAGAGACAAAACCGGGAAGCCCGCGCGGTCTAGCGCTTGTCGGCAGCGTCTCCGTCGTTGGCTTCGGTGACGGCTTCCTCCCGATCACGGACGGCAAGGACTTTGCCGACACGGCGCCCGTCGGTGGATTCGACGGTGAGCGTCAGCGCCTGCTCTTCCAGGCGCACCTGGTCGCCGGGCCGTGGCACGCCGCCGATCCGGTGATAGATCAACCCGCCGACGGTGTCGTACTCCTCCGAGTCCTCGAGCCCGGCCAGCTCCAGGTCGAATAACTCGCCCAGGTCGTCGACCGAGGCGCGCCCGTCGACGCGGGCCTCGTCGTCGGACAGGCGAACCGTCATCGGCTCCTCTTCGTCGAACTCGTCCTGGATCTCGCCGACGATNNAGCAGGTCCTCGATCGTGACCATGCCCGCTGTGCCGCCGTACTCGTCGAGCACGATCGCGAGGTGGATTCGCCGGCCCTGGAGCTTGTGGAGCAGGTCGTCGATCGACATCGACTCCGGCACGAAGAGCGGCGGCCGCAGCAGCTTGCGCAGATTCGGCTTCTGATCGACGCCCTTTAGGAAGGGCAGCAGGTCTTTGGCAAGGAGGATGCCGACGATCTCGTCGATGGTCTCCTTGTAGACCGGGATCCGGCTGTGGCCCTCGCGAACGAACGTATCGATGACCTCGTCCATGCTGGCCGTGACCGCCAGGGCCGTCATGTCCGTGCGCGGGACCATGACCTCGTGGACCCGCCGGCCGCCGAGTCCGATCACGGCACTGATCATCTGCTCCTCTTCCGCCTCGAGGATCCCCTGCTCTCCGCCGCGTTCCACGATCAGCTTCAGTTCCGACGTGCTGATCTGAGCCTGCCGTGGGTCCGCACCGAAGCCGCCCGCGATCTTGCGGGTCAGCCAGGTGAGCAGCTTCACCAGCGGAGCCAGGATCCGGCCCAGCATGTCGATCGGGCCGGCCAGCGCCAGCGCCATCTGATCCGGGTGGGCCAGGGCAAGCGTCTTGGGAACCAGCTCACCGAAGACAATGAAGAGCAGGGACATCAGGACGGTAACGATCAGGAGGGCGACGCCTTCGGAGTAGTTCTGGACAACCGGGATGCCAACCAAGTTCTTGGCCAGATGGTCCGCCAGATTGACGGCTGCGTATGCCGAAGCAAGGAAGCCGACGAACGTGACGGCGATCTGGGCGACGGCGAGGAATCGGCCGGGGTCCTGGACGAGCCGCCGGACACGACGGGCTCCGCGTTGACCCTCGTCGATCATCTGCTCGATGCGGCTGTGGCGGAGGCTCACCAGCGCGATCTCGGCCGCGACGAAAACCGCCTCGACGAAGACGAGGAAGAGGACGACCAGCAGCTGCAGGACGATGTCGCTCATTCGGCCTTGTCCGGCGGTGGCATGTCGCCAGATCGCCGATCTTCACGTATCCGGGCCGGCACGCCGAGAGCCAGCTTGCCGGCGGGCACATCTTTGGTCACCACGGAGCCCGCGCCGGTGCGAGCGTCGTCGCCGATCACTACCGGAGCGACCAGCATCGTGTCCGAACCCAGGAAGACCCGCTTGCCGACGACCGTCTTGTGCTTTCGGACGCCGTCGTAGTTGCACGTGATGGTGCCGGCGCCGACGTTGGTTCTCTCTCCCAGTTCCGCGTCGCCGATGTAGCTGAAGTGGTGCTGCTGGACGCCCGGCTCCAGGCGACTGGCCTTGACTTCCGCGAAGTTGCCGAGCCGGACATTGCGGCCGATCGACGAGCCGGCCCGAAGGTGCGAGAACGGCCCGACGTGGACCCCGTCCTCCACTTCCGATGACTCGAGGACGCTGGCCCAGATGACGCAGTCGCGGCCCACGACCGTGTCGATGATCTGGCTGCCGGCTCCGATGCACGTCCCGGAGCCGATACGCGTGCGGCCGCGAAGGATCACGTTCGGCTCGATCGTGATGTCATTCGCCAGCTTGACCGAAGCGTCGACGTAGACGGTGGCCGGGTCGACCATCGAAACGCCGGACATCATGTGCGCTTCGTTGATGGCCATCCTAAGCGTGAACTCGGCCTCCGCAAGCTGCCGCCGGTCGTTGATACCGTTGAGGGTGCCGTCGTCTTCGACCTCGAGGGACACGACCGACCGACGATCGGCGCGCGCCAGCTCGACCAGCGCCGGCAGGTAGAACTCGCCCGAAACCGGCGACGGCAGCACGTCTCCGATCCGCCGGCGCAGCCACGCGGCGTCGAAGGCGTAGATACCGGCGCTTATCTCGTCGATCGCGAGCTCTTCCGGTGTGCCGTCCTTCTGCTCGACGATGCGCAGCACTTCCCCGCCATCGTCGCTGCGGATGACGCGGCCGAGCCCGTGGGGATCGAGGGCGTGAACGCTGACGATGGCCATGACCGCATTTCGGGCGCGCCGCAGGTCCAGCAGCTCCGCCAGCAGGTCCGGGTCAACGAGTGGCACATCGCCGGAGAGGACCAGGACCTCGGCGACCTCCAGCGGCGCGACCGCGAGCGCGGCCTTGACCGCGTCGGCGGTACCCAGCGGCGCTTCCTGGCTCGCGAAGTCGGCGCGATCGGCGAAGACCTCGGTGATCGCCGCGGTCGCCGGGGAGTAGACGACCAGCGGCCGGCCGTGGCCCTCCGCGGCATCGAGCACGTACGACAGCATCGGGCGGCCGCACAGCTCGTGGAGGACCTTGGGCTTGCTCGACTTCATGCGCGTCCCAAGGCCGGCTGCGAGCACCACCGGAAGAACTTTTCGCGAGGACTGGCTCATGACTTCGGACGGTAGCACGGAACCGCGCCACCGCGCGAGGCGGAGACGGGGCGGCGGCAGCGGCGAAAGCGGCGGGTCAAACGGCGCGGCGTGCGATCGCCTCGATCTCGACCAGGGCGCCGCGCGGAAGGGCGGCCACCTGGACCGTGCTTCGAGCCGGCGCCGGCGCGATCACATGACCGGCGTAGACGTCGTTGACGGCGGCGAAGTTGGCGAGATCGCTGAGGAAGATCGTGGTCTTCACCACGTCGGCCAGCGACGCGCCCGCTGCAGCGAGGACGGCCTCCAGGTTCAACATGGCCCGCTCGGCCTGATTGGCGATGCCGTCGACCAGCTGGCCGGTGGCCGGGTCCATCCCGAGCTGACCGGAGCAGAAGACGAAGCCTTCGATGGCAATGGCCTGGCTGTACGGGCCGATGGCGGCCGGCGCCCCCGGCACGGAAACCTCCTGGCGAGGCATGGCTGCTACCTACCTTTCGAGATGCGACGAACACCATTGTGATGGTCGCCGAGGCCGGCGTGGGGTTCGCCGGCGAGAATCGTGCCGACCGCGACGAAGGGCACGCCGTCGCCGATCTCCGGCAGAGAGCCATCGCGGATCGCCAGCCGCACGAAGCGGGCTGCCCTGCGCGCCGTGGCGAGCGATGGATAGAGCACCCAGGCCGTCGGCCCCGATCCCGATTGGCCGACGGGGCGGCCGACGATGCGACTGAGTTCCGCACGAAAGGCGGCCAGGGCCGGGACGACCTCGAGGGTTGCCGGAAGCAAATCGTTGGCGGCCGCCAGCTCCCCGGCCATCGCCAGGAGAGCCGAGGCGGGCAGGCCGGCCCGAAGGTCGTCGACGAGACTCTCCGAGGCGGCCAGCGCCGCGGTTGCGGGGCGGGCGCCGCCGGCGTACGCGGCAAAGACGGCGGGCGTCGAGACCGCGACTCGCGGCGTGACGAGTAGCACGGCCGGGGCCTCTCCCTGGAGATCCCGCAGCGCCTCGACGAACTCGCCACGGCCGGTGACGAGCGCGATCCCCCCGGCGAGGAAGAACGGCACGTCCGACCCCAGCGACGCGGCCAGGCTGCGAACGGCATCGGCGGACAACTCGGCGCCCCACGCTTCGAGCGCCGCCGCCACCGTCGCCGCCGCGTCGCTGCTGCCGCCGCCCAGGCCCGCCGCNNTCGCTGCTGCCGCCGCCCAGGCCCGCTGCGACGGGGATGCGCTTCGTCAGGCGCGCCGCAAGAGGCGGCAGGTCGAGCGGGGCGTCGGGCCACGCGATTGGCGCGCCGGGGGCGCCGGGCCACGCGATTGGCGCGCCGGGG
>PMBR01000120.1 GCA_003152995.1 Chloroflexota bacterium | reverse complement strand
GACGTGGATCGCATGGTCACCGAGGCCGCGGCCCACGCCGACGAGGACCGCAAGCGCAAGGACGAGGTCGAGGCTCGCAACCAGGCCGACGCCCTGGCCTATCAAGCCGAGCGCACGCTGCGCGATCTGGGCGACAAGGTCTCGCCCGAGGACAAGGCGGAAACGGAGCGCCGCGTCGAGGCGGTCCGGACTGCGCTCAAGGGCAACGATCTGGCTGCGGTGAAATCCTCATCGGACGCACTCGTCCAGCAGCTCCAGAAGGTGAGCACGGCGGCATACCAGGCTGCCGGACCAGCCGCTCCGGGCAGCGAAGACGGTCAGTCCGGCGGGGCTTCCTCGGACGAGTCGGCTTCCCAGGGGAACGAGGAAGTCGTCGAGGGCGAGTACAAGGACGCCTGATCGGGCTCCCGCTCGTAGTTCTGCTCATAAGGGTCATAGCGCGCCGATCCCGAATCGGGGGCCGGCGCGCTGCCGTATCCGGGGGGAGACACCCACGACCGCGATCGCCCGACGCGGACCAGCGTCTTGCGAGTCCGCTGGCGTTCCACGAGTTCGAAGGAGATGGGCACCAGCAAGCCGATGGCCACGGACGTTGTCAGGATGAGCAGCGCCACAACCGCGGCAATCGCCAGCTGGTAGGGGCCGGTTCCTGAGCTGGGCCAGACAAGGATGTCGGTTCGGCCGGAGATCGAGGCAATCGTGCTGATGGCGAACGCGAGGATCGGCATCGCATAGACGACGATGGCAAGGGCGTTGGCCGCTCGGAAGCAGATCGACCACGCGGTCCCGAGAAGCGACCTGTTCGACGCGGACAGTCCGAACTTGGCGAACAGATCCGGCAAGTGGCTCGATGGATTGGTCAGCCAGCCGAACGGATCGTCGAGGTTGCGTTGGGCCACCTCGACGGCGATAAGCGCGGCGATCAGACCGGGGAGCGGGTAGCCGAGCCAGAAGAGGCACGCGGGTACGAGCAACCCGACCGCGATCCTGGCCTGAGCCCAGAGCAGTGCCAGCCAGCACGTGCCGGCGTTGTACGGCGTGAGCCGCGGCGTCTCCACTCCGAGCCCCTGGGCGTTGTGGGTCGAGAGGCCGACCAGGATCGAGAAGAAGAGCAGGGCCAGCACTCCCAGGATGGCGAAAGCGATCGCCATCGACTCGAGGGTCCGCCCGCCGCCGGGGCCGACCTGCGCCCAGGCGGCGCTGAACGAGCCGGTCTGCAGGCCCACGCGCGCCAGCGGAATGACGGTCGTGACGATCAGGGCGCCCGTCAGGAGCACGATTGTCAGGAGCACGGCGGCGAGGTAGCCCACAAACCTGATCTGCACGAACGGGCGGGTCGCCAGCGACCAGGCGATGCGACGCCGGATCCAGCCGGTGAGAGACGGCCGTCGGAATCGTCGGGCCGGCCGGACCTGGACGGCAGGCGCCGAGAAGTCGCGGACAGGGGTGGGGGCGAGTGCGACGGGCCGGGATAGATAGGCCGGAAGATCGTCGTCGGAGGGACCGCCCTTTGGGCCGCCGATCGAGCCGCCGATCGGGCCGCCCAGCGCCACGGGGCCGCTGCTCCCGATCGCGCCAGGAGGATACGCCGCCGGGGCGGGCAGGGGGCCTCCGCGGACAAGCGTCTCCGCCTCTTTCGGCTTGCTGCCAAGCTTTTGACGGCAGTGGTAGCACCGGCCCGTGCCGGCGCGATTTAGCGACCGGCAGTGCTGGCATACCCAGAATTCGTCCAACGAGCGCTTTCTCCTGGCCTGGAAGTCCGTCATGGAACGCCCGTCCGGCGCGCCTTCGATGATAGGCCCGGGCGGGGGTCTTGGAGACACGCCCGAATGGTCATAGGACCACCCGGACCGCCGGGCACCGCATGTGCGGGTCCATTCTCCGGCAATACGGTTCCCGCTGCGCATCGGCGGTACCATCGCGGCGTGTCCGAAACCATCTCGCCTGTCGATTCTGCGATCCATGCCCGCGGTCTGACCAAACGCTTCGGTGCCTTTACGGCCGTCGACGGCGTCGACTTCGACGTGGCTCCCGGCGAAGCTTTCGGCTTCCTCGGCCCCAACGGCGCCGGCAAGACTTCGACGATGCGGATGATCGGCACCGTCTCGCCGGTCACCGCCGGCACCCTCACCGTCTTCGGGCTGGATCCGGCCCACAACGGCCCTCGGATCCGGTCGCGCGTGGGCGTGGTTCCGCAGGCGGACACGCTCGACAACGAGTTGAGCGTACTGGAGAACCTGCTCATCTACGGCCGATACTTCGGCCTGTCCTGGGCTGAGTCAAGGCGTCGGGCGGTCGAGTTGCTCGACTTCGTCCAGCTGACCGAGCGGTCCGGCGACCAGGTGGAGCCGTTGTCGGGCGGGATGAAGAGGCGCCTCGTGATTGCTCGAGCGCTCATCAACGATCCGGAGATGCTCCTGCTCGATGAGCCGACGACCGGCCTGGACCCTCAGGCCCGGCACCTGTTGTGGGATCGGCTGTACCGGCTCAAGCAGCGCGGCGTGACGCTGTGCCTGACCACTCATTACATGGACGAGGCGGAGCAGCTGTGCGACCGGCTCGTGGTCATGGACAAGGCCAAGATCGTGGCCGAGGGCTCGCCCCGCCAGCTGATCGAGCAATATGTCACCCGCGAGGTCCTGGAGCTGCGCTTCAACCGCGACGAAGGCGACGACGGGGCGGCCGACGACACCAGCCAGCTCGACGGCCAGCTCGACGGCCTGGCCGAGCGTTTCGAGCAGCTGCCCGACCGACTGCTCGTCTACACGGCCGACGGCGACGCAACTGCTGCCGCAGCTTTCGAGCGCGGCCTCCGGCCGGCCAGCGTCCTCGTTCGCCGCAGCACGCTCGAGGACGTCTTCCTCCGGCTCACCGGCCGCAGCCTGATCGAGTGATGGCTGCCGGTCGCGCTCCGGTCGTCGCGCGCCGCGGGCCGGGCGGAATGATGTCGAGTCCTTCTCTGCGCCAGTTCGAGCACGACATGCTCGTCTTTCGGCGGCGCTGGCACAGCTACCTCCTGTCCGGCATAAGCCAGCCGGTCCTGTACCTGCTGTCGATGGGTATCGGTCTGGGCTTCTACGTCAACAAGAACGGCGGGCTTCCCGGCGGCGTTCCGTATCTGGAATACGTCGCTCCGGCGCTGCTGGTGACGCAGGCGATGATGGCGGCGGCGTTCGAGTCGGCCTGGCCGATCATGGGCAAGATCGTCTGGGACAAGACGTACCAGGCGGCGCTCAACACGCCGATCGGGGCCACGAATTTGCTCGTCGGCGATTTGATGTGGATCGCCTTCCGCGCCGTCCTGCTGTCCGTCCTGTTCTTCGCTGTGATCGTGGCCTTCGGGGCCGTCAGCTCGCCGCTCGCGCTGCTGGCGATCCCGGTCGCCGTCATCACCGCCATGTCGTTCGCGGCGCCGATCGTGGCCTTCACCGCCACTCAGAAGTCCGACCAGCCGTTCAACATGCTCTTCCGCTTCGGGATCACGCCGCTGTTCCTGTTCAGCGGCACGTTCTTCCCGATCGAGAATCTGCCGCTCTTCATCCAGCCGCTTGCCTGGGTCACGCCGCTCTATCACGGCGTCGCCCTGGCGCGAAGCCTCTCGCTCGGCCGGATCGATCCGCTGGTGGATCTGATCCATGTGGCCGTCCTTGCCGGTTTCGTGATCGTCGGCATCGTCGCGGCCCGGATCACGTTCCGGCGCCGGTTGGAAGTCTGATGCTCGCGCTGCGTTTCAGCCTGCCGCAGGCCGTCGCCCGACCGACCCGTATGGTCGAGCGCAACACGATGGTCTACCGGCACAGCTTCATGGTTATCTTCTCCGGCTTCTTCGAGCCGCTGTTCTACCTGTTCTCGATGGGTTTTGGCGTGGGGGCGCTGGTCGGATCGGTCGCGCTGACCGACGGTCGGAGCGTCCCATATGCCGTTTTCGTGGCCCCGGCGCTGCTGGCCTCTTCGGCGATGAACGGCGCTATCTACGAAACCTCGAACAACTTCTTCTACAAGCTCAAGTACGCCAAGCTTTACGACGCGGTGATCTCCACGCCGATGTCGCTCGGCGACGTCGCCCGCGGCGAGATCCTGTGGGCGTTGCTGCGCGGCAGCCTGTACGTCGTCGGGTTCCTGGCCGTGATCGCGGTTCTCGGCCTCGGCGGCCTCGGCCTGATCAGCTCGCCGCTGGGAATCCTCGCCTTCCCGGCAGCGATGGTCGTCGGTTTCGGCTTCGCCGGCGCGGGCATGGCCGCCACCACGTTCGTCCGCAAGTGGCAGGACTTCGACTTCCTGCAGCTGGCGATCATGCCGATGTTCCTGTTCTCAGGCACCTTCTACCCGATCACCGCCTATCCGCCGGCGCTGCAGGTCTTCGTCGAATGCACGCCGCTCTACCGGGGCGTGCACCTGATCCGAGCCCTCACGACGGGCACTCCGGATGTGTGGATCGCCGCCGACGTGATCTACCTGATCGCGATGGGCCTGATCGGCCTCTGGATCGTGGGCAAGCGGCTCCACCGGCTGCTGCTGGCGTAGGGGCACGGACCGAGTAGTCGCCTCCCGCCGCCCAAGGCCCTCGTCTCGTATCCTTTCGAGCACATGGCAACCGAACGCAGCTACTACGAGATCCTCGGCGTGGAGCGCGGCGCCGACGACGCCGCGATCAAGCGCGCCTTCCGCAAGCTCGCTCAGCAGTGGCATCCGGACGTGAGCAGCGAACCCGGCGCCGTCGAGCGCTTCAAGGAGATCAACGAGGCCTACCAGGTCCTGTCAGATCCGAAGCGGCGCCAGGTCTACGACATGGTCGGGCGGGCCGGGTTGGGCGACATGGGCGGCGCTGGCTCGCCGTTCACCGACGGCTTCCCCGGATTCGGCGACCTGTTCGATGCCTTCTTCGCCGGCATGGGTGGCTCCGCGGGCGGCGCCAGGCACGGTCGGCGGCCGGCCGGCTCGGATCTTCGATACGACCTGAGGATCCCGTTCGACGAGGCGGTTCGCGGCATCGAACGCGAGATCGAGTTCGACCTCCTCGACCGGTGCGTCACATGTAGCGGGAGCGGCGCGGCCCCCGGCAGCTCGTCGATTCCGTGCACGGCGTGCGGCGGGCGCGGCGAGATCCGGGCCGTGCGCCAGACGATTCTCGGACAGATGGTGAACGTCACCGAATGCACCCGCTGCCACGGCGAGGGGCGTGTGGTGGACACTCCCTGCCAGACCTGTCGCGGCGACGGGCGCGTTCAGAAGCGAAAGAAGCTGCGCGTCACGATCCCCGCCGGCATCGACGAGGGGCATCAGATCCGCCTCACCGGCGAGGGTGAGGCGGGACCGCGTGGCGGACCCCCGGGCAACCTGTACGTGGCCGTCCACGTGACGCCGCACGCAGTCCTTCGCCGCGACGGAACCGAGATCTTCCACGACCTGCAGCTTTCCATGGCGCAGGCCGCGCTTGGGACGCGGGCTCGGATCCCGACGATCGAGGGCGAGGAGGATCTCGAGGTCCGCGCAGGTGTGCAGCCCGGGACGGAGATCCGGCTGCGGGGCCGTGGCGTGCCGCATCTGCGCCGGCCCGGGACGCGCGGCGATCTCCACGTCATGGTCCACGTCAACGTGCCGACGAAGCTCTCCAAGAAGCAGCGCCAGCTGCTCGAGGAACTGGCGGCCGAATCTGGCGAGGTCGTGCTGCCGGCGGGAGGCATCATCGATCGGATGAAAGATGCCCTCGGCTGAGGATGGGGTTGGGGGCGCCGCGGTCGAGCCGGGCGCCGCGGTCGAGGCGGGCGAGCCGGCAGCCGGCTCGGAGGCTGTCGGATCTGCTGGCGAGCCTCTCGACTTCTCGGCGCTCGGGCCGGGCACCTGGGTCGAGCTTGCGGTAGCCGCCGACATCGAAGCCGTCGAAGCCGTCAGCGAAATCCTCACTCGATTCGCGCCCGGCGGGACGAGCGTCGAGCCGGGCTTCGGGCTGACGAACGAAGGGCTCGGCGCCGTTGTCGATCCGACGAGGCCGGCGATCGTCCGAGCATATCTGCCGGGGCTCGATCCGGAGGCGGTTCGAATAGCGATCGCGGAGGCGACGACCGCGCTCGGCCACCTGCAGGCCTTCGGGCTCCGGCCGATCGGTGAGCTGACGACCCGAATGGTGCGCGAGGCCGATTGGGCCGAGGCGTGGAAGAGCCACTTCCCGGTGCTGCGCGTCGGGCGGCGCATCGTCATCCGGCCGACGTGGCGCCGCCACCGGCGCCGACCAGACGACGTGGTCCTGTCGCTCGATCCGGGCATGGCCTTCGGGACGGGGCTTCATCCAACCACGCGGCTGTGCCTGGCGGCACTCGAGACCCTCGCCGATGAGGGCCGCGTTGCGGGCCGCTCGGCCCCAAGCGGCACTGCCGGGCCCGCGGGGCGTGCCCGCGTTCTCGATGTGGGCTGCGGCTCCGGCATCCTGGCCATCGCGGCCGGCAAGCTCGGCGCGCATGACATCCTCGGCGTCGACACCGATCCGATCGCCGTGAAATCGACCCTTGCAAACGCGCGCCTCAACGGGCTGACCCGCCGCATCCGCGTCCGTCAAGGCAGCGTTCCCACCGGCGAGCCCGCGTTCGACCTGATCCTCGCCAACCTCATCGCCTCGCTCCTGGTCCAGCTCGCGCCGGACCTGCGCCGCGAGCTCGCCCCGGGCGGCCGCATCCTCGCCTCGGGCATATTCCGCGACCGCGAGGGCGATGTCGTGGCCGCCTTCCGCGCCGCCGGCCTCGAGATCGGCCGCCGCTGGGCGGAAGAGGACTGGGTCGCGCTCGAGGCGGTCGCGCCAGCTTGAGGCGGCCGCGGTCTAGGGTTGGTACAGCTGCGCGGGGCTGCCCTCGGTGATTAGCACACGCCCATCCGTCAGGAGCGTGGCCGTGTCGGCCGTGTAGGTAGTCTTGCCAGAAGCCTTGAACTTCCCGGACGCCCGGTCATACACATACAGCCCAGAATCGACGACGACCAGCACGCGGCCATCCACCAGCGACGCGCCAAGCGGGCTGCCGGCTACCGCGATCGAGCCCGTCGCGGTGAACTTGCCGGTCGCCGGGTCGTAGATCTCGGCCGAAGCGATGGGTTTTCCGCTTGAGTAGCCTCCGAAGATCAGGACGCGGCCGTCTGGTAGGAGCGCGGCGGCGTGGCTGTCACGCTCGCCTGCCATGGAGCCCGTCGCAGTGAACTTGCCGGTTGCCGGGTCGTACAGCTCGGCCGGAGCCAGAGAGTTGCCACCCGCGATCAGCACGCGGCCGTCAGGCAGCAGCGTGGCCGTGTGGCCCTGGCGGGCGACCGTCATCGAGCCCGTTGCGGTGAACTTCCCGGTCGCCGGGTCGTAGATCTCGGCCGAGGCGAGCGGGCTGGTGCCTCCGCCGTATCCTCCGGCGATCAGGACGCGGCCATCATCAAGCAACGTAGCCGTGTGAAGCGCGCGGCCCTGGGCCAACGATCCCGTCAGCGTGAACTTGCCGCCGACCGGGTCGTACAACTCGGCAGTGGCCAGGTTGTCGATCCCGTCATTCTGGTCGGCGCCGCCCACCACGAGCACGCGGCCGTCGCGTAGCCGCGTGGCTGTGTGTTCGAAACGCGACTCGGCCATCGAACCGGTTTGGGTGAACTCGCCGGAGGAGGGGTCGTAGATCTCCGCGAATGCGACTCTGTGGAGTAGTGGGGGCGGCGTGGCGGTATTGCCGGTCCCGGCCGAAAGGCCGCCGGCGAACAGGACGCGACCGTCAGCGAGGAGCGTGGCCGTGGTCCGAATCATGGTCAGGGTCATCGAGCCGGTGGAGCTCAGGCCGCTCACATGCGGGGTGGGCGTCGCCGTCGGGCGTGGCGACGGAGTTTCGATGATGGGCGACGGAGTCACGACCGGCGTCGGGGTCACCCAGATGATGATCGGCGTCGGACGTGAGCTGAGCTCGGCGGTCGGGCTCGGCGACGCCGACGTCGCGCCAACCGCGCCGGACGGGGACGCCGTGGGCGCCGGCACGAGCCCACGGGCCACGAGCGCCACGATGACCACGGCCGCTCCGACCGCAGCGAGCCCAAACAGAGGCCGCCACGAGGCGTGCACCGGTCGCGCCGCCGGCGCCGAGTCGAGCGCGCGCGACACGCGGGCCTCGAGGCGGGCCGGGGCATCGCCCTGGATCGATTGGTAGTACGAACGCAGTCGCTCGCCGACCGGATCGCCGTTGGGGTTCATCGTCCGGCCTCCTCGGCTCGACGTTCGGCTTCGAAAGCGGCTCGCAGATGCTCTTGCGCGTTGTGCAGCCGCGACTTGACTGTTCCTTCGCGGAGTCCCGTTTGAAGCGCGATCTGCGGGACCGTCAGATCCCGACCGAAACGCATTGCCACCACGACTTGTTCGTCAGCGGTGAGGCGGGCAAGAGCTCGACCGACCTCGTCACGAAGCTCGGGGGAGTCGTCGGCGCCGGCGACCAGGTTCGCGCCGCTCACGACCGGCCTGCGCGCCCGCCTGGCAAGTTCGGCCCGACATGTGTTGACCACGATTCTGGCGAACCATGCCTCGGCCCGATCAGGGTCTCGCAGCCCGCGGCGCATCGACCACGCTCGAAGCGCCGCATCCTGAACCGCATCCTCGGCCGCGGTTTGGTCCCGAAGGATGCACGTCGCCAGACGGTACGCTCCGTCGAGGCGCGAAAGCAGCAGCTCCCTGACCGCTTCCTCCCCAGTCGTTGTCGCCTCTATGCCCACGATCGCCATTGTCCCCTCGATGGAACCGGCGGGGAAGCATCCTCACCCGTCGACCTATTGATCGATCGAGTGGCGCGAATCGTTCATTCCCGGCGGCGCGGATCCCGCCGCGGGCGCCGGGGTTCGTTGCCGCGGGCGCAGAGCTCGCCGCCGCGGGCGCAGAGCTCGCCGCCGCGGGCGCAGAGCTCGCCGCGGCGCTCGCACGCCGCGGGCGCCATGCCCGTACGCGGGCGTACGATCTGGCAGTGAACCGCAGTCCCGCTGCCCCGAGCCCGGTCCGCCGCGCCGTCGTCGCCAACCTCGGCTGCAAGGTCAATCAGTCGGAGATGGAGGCCGTCGAGCGGCTGCTTCGCGCCCGAGGCGTCGAGTTGGTGGACGCGTACGCGGCCGCCGACCTGGTGGTCGTCAACACCTGCACGGTGACGTCGATCGCCGACCAGAAGTCGCGCCAGGTCGTTCGTCGGGCGCGCCGGATGAACCCGGACGCGCAGATCCTCGTCACCGGGTGCTCGGTCGCGATCGATCCGGAGTCGCTGGCGGTCGCCGACCCGATGGCCCGGTTGTACGACAACGATTCGAAGGGCCGCATGATGGCCGAGCTGGCCGGCTTGCTCGCGCTCGCGGACGGCGGCCCGATGCCGACGCTTTCGGGGGTCGAATCAGCGGGCGGCCGAACTGGCGGTCGGGCGGTCGAGCCGGCGGTCGAGCCGAGCCTCGGCCGGGCGGTCGAACTGGAGGCCGACGAGGGTTCGGTCGAGGACGACTTCGCCGATCGAACCGACAGCGATCGAACGCGTGCCTTCGTCAAGATCCAGGACGGCTGCTCGTTCCATTGCACCTACTGCATCATTCCGCGGGCTCGCGGCTCCGCAAGATCTGTCCCGGCCGACGAGGTCGTGGCGGAAGTGCGGCGCGCGACGGCGGCGGGTCACCGCGAGGCCGTCCTGACCGGCATCAACGCCGGCACGTACGACGATGCCGGTCTGCCGCTGGCGGGCCTGGTGGCACGCATCCTCGCCGAGACGCCGGTGGAGCGGATCCGGCTCAGCAGCATCGAGCCGCAGCACGTCACCGGCGAGTTGCTCGACGTCTGGGCCGGCTCCGGTGGTCGTTGCCTGCCGCACTTCCACATTCCGTTGCAATCGGGCGACGACACGATCCTGCGGCGGATGGGGCGCCACTACGACACCGCGTTCTACGCGGAGCTGGTGGGGCGCGTGCGGCGGGCGATTCCCGGCGCCGCCGTCCACGCGGACGTGATCGTCGGTTTCCCAGGCGAGGACGAAGCTTCGTGGGAGCGAACCGCCACTCTCTTGCGGGAGCTCGACCTGGCGGGAATCCACGTCTTCCGATACTCGGCCCGACCCGGAACGCCGGCGGCGCGAATGGTCGGGCAGGTTGACGTGCGCACCAGGAAGCGGCGGTCGGCCGAGGCGCTCGCGCTTGCGGCGGAGGCTCGGGCGCGCTTCGCGGAGCGGCATCTCGGCCGCGAGCTGCGGGTGCTGTTCGAGCGGCCGCTCCCCGACGGACGGAGGCTGGGCCACGCTGAGAGCCACGTCCTGGTGACGGTTGCGCCGTCGGATGGCGGGCCGCTGACAAGAGCAATCGGCGTGGTTCGTGCCGAATCGATCGACCCGACCGCCCCCGATCGAATCGTCGGCCGCCTGCTGTCGATTTCGCTCCCGAAGGAACCCCTGGCGGAGTCGGCGCTCAAGTAGCAAGATCGACGTCGCCACAGCCTCGCCCCGTCGGGAGCATCAGGAGCGCGCCATGCCGTCCGATTGCCTGTTCTGCCGCATCATCGCCGGTCAGCTGCCCGCCTCCCAGGTCTACTCAGACGACTCGGTGGTCGCAATCCGCGACATCGCGCCTCAGGCGCCTACCCACATCCTGCTGCTCTCGCGCAAGCACATCGCCTCGGTCGCCGACGTCGGCGAGAAGGATCGCGATCTGCTCGGCAAGATCCTCGCCGTCGGAGCGGAGCTGGCGGCACGCGAAGGAGTAGCCACCGACGGCTATCGCCTGGTAGTGAACACCGGTCGAAACGGCGGCCAGACGGTCGACCACCTGCACGTCCACCTCCTCGGCGGCCGCCCCATGGCCTGGCCTCCGGGCTGATCGACCGTGGGAGCTAGGGTCGCCGTCCCCGCCCGCCGCCCGCCGGAGCGGCGCCATCCTCGCGCACGGGGAGAGGTACGTCGATGACAGCCCAGTCGCGGACGCGGTCGCGCTGAACCTTGAACGTGTGAGTTCGCGGGAAGTCGGCGTCGGGCCAGAGCCGCCACGCGGCGACACGCTGGTGGACCGCCAGAGTGTGGTTCGCGGCTCGGACTGCCGCGTCGATCTCCGCCCGGACACGCACCGGGTCGCCGATCTCGGGCGCGCGCGTGGCGTCGGCCGGTTCGCCGGGCTGGGGCAGCAACGGCGCGCCGGGCGCCAGCACGACGGCCTCGATCCGGCCCGGCTGCGACTCGACCACCACTGCGTCGCGGATGCCGGTGGTTCGGAGGGCATTCTCGACGTCCTCGGGATAAACGTTGAGGCCGTTGGGCAGGACGATGATGTCCTTCTTGCGGCCCATCAGGATCAGATGCCCGTCCGCGTCGTGCCGGCCTATGTCGCCGCTCCGGTACCAGCCGTCCGGCGTGAAGGCGCCGGCACTCGTCCCGGGGTCGCGCCAGTAGCCGCTGAAGAGCGTCGGCCCTGCCACCAGGATCTCGCCGTCGTCGGCGAGCTTCACCTGCACCGGAGGGATCGTCCGTCCCACCGTTCCGAGGCCGTGGTCGCGCTGGTTCGTGGCCGAGGAGACGCCGCATTCGGTGGCGCCGTAGCCCTGCATGACCACGACGCCGATATCCTCCCAGGCCTGCTGCAGCGACGGCGGCAGAAACGCGGCCGCCGAAACGATGAGATTGAGCGACCCGCCGAACTGGCGGTGGACCTGGGCGAAGATCCGGCGGCGCACGGGGTAGGGGAGCCGGCGCGCGACGCGGCGCAGCCGGTTGAAGGTGCGGAGCCTGCCCTGCCGGGCGACCTCGGTTTCGATGGCCGACCAGAAGAGGTCGACGATCTGCGGGACCAGCACGAGCGTGGTCGTCCGGTGGTCGCGGATTGCCTCGAAGATGACCCGCGGGTTGCGGCTGCGGATGTAAAGCACGTGTGCGCCGACACTCATGGCGTAGTAGACGGTCGCGACCTGTTCGAGCAGATGCGAGAGCGGAAGCAGCGAGACGGCCCGGTGCTCCTGCTCGGGCAGCAGGTTGTGGGCTGCCTCGAGCGTGCCGATCAGATTGCCGTGGGTCAGCATCACGCCCTTGGGCTCGCCGGTAGTGCCAGAGGTGAAGACGACCTCGGCCAGATCCTCGCGGCCGGGGCGTCGCCAGGAGTTCACCTGCGCCTCCCAGTCGGCCGGGAACGTGGCGTCCGGTTCCGCGGCGAGCGCCTCGGCCACGGAGGCGGGGAAGTGCTCGAGGCAGGCGTCGGCCGGGTCCGGAGTGTCGCGGCCGGTGCCCAGGACGAGGTGCCGGGCGTCCGCCCGGGCCACGATCCGCTCGATCCCGCCGCTGGACATGCGCAGGTCGAGCGGCACGATAGTGACTCCGACTCGCATCGCCCCGAAGTAGACGGCGGGCACGGCCGGGCTCGACGGCGTCCAGACCAGCAGTCGATCGCCGGGCTGCAAACCCAATGCCCGGAGCCTCCAGGCGATGATCCGGCTGCGCCGGTTCAGCTCGCGGTAGGTCCAGTGTTCGATCGACCCGTCGTCGCTGCGCATGCCGAAGGCGAACCGATCGCCGTACCGGTCCTCGCCCTGGTCGATGATATCGAGAAGGCTGTCGAGTCGATCCATGCCGCCATGGTACTCACCGCGGAATCGCCGGCCTCCCGGACGCGTCTTTCGCCGGCCGTGGCGGCGGCTTCGGGCGCGAGAGCGCGGCGAGGTGGTCCGCTGAACATCGCACGCCGCGCCGCAACGGGCGTGTAGACTCCGAAGTCCGTGGCGCATCAGCAGCGGCGAGGAGGGGCATGGACGCGGCGATCGAAGCACGAGGCCTGGTTCGCCATTTCGGCGCCGTCGCCGCCGTGGACGGCATCGACCTCACCGTGCCGGTCGGCTCCGTCTACGGTTTCCTCGGGCCGAACGGTTCGGGCAAGACAACCACCATCCGCATGCTGCTGGGGCTACTCCGGCCGGAACGCGGCACGGTTCGACTGATGGGTGGCTCCCCTCGGGACGCCGCGTCCCTGGCCAGGGTCGGCGCCCTGGTGGAGCGGCCCGCTCTTTACCCCTACCTGTCGGCCAGAGAGAATCTCCTCCTGTTCGCGACCCTCGCGGGCATGACCGGCCACGAAGCGGACCGGGCGATCGACGAGGCATTGGGCGTCGTCGGGCTCGGCGCGGTGGCGCGGCGCAAAGCGGGCGGTTTCTCGACGGGGATGCTGCAACGGCTGTCGATGGCTCTGGTTCTGCTGCGGGACCCGTCGCTGGTGATCCTCGACGAGCCGACGAACGGTCTGGACCCCGGTGGCGTCGTCGACGTGCGCGCCTTGATCGCCGAGCTCGCCCGAAGCGGGCGGACCGTCTTTCTCTCGACCCACGTACTGACCGAGGTCGAGCAGCTGTGCGATCGCGTGGCCGTGCTCCAGCGCGGCCGGCTCGTGGCCGACGGCCTGACGCGCGAGCTGCTCGAACGCGGGCAGCGGCTGGCGATCGGCTTCGACACGCACGAGGAGGCGGCCCGGGCCGCGGCGGTGCTCGCGGAAGCCGCCATCGCGACCGAAATCGCCGGGGATGACAAGGACGCCCTGCGCGTTTCGCTGGACGGGCCCAGCCCGAGCGCGATCAACCGGCTGCTGGCCGAGCACGATCTCCACCCGGCCGAGCTTGTCGTCCGAAGAGCCTCACTCGAGTCCGTCTTCCTCGACCTGACGGAGGGAGTGTGATGCTCTCGCTCTTGCGCGCCGACTGGTATCGCATTCGACGCCGCTGGGACGTGTGGATCATCGTTTTCGGCATCCCGATCCTGGCTGTGCTCGGCTACCTGAGCGGGGCACTGTCTTCGGCCAACGCGCAGATACAGACCTCCGGCGATGTCCCGCCGGAGTTCCAGGCGCAGATCGCAGCCCAGAACGCGGCGATGCAGGCCTACTACGCGCTGCCGTATCAGTTCCCGCACAGCATCGTCACGACCCTCCAGGGGGCGTCCGTCTGGCTCGTGCTCGCCGCCGCATTCCTTGCCGCCTCAATGCTCGGGAACGAGTTCGGCTGGGGCACGATCCGCAACGTGTTTCTCTTCAGGCCGGACCGGAGCCGGTACCTCGCCGTCCGGCTGGCGTGGATCGTGGGGCTGATCGGCGTGACGTGCCTGGCAGTGGCGGCCCTCGGCGCCATCCTGCCGTCGATCGTCCATGTCGATCCCGGCGACCCGAGCGCGCTGGCGAACCTCGACCCGAACTCCGGCTTCATGCCTTTCGGGCCCACCTCGCCGGTGAGCCTTGGCGGCGCGCTCCTGGTCGCCGCGGCGATGCTGGCCCTGCCCGCCGCAGGTATCGCTCTGGCCGGCCTGGCCGCGTTGAAGTTCCGCTCCGCCGCGACGGGCATGCTGTGCGCCGGGATCTACGCCGCGGCCGAGGGAATCGCAGCCGCATTGCTGATGTCCCGCGCGACGGGCGATCTCAGGTACATCCCTCAGATGGCGCTCACGACGCGCCTCGCGGCGCTCCTCGGCGACGCACAGCAGGCCGCCGGCCTGGCCACCGGCGGCGGCGAGTCCTCGTCGCCGGGCTGGGTTGCGCTGCCGCCGGCCGTGGGCGCTGTCATCGTCGCCGTCTGGATCGGTGGGCTCATCGCGCTCTGGTTCGTGGTTCTGCGCCGCGCCGACATAAACGAATAGCGGCAGGCCCGCGGAGTCGAGCCGGGCCCGGCAATCTGTGTGAACGAAATGCCACCGCCCACCATCGTATGGTCATGGAGCGCGCAATCGGCAAGACGGCAGTGACGTTGCGGAGGGGATTGGTGGCGATCGATCCGAACGACGAGGCATTCGCGACGTTGACGCGCCGCCATCTCGACTCGGCCTACCGGCTCGCCTGGGCGATCCTCACCGACACCGGAGATGCCGACGACGCCACGCAGGACGCATTCGCCCTGGCCTGGCGAAACCGCCGCAGCCTGCGCGACCCGGCCCGCTTCGACGCATGGTTCGGCCGGATCCTCGTCAACGTCTGCCGGCAACGTCTGCGTCAGCGCTCCCGTCACCAGATCCAGCCGCTGGACATCGAAATCGGCCCGGCCATCGCCGACGCCAGCCAGTCGACGTCCGAGCGCGATGCCATCTCCCGCGCCATGGCCCGCCTCGACGCCGATCACCGGATCGTGATCGTCCTGCGCTACTGGGCCGATCTCACCATCGATGAGATAGCCGCCCGCCTGGACATGCCGCCCGGCACGGTCAAATCCCGCCTCCACTACGCGCTCCGGTCCATGCGGCCGAAGCTTGAGGATCACCGATGAATGACACCGATTTCGACCGCGACCTGGAAGCCGACCTGCGATCGGAACTGCGCCGCTCGATCGTGCCGCCGCCGACTCCGGAGTATGTCCGTGCCCGTGTCGAACGGATTGCGACCCGGGCGATCGAGGAGCCACGGCGAGGGCCGATCAGCCTGGCCGCATGGCGAGGACAGCGCTCCGGCGTGATGGGCCTTGCCGCGGTAGTGGCTATCGTGGCGATCATCGGAGCCGGGCTGGCATGGCGCGGCGTAGGTCCGGGCAACGGCGCCGGCCGCCCCGTTGCGCCGCCCACGTTGCCCGGGACGCCCGGGCCCTCGTTCCCGCCCGCTCCCGACGCCGCGTCGTCCAAGAGCGTGACCATGTCCGCCTGGGCCGGTGGCCTGACCGGCATCATTTCTGTCGCCGACGTCGGGATGCGGATCACGCACGATGGCGGCGTCACATGGTCCGCGCTCGCGTCCGCTCCGGCACATCCGACCGACCCGGACTTCGACTTTCTCGACGCCACGCACGGTTTCGTCTCCTCGGTCGATGTCGGCGCGACCAACACTTCAGTTTCCGTCTACCGAACCAGCGACGGCGCCAGGACCTGGCAAGTGGCACAGGTCACCGCGCCTCCGACCGAAGCGGGCTGGCAGGTGGATGCCAGTTCCCACTTCTCGGACGCAAGCCACGGCATCGTTCTGGTGACTCGGTTCCAGAGCGACACACTGCAAACGCAGGAATGTCAGCTGTTCACTACTGACGATGGCGGCGCCGGCTGGACGGGCAAAGGAGCCGGCCCGTGCCTCGGAGTCTTTACCTGGCCCAACTGGAGCACTCTCCAGACCGGCTTCATATCGTCGCCCACGGACCCGTCCAGCGTGATCACGACCGTCGACGGCGGCCGGACATGGCTCGCGTCGGAGCTTCCGGACGCGTCGTCGGGCTGGCGCGTGGTTCCGCAGCTGCTCATCGTCGACCGGCCCGGCCAACTGCGTCTGCTCGCGTCCATGACCCCGACGACAAACGGGCAGTACACGCCCAGGACCCCGGCGGTCTACAGCAGTTCGGACGGCGGAGCTACGTGGACGAAGGAGTACGAGATCGGCTCGATTGCCGACGCGACGAGGAACATCCTCGGCCTGTCCGTATACAGCGTCTCGGCGCTCGGACCGGATCGCTGGCTCGCGCTCCAGCAGGGGAGCGGCATCGAGAATGCGGACAGGCTGGTACAGACTCTCGACGCCGGCAGGACATGGTCGGTCATGCCGAGCTCCGGCTTCACAAGAGCGGATGGCATGGGTTGGTGGGATGCCCGCCACGGCATGCTCCAGGGCATGCAATGGGTGTGCAACGCGAGCGGCAGCTCGTGCGGCTCCGATCATGCGACGGTCTTCATGACCAACGACGGCGGCCTGACCTGGCACCAGGTGCCGTTCTAGGCCGCACGGGTTCGTCAGACCTGCCCGGCGCGCCGGTCGGCCGGTAGACAACTCTGCGGGCGCCGGGCTACACTCCGGCAGCCCTGTTCGCGGGCGGTCCGTATGCGCGCTCCTCGGAGTGCGATTTCGGACGGTGATCGCGAGAGAGGCCCGAAGGAGGTGATTTCCGGATTGGCAGAAGTCCGTGTGGGTGAGAACGAGAGCTTCGAGAGTGCCCTGCGNNCGAAGCGCAAGAAGGTCGCCCGCCAGCAGGTAACCTAGGCGCGACCGGCACGCCGTCGAAGGGTCGCGCGACAGAGCTGTAGAAGCGCCGCCCGCCCCGAGGTGCCACACCGGTGTCCCTCCGAGATCGACTCGATACCGAGCTAACGGCCGCCATGCGGTCGAGTGACGCCATGCGCCGCGATGCGCTGCGCATGGTGCTCGCGGCCGTTCAGCGCGCCGAGAAGGAAGGCAAGCACCGGCTTGCCGACGACGAGATGGTCGGGCTCCTGGCGCGCGAGTTGAAGGTCCGCCGCGAGTCGGTGGATGCATTCCGCGCGGGTGGTCGTCAGGATCTCGTGGCCAAGGAAGAGGCGGGCATCGCAGTCGTGTCTGAGTTCATGCCCCAGCCATTGTCCGAAACAGAGCTCCGGGCCATGATCGAGACAGCCATAGCCGAGTCTGGCGCCGCATCGCCGCGCGACATGGGCAAGGTGATGGCGATCATTTCACCCAGGACGCGTGGTCGCGCCGACGGCAAAGCCGTCAGCCAGCTCGTGACGCAGTTGTTGGCCGCGCGAGCCGCCGGGGGATCGTGACCGTGACGCCGTGCTGAGGGAGCCGCACGAAACACCGCCTTCCTTCGGGCGACGCGACGCCGTCCGGCTCACGATCGCGGCGTCGCTCCTGGTAATGGGTCTGGCGGCGGGCGTCGCCCCCGACCTGGCCCCTTCCAATCCGGGCTTCGCGGCTGGCAGCATCGCACAGTCCACCGTGCGGGCGCCGCGTGACGCCGTCATTCCCAACTCCATAGAAACCACGGCTGCCCAGGACTCGGCGGCCAAGGACGTGGCTCCGCAATACGACTACACGACGCAGCGCGGAGCCGCCGTCGCAGCCAGTCAGGTGGCGGTGCTGCAGCAGAGCCTCGTCCCAGTCGACGACGCATTCAGCGCCAGCAAGACCCCGGCCGAGCTCCAAACAGCCCTCGAGACCGTGCTGCCATCCCTGTCGTCGAACCTGCGGTCGATCCTCGCGGGGCTCGACGCCGCCAGCTGGTTCGCCGTGGAATCGGCCGCGGAGCAGACCCTCTCGACCGTCGAACAGGGGCAGGAGATCCGGGACGCCACGACCGCCTCGAACCTCGTCACCAGGCAGATGCCGGCCGGTCTCAGCCAGCCGGAACAGCAGCTGGTCGCCGGGCTGGTGACGCCTCTGGTCGTGGCCAACTCCGCGTACAGCGAACTGCTGACCCAGCAGGCGAAGGATGCAGCCATCGCGACCGTCGCCACGGTGACGGACACGCTCAAGGCCGGCCAGGTGATCGTGGACCAGGGTCACCTGATAGGCGCGACGGACATGATCAAGATCAGCTATTTCGGCCTGGACGCGTCGAGCACGGACCTGGGCAAACCCGCCGCCTGGGTGGCACTGGGGACGCTGGTTTCGGCGTTGCTGCTTGCGTGGCTCTGGCGCTTCCGTCCGGAATACTGGCAACGCGGCCGCACCCTCATTCTGATCGGCTTCATCTTCCTCGTTCTGGCTCTGACCGAGAAGCTCCCGGCCGGTCGTGCATGGCTGCCATACCTCATACCCTCGGCGGGAGCCGGGATGGTTCTTACCGTGTTGCTCGACGCCGGCATCGGGACCGTCATGTTGGCCCTGCTCGCGATGCTGGCCGGGGTCGCCAACGGATCGTCGCTGGAGCTGGCCACGTATGTCTTCGTGGGCGGCCTGGCGGGCATTCTCGCCATCCGGAAAGGCGAGCGCCTGCATTTCTTCGTACAGGCCGCCTTCGCGGTCGGGCTCGCCGGGGTGACGGTCATCGGAGTCTTTGCGTTGCTGGGCCAGCACGACATGGCAGGGATGCTGCAGCTCTGGGCCGCAGCCGCCGCCGGCGCGCTGATTGCTACCGTCGTCACGCTCGGGAGCTTCGCCATCCTCGGCAACGTGTTCGGCATCCTCACCGGCTCGCAGCTGCTCGAACTGGCCAACCCATCGCAGCCGCTCCTGCGCCGTCTCCTCGTCGAAACCCCGGGCACGTACCACCATTCGCTCATGGTCGGCAACCTGGCCGAGCGCGCGGCCGAGGCGATCGGCGCCGACCCGCTGCTGGCCCGCGTGGCCGCCTACTACCACGATGTCGGCAAGCTGGCCAATCCACTCGTCTTCATCGAGAACCAGCAGAGCGGCGAGAACGTCCACGACCAATTGGATCCCGAGGACAGCGCCGCGATCCTCAAGCAGCACGTCACCGACGGGGTGAACCTGGCCTATCGGGCGCGTCTGCCCAAGCCTCTGATCGCCTTCATCCCGCAGCACCATGGGACCTCGCTGATCGCCTTCTTCTACGACAAGGCGCGGCAGGCGGCCGCGGCTCCGGTCGGCGGCCTCGATACCAAGGCGGGTCGAGCGGCCGCAGAAATCGTCGACCCGGCGCCGTTCCGCCACTCGGGTCCCAAGCCCCAATCGCGCGAGGCGGCGGTGCTGATGCTCGCGGACGGAGTGGAAGCGTCGGTTCGCTCGCTTTCGAGCCGCGATGAGGCCACAATCAGGGCCATGGTCACTCAGATCATCGGGGAACGCCTTGCCGACGGTCAGCTGAACGAATGCGACCTGACCATTCGCGACCTGGACAGCGTTCGCGAGGCCTTCGTGCGGCAGCTGCTCGGCATGTATCACCAGCGGATCGCCTATCCTCAGAACAAGATCGTCGAGATCGAGTCGCGTCGAGGACGCGGCCTGGGCTAGAAGAGGAGGGTCCCCGGCCAATGAGGGACTGGGCCGTCGACGCGCAGACGTCAGGGGCGTGGCAATGAACGAGCACGGGAACTCCGGCCCCGAGATGGCGGAGGCGCTCGCCTCCGTCTACGGCGATTCTGCGGAACCCGCCGATACGGACGACGGCACGACCGCGTCGGTCTACCTGCCGCCCTATCGAATCGATGTCACCGCTCGCACTGGTGTCGCCCAGCTCGTTTCCCGCCACCGGCTGGCTGCGGCGATCAGGCTGGCACTCGAGGCCGCGGGCGCTCCCGGCCCGGCTTCGATCGGCGTGGTGCTATCGGGCGACCTGGAACTCGCGGGGCTCAACGCCGTCCACATGGGTCGCTCGGGCCCGACCGACGTCCTCTCCTTCCCGTTCTTCCCGCCGGAAACCTATCCCCCGCACGAGCGCGGTGTCCCGGTCAGCCGCGACCCCTGGGTGGCAGCGGCACTCAAGCAGGCCTTCGCCCTTCCGCCCGGATTACGGGCCCACCTCGGTGACGTGATCGTCTCTGTGGAGCGCGCCGTTGCCCAGGCTGCCGACGGTCGCGGCGGTCAGACCGGCGACATTCTCTGGACGCCGGCCGAGGAACTGCTGCTGCTCGCCGTTCACGGGACGCTGCACGTCTGCGGCTGGGACCATGCCGAACCGGTGGAAGAGGCGGCGATGAGGGCGCTGGAGCGGCAGGTTCTCGAGTCGCTGCCGCACGAGACGTCGCACGAAGTGGCAGTGGGTCCGGATAGCTAGAGTGCCCGCCGGTTCGAGACAACCCGCGGGCTTCCCGTCCGCTTCCCGCCGGCCTCAGGTCGCAACCGACCAGGCCACCGATTTCGTACGTGGCCGCCCCTGATACCATCCACATAGGCCCTCCGGAACGGGATCAGGGCTTGTTTTGCGTGTCGCGATGACTTCGCGGCGGCACCTGTGGGAGCAGTTGTGAAGATCGTCGTCGGCCTCGGCAATCCCGGCGCCCAGTACGAAAAGACGCGCCATAACATCGGCTGGATGGTCCTCGACCGACTGGCCGATCGGGCCGGCTGGTCGGGCCGCGCTCGAACGCGGGACGCCGCTGCGATCGTGCAGGGCCGGTATAGCGGGCTCGATCTGCTGCTCGTGAAGCCGCTCACCTTCATGAACGAATCCGGCCTGGCGGTCCGCAAGGTGCTGGCCCGCGAGC
>PMBR01000047.1:245-7917 GCA_003152995.1 Chloroflexota bacterium | reverse complement strand
AAGAGCTTGCGCATGCCGTCTTCGTCGCGGGTGATGCTCGGGTAGACCTCGCTGTAGCTGCCCTCGAGGTATGTGTTCGCGACGATGCCGGGGCCGCCGTGCCCGGGTCCGATGATGTAGATGGTGTTGAGGTCGCGGGCCTTGATCTCNNCCCGGCGTCGTGCCCCAGTGGCCCAGCAGCCGCGGCTTGACGTCCGCGGGTTCGAGGGGCGTGCGGAGCAGCGGGTTGTCGAGCAGGTAGATCTGGCCGACGCTGAGATAGTTGGCCGCACGCCAGTAAGCGTCGATCAGCCGGAGCTCTTCGGGGCTGAGCGGTCCGCTGGCCGTGTTGGCCTGTCCTGCCGTAGTTCCACTGTCGGCCATGGTCGCGTCTCCTTGGAGTCGATGTGGATCCGCACTTCGTTCGCAGTCCGTCAATCTTGAACGAGTCCGGCCGCGGTGTCAGGGCCTGCGATCAACGACAAGGTGTCGAACTGCGTGAAGGTGCCGAGGCCCGGGGAGCAGAACCGGGCACCCGCGTCACCGGGAAGTCATCCTCTCGATCGACGCGTATTCCGTCGGGGTCAGGTCGAAGAAGCCGAAGCCGCAAAGGAAGCCAGACTTGACAAGGAAACCGACCCGGTCGCATTGGTAGCAGATCTCGGGCTTGAGGATGATGTTGAGAGCGACGAACACGGACCGATCAGCCCCCAGCACGAAGAAGCGCTGAGGCTCCACGATCTCAGGCGGGTCGGCGGCGTCAAGAAAGAGCTCGAACTCCCTGACATCGAT
Source organism: Chloroflexota bacterium (assembly GCA_003152995.1). Classification (GTDB taxonomy): domain Bacteria; phylum Chloroflexota; class Limnocylindria; order Limnocylindrales; family CSP1-4; genus Fen-1039. The sequence continues at coordinate 7,146 of PMBR01000047.1, read as the reverse complement.
GACCGGCAGCCCGGGGACGCGAGGTACGCCGAGGTAGTACGGCGTGACGTCGATGGCCGGAAGATTTGGGACGACCGGCGGCTCGGAAGCAAGGGTGGTCAACATGCGCCCACCCTTGGCGACGACAACGGTACGGATGCTAGCGCTTTCGGAATCGATGCCAACTGTAAGGAGCTGTGCCGGCCCATCGTTCGGCCTGAAGGCGTCCTTCCACGTGTAGAGGGCAGGCCCCGGAACACGGAACTGAAACTGAACTGAGTCCTCACCTACCATCAAAGAAGCTGGCGGCGGAGCGATATGCCCGACGACTCTCAGCATGAACTCACCGCCTTTCCTCAAGCAGTCGCTGGCGGCGATCCGCCTCGCTCCCGACCAGCGCGTACTCATCCGCGGTGAGGTCAAAGAACCCGAAGCCGCAGAGAAAGCCGGACCCGACAAAGAACCCTGCCCTATCGCATCGAATGCAAAGATCGGGCACGACGACTTCGTTCAAAGCGATGACGACGGAGCGTCCGTCGCCGGACACGCCAAACAGTCGCGCCTCCCTGAGGACGGGTGGGTCGGCCTCATGCGAGAGTGCGGCGAATTCGCTGACGTCTATGACTGGTAGCCCAGGGACCTGCGTCGCTTGGGCATAGCCAGCGGGAATGTTCGTCCCTACTCGCTGGCCGGGATCGACGAGTGCGACCTTGCGAACGCTGGCGGTGGTCGGATTGATCCCCATCTCCAAGATTCCTCCGGGAGCGTAGACCGCCCAGGTATAGAACACGCTGCCGGGTACTCGGAACTCAAGCGGTAGATACCACTGGGCAGAGACTCGGCCTCGTTCCGGTGCGATTCTTCCCGCGACTCTCAGCATCTGAAGTCAATCATTGTCGTCCATGGATACCTCTGGGTATCGAGGGTTCACCAGTACACATGCGCCCGCGCCCGGCCGTTCACCCACGGTCAAGTCTCAACAGCTCCGAGCAGGTCCGATCCCGTGTCGCTTCGTCGTCGAAGTCCAGGATCACCGGCCCGAACTCCGATCGGAACCGAATGCCCGGCCGCGGGCCGCCGACCAGGTAAGCCTGACCGACGCGGACGGCCGAGACGGTCTCGTGTGTCAGGCGCGCGATCATCAGTATCCGGTCAGGCGTTGGCAGCTTCGGGTTCGCGTGCCATCGATCCGGCAGCAGAAGAAGGCCCCTGGCGTCGCGCAGCAGAACCGCTCTGCGCCGGCGGAGGACCACCGGCGGGCGAGCGACCCTGAGAGTCCCGGTCACGTGGACGCGTATCTCATCACCCGGCCCAAGACCCCCGGAGTCAGGCAGCTCAGGTTGCGCCTGTCCCTCAAACGGCAGGAAGTGGATCAACCAACCCACGATCAGCAGGAGCGTGAACCCACCTGCGACGATCTCCGAGGCGATCCAGCCCGGGATGTCCGCCGGCGCCACGGGGCCACCTATCAAGAAGAGGATCAGCTGCGATCCCGCCATAGCGGACAACAACCCGCCAACGAACACACCGACTGAAACGATCCCCGGGTAGCGGATTCGGGATGCGTCGGGCTGGTATGGGGAATTCTGGTTGATTACGTAGGCAAGCCACCCGCCCGCCGCCGCGATACGAAGCAATGCACTCATGGGTACACGACCCAGTCCGGGTGATGAGCTTGGATCCATTGTGGATCTTGCTCCAGCAGCTTGACGGCTTCCGAGAGGTCAGAGGGCGAGGGCCCATGGCTTGTTGTGAAGTAGATCAGGGCCCCGCTCGTGATGACGTCGGCGGCAAATCCGCCAAGAGCGCGTCCCACTGGACCCGCCACTGCGCCCTCTGCGCAGGCAGCTACCACCGCTCCAGCCACAGCCAACCCCGCCGTGTCAACAGCTGCCGTCCTTCCGACTGCCATGAAATAGCCTTGAGGCACCTTGCCACACTCGAGTGCCGTGAAGGTGGCGTCCAGCGCAATCCCAGCGTAGCCGAGGATTCTGGCTCTCCTTATCCATTGAGTGGCATCCCCGCTGACCGACAAGTCGGCCGGCCCGCTCAGACCTCGAAGCGGTCGCCTTCGGTGACGAGTTGGACGGGGCCGGCGAAGACGGCGGCCGCGGCGGCGAGGGTATCGGCGCGCGAGTAGCCCATCTGGACGTGGGTCAGCAGGAGGCGGGCGGCGTGGCCGGCAGTGGCGGCGCGGGCCGCATCGGCGGAGGTGAGATGCTCGGCGCCCGCCCGAACCGGGCCCGGCCCGAATGAAGCCTCCGAGAGCAGAGTGTCGCCGGGTCGGATCAACGGGATCAGGTCGTCGGCACGGCCGCAGTCGCCCGAATACACGAGGCCGGGGCCGATAGGCGCGCCCGGGGCGCCGGCGACGGACACGCGGATCGCATAGCTCTCGTCGGTGTGGTGGACCGGCAGAGCCTCGACGGCGAACGGCCCGATCAGTTGCGCGGTCGCGAGTTGCTCCACGTCCAGAGAGGCGGCCGAGAATCCAGGGTGGGCATGCAGAGCGTCCAGACGATCCGCCAGACCGGCCGGCCCCAGGACCCGCACCCGGCGCGGCGGATCGAACTCGAAGCGCAGGTAGTGGCGAAGCGGCACGAGATCGACGAAGTGGTCGGGGTGGAGGTGGCTGACCGCGACCGCGGCCAGCCCGCTCGGCTCGATGGTGGAAGCGAGGTTCGGGAAGGCGCCCTGGCCGAGGTCGAGCAGCAGTGCAGCGTCCCCGGCTCGAACCAGGTAGCTCGCGCCGGCAGCGCCGCGGCGATCCGTGTATGCGGGCCCGGCCCCGATGACGATCAGTTCCATCGGGTCAGGTTAAGCGCGCCGTCGAGGGCCCGCTGTCGGCCAGGCGACTCAGCGCCGGAATCGCTCCGGCAGCACGAGATCGCCGCGGTCCACGGCCCGCTGAAGCGCCAACCGGTCGAAGCCCGCGGCGGCCACGATCTCACAGGCTTCCTCGATCCCGAACGCGAAGCAATTGGGAAGGTGCGAGTCCGAGCCGACGGTGACCCGCCGCCCGCCCAGCTCGCGAAATCGGGCCACGACCCACGGCCCCGGATACGTCTCGCCGGTCGGATGCCGCAGCCCGGAGGCGTTGACCTCCAGGGCCGTGCCGCTTTCTACCAGCGCCACGAGGAGCGGCTCGTACATCTCCGGCGCGGCGGCGAAGTCCGCGGCCTTGAACCACGGCACCAGCCAGCGCTTACACATGTCCATGTGACCGAGCGTGTCGAAGAGGCCGCTCCGGATCGCCCGGGCGACTTCCGCGAAATACGGCGCCACCACTTCAGGCAGCGTCTTGCCGGTGACGAACGAAGCGATCCGATCCCTGGCGTATGGTCCGTCGGACAAGCCATGAACGGACCCGATCGAGTAGTCGTACGAGTGCGTCCGGAGATGCTCGCGGATCTGGTCCTCGTAGCGGCTTTCGTAGGTCAGCTCGACGCCGAAGCGGACCGTGACCTTGCCGGCCCAGCGCTCCGCCGCGTCCCGGACGACCTGCTCGCGGTGCTTGTACGAGGTGTACTGGTAGGCCGGCGCACCGGGCATGAAGTCGAGATGGTCCGTGATGGCGATCTCGCGGACGCCGCGCTCCGCCGCCTGGGCACAGTAGAGCTCCAAAGGCACGGCCGAATCGGGCGAAAGATCGGTATGGAGGTGAGCGTCCAGCGGGACGTCGAACGCCTGCGCGGGCAGACGTGGGCCGCCCCCGGTTGTCCCCGTCGCACCGCCCACTAGGCCGAAATCAGGCCGAGCTCTCGGCCAACCTTTCCGAAGGCTTCGAGGCACCGATCGAGCTGTTCGGTCGTGTGCTCGGCCGTGACGATCGTTCGAATTCGAGCCTTGTCGAGCGAGACCGTCGGATAGACGACCGCCTGGGCGAAGACGCCTTCCTCGAACAGGCGCCGGCTGAAGCGGCCGGCCGTCGCCGAGTCGCCCATCATCACCGGCGTGATCGGCGTCTCCGAAGCGCCCGTGTCGAAGCCGAGCCCGCGCAGCTCACCCTTGAAGTAGGTCGTGTTTGCCCAGAGGCGGTCGATCAGTTCGGGTTCCTCCAGAAGGACATGGATCGCGGCCAGGCACGCTGCGGCCACAGCCGGTGGATGGGAAGTGGAGAAGAGGAACGGGCGGGCCCGCTGGATCAGGATATCGCGAAGCGCCTGACTGCCGGCGACGTAGCCGCCCAGCACGCCGATCGCCTTGCTCAGCGTCCCGACCTGGATGTGGACCCGGCCGTNNACGATCTCCGGCAGCGGCGCGATGTCGCCGTCCATGCTGAAGACGCCGTCGGTGACCACGAGGATCAGCCGATGCGGCGCACCGCCGGCGTCCACGCGCCCTTTGTCCCGTGCCTCGCGCAGCAGCTCGCGGAGCGCGGCCACGTCCTTGTGCGGGAAGACGACGCGTGGCGCCTTGCTCATCCGCATCCCGTCGATGATCGAGGCGTGGTTGAGCGCGTCCGAGACGATCAGGTCCTTCTCGCCGGCCACGACCGGGATCACACCCGTATTCGCCGCGAAGCCCGACTGCAAGGTCAGCACCGCCTCGGTGTGCTTGAACTCCGCCAGCTCCGTCTCGAGTTGCTCGTGGATCGTCATGTTGCCGGCGATCGTTCGCACCGCGCCCGATCCGGCCCCGAATTCGCGGGTCGCGGCGATCGCCGCTTCCTTGAGCTTGGGGTGAGTGGCGAGTCCCAGATAGTTGTTCGACGAGAGGCCGATCAGCTCTTTGCCGTCGACCACGACCAGCGCGGCCTGTGGCGAGCTCAGCACCCGCATCGGCCGGTAGAGATTCTGGCGCTTGAGCTCCTCGATCTCGTCGGCCAGGAAGCCGAGCGGGTTCGATCGGGCGCCTTCGTTCGACATCGAATCAGCCCTCCTGGGGCAGCAGCACGACCTTGCCGGCGACTCCCTGGGCGAGCAGGTCGAAGGCGTCGGCGTAGCGGCTCAGCGGCAGCTTGTGGGTGATGATCGGGCCGACGTCGAGACCCTCGCGCAGTAGCGCCGCGGTCTTGTACCAGGTTTCCCAGAGCTTGCGACCGGTGATCCCGTACACGCGCAGGCCGCGGAAGATGATCGCGTCGTTGAGGTCGATCGTCACCGGCCGCGACGGCAGACCGAGCAATGAGACGCGCCCGCCGTTGGTCGTCATCTCGAAAGCCTGATGTATGGCCGACTCGGCGCCGCTCATCTCCAGCACCACGTCCACGCCGGTTCCGCCGGTCTCGCGCCGGATTTCCGCGACCACGTCGCCGGCCGCGTCCAGGACGCAGTCGGAGCCCATGCGGGCGGCCATCTCGCGGCGGTGCGGCATGATGTCCGTGGCGAAGACGCGCGACGCCCCGGCGAAGCGGCAGATCGCGACGGCCATGAGGCCGATCGGTCCGCAGCCGAGGACCGCGACCGTGGCCGTGGTGATCTCCTCCACGAAGGTCGCGAAGACGGCGTTGCCCATCGGCTCCTGGATCGCGGCGATCTCAGGCGACAGCCCCTCGCTCGGCCAGGCGTTGCGTTCCGGCAGGCACATGTACTCGGCGAAGGCGCCGTCGGCGTCCACGCCCAGGATTCGAAGGTTGGCGCAGACGTGCTCGCGGCCGGTCCGGCACTGGTAGCAGGTCCAGTCGACGAGGTGCGTTTCGGCGGCGACGCGCGTGCCCAGCGGGACGGCGCCGGTGCCCGGGCCGTGCGCCACCACTCGTCCGGCCATCTCGTGGCCGAAGATGCGCGGCAGGAACTTGCTCATGCGGCCCTGTGCCCACGGATCCCAGCGGTAGATATGCAGGTCGGTGCCGCACAGGGAGACCGCTTCCAGGCGGATCAACACCTCGCCGGGGCCGGGGCGGGGCACGGGAACTTCGCGTAGCTCGGCGCCCGCTTGCGGCCTGGCCTTCACGAGCGCCCGCATCGTCTTGGGGATGTGCAGGTCGACCGAGGTGGCGGCGGCGATGGCGGCGTTGGAGCCGGGCTCGCTCATTGCCTGCCCCCGCCCCTGTTTCGACCAAGAGCCGGCGCGTCCCGGGCGAGTTCGGCGTCCGGCAATCCGGCAATCCGGGCCGGTCGCTCGGTCATGAACCGCGCCGCCGGCGAACCGTCGGGCGCCCACCCGTCCTCGTCGGTGATCGGATTCGTCAGGGCACCGATGCGTTCCACCTCGATGCGGACGAGATCGCCCGGTTCGAGGAAGACCTGCGGATCGCGGAAGACCCCGACGCCACTCGGCGTGCCGGTGACGATGATGTCGCCCGGATCCAGCGTGACTTCCTGGCTGATGATCGAGATGAGTTCGGCGACACCGAACAGCAGATCGGCGGTATTGCCCTCTTGCATCTGCAGGGGCTTGCCGGCGTCAGATCCCGTCGCCGCCATGCGCCAGCTTCGAACGTGGAGGCCGCGGCCGTCGCCCAGCTCGTCCGCAGTCACCAGCACGGGCCCGAGAGGCAGGAACGTGTCCGAGCCTTTTGCCCTGAGCCACTGGCCGTCGCCCTTCTCGCCCGGTCGGAGAGCCTTCGCCTGGCCCTGCCAGTCGCGGGCGGTCACGTCGTTCGCGGACGTGTACCCGGCGACGTGGCTCAGGCCGTCCTCCGGCTTGACGCGGCTCGCGCGCGCGCCGATCACGACCGCCAGCTCGGCCTCCAGGTCGAGGGCATGAGTTCCGGCCGGCCGCCGTATCGGCTCGCGGTCCGCCGTCACGGCGCTGGCGAACATCGAGAACAGGACCGGCCGAACGGGGCGCTCCAGCCCTTGCTCGCGGATGTGGTCGAGGTAGTTGTAGCCCACGCCGATCGCCTTGCCCGGCCGTGGAATCGGGGCCGCGAACCGGACGTCCGCAGGTGCGAGGGCAATTGCGTCGAGCACGCCCGGGTTGGTGAGCGCCAGGGCCTCGCGAATCCTGAGGAATCCGGGGTCGCGGGCGATGATCC
>PMBR01000047.1:0-216 GCA_003152995.1 Chloroflexota bacterium | reverse complement strand
AACGTCACCAGTCGCATGGCGGACCTCCAGCTCGGTCTTCTCAAGGCATTACCTGCCGCAGGCCGAACGCGATCCGATTCTGCCACGGGTCGGACACGGGGGCCACCAGCTGTCGAGCCGGCGCGCCGCACGCCCCACGTCGCGCGCCCCTCGCCACTGCCCGCGCCGCACGCCCCACGCCGCGCCGCGCGCCACTGCCCCCGCGCCACGCCGCGC
>PMBR01000100.1 GCA_003152995.1 Chloroflexota bacterium | reverse complement strand
GCCAGGTCGAGCGTCGAGACGCGAAACAGCTCTCCCGCGCCTTCGGCATCGCTCGCGGTCAGGATCGGCGTATGGATCCAGTAGAAGCCGTGCTCATCGAAGTAACGATGCACTGCCATGGCGAGACAATGCCGAACCCGCGCGACCGCGCCGAACGTGTTCGTTCGCGGGCGCAGGTGGGAGACCTCGCGGAGGTATTCGAACGAGTGCCGCTTGGGCGAGATGGGGTAGCTGTCCGGATCGTCCACCCAACCGACCACGACGACAGATTCGGCGAGGAGTTCGACGGCCTGACCTTTGCCCTGCGATGGAACGATCGTGCCGGTGACGGTGACGGCGCAGCCGACGGTCAGATGGAGGATCTCGTCGCCGTAGTTGGCGAGGGTCGCCGGGGCCACGATCTGGAGGGCGTCGAAGCATGACCCGTCGTGAACCTGCAGAAACGACAGCCCGGCGTTGGAATCGCGACGCGTCCGGACCCACCCCTGGATCGTCGCGCGGGCGCCGACCGCCGTCCGGCCCGCGAGGATATCGACGACTCGTTCTGCCAGCGGCATGAGGTTCTCCTTCCGGTTCGAGGCGCACGCGGCGTCCGGCCGCGCCGCAGGGCCGCCCGTGGGTTGGCCCTGGATCCCATCCCTGGACTATAGGGTGTCGTCGGCTCACTGGCGCACCGCGCTGCGGACTCATCCGGTTGGGTTGGGCGGATGAAATGCGACATCCTGAGCCGTGGCCGGGAGGAGATCCAGGCGTTGGCTCGCCGCTGTCGCCTATTGCCGAGTTGGCAGCGATGGGCAACCCCTGGTAGGGTAAGTGGCGACCCGGCCCGTTACTCGCGCGGCCGCCGCTTTGAAGGTCGGCCGGACGCCGCGATTGCCGGCCCCGACACGGAGTGGGTATTGCCCTCAGCCAAGAGAAACGCCGCGCATCGTCTCCTCGCCCGGCTTCGGGGCGAAAAGCCCGCCGGGACGGCCGGACTGCGCTACACGCGGCGAGTTCGACTGACGGGGGAGGCCGGGCCAATCGCCGACCCCGCCGTCGACCGGGCCGGACGTCTCCGCGAGGTGCCGCCCCCAATGGCCTCGGCTCGCTCGATCGACAATGCAGGGCCACCGCTCGGACGCACGCGATTGGGCGTGGTCGGGCGGAGAGGCGTGGTCGGGCGGAGAGGCGTGGTCGCACTGGCGATCTGCCTGATGCTCGCGGCCTCGGTCGCAATGGCCTCGCTTCCGATCTCGCAGCCCAGGACCGCTGCGAACGACGGGACCACGATCGCCGCCATCGGCGTCAGCATGAGCCCGTCCGAGGCGCCGTCGGATAGCCCGTCCCCCAGCCCTTCCCCCAGTCCCACCGCACCGGCCACGGCTCAGCCGCGGGTCGGGACGCCGATCCCCGGCTCTGCATTTCTCGCATACAAGGTCAGGGCCGGGGACACGCTCAGCCGCATCGCCAATTCCTTCGAACTGTCGGTCACGACGCTCTACTGGGCCAACAGCACCAACGTCGCGGACCCGCAGCTGGTGAAGATCGGCCAGATCCTGAATGTCCCGCCGGTGGACGGCCTGGCAATCGCGGTCGAAGCGGGCGCGACGATCCAATCGATCGCCGACAAGTACGGCATTGCCGCGCAAGAGTTGACCGATGTCAACAACCTGTCCGATCCGACCCTCGTTCCCGGCCAGCTTCTCCTGGTACCCGGCGCCGAGACTCCGTCACTGCCGGTCAAGGAAGCACCCGGTGTCGTGCCGAATTGGCTCGGCAAGTTGACCTGGCCCGCGGTCAGCCACCATGTGATCACTCAGCGATTCGGCTGCACCGGATGGTACGGAGAGCCGCGGTGGGGACGTTGCGCCCACTTCCACGATGGCCTCGACATCGGCGGGCCGACCGGGACTCCGGTGGTGGCCGCCGCCGCGGGCACGGTCATCTATGCCGGCTGGAGGAAGCGCGGGACGGACGGCGCGGCCGGCGGCATCGTGGTGTGGATTTCGCACGGCGGCACGTTGTACACCACTTACAACCATATGTCGGCCGTCACTGTGAAGATCGGCCAGCATGTCTCTGCCGGTCAGCGTGTTGGCAGCATCGGCGCCACGGGAGCAGCGGTCGGTGCGCACCTGCATTTCGAGGTGTGGATCTGCTACCCGTGGTCGGGTGGCAATATCGCAGGTGCCCGCGACCCGCTCCTCTACACGAAATACAAGCCTTGATCTGAGGCCGCCGGCTCGTCGTCGGCGCCCGGACCTGTTCCCACGCTCGATGCCTTCCGGGGCGCGCCCAGCCCCCGGGTTGCGTCGCACCGCCAGGGGCAGCGGCTACCGGAGCCCCGCGGATTTCAGGGTTGTGAAGTACCAATACGCGTAGGGGGCGAAGAGCGCCAGGAGGACGACCCCCTTCAGCATGCCGATGAAGCCTGGCAGCACCGCGATGAGCACCAGCGCGGCCATCAGCACGGCCAGATCGGTCACGTTGATCCGAGCTCTCAGCCGCTTGTCGCCTATACGGCGGTTCTTGAGCCCGATCAAGGTGGAACCGACAAGGGCCATGATCACCCAGACAAAGATCATGCCGGTGTCGGTCGTGCCATCGATGTTCGTGATCGTGTAGCCATAGGTTGCATAGCCGAACAGAGCGCCGAAGGAGAGCATGTAAGCCCACATGGACAAGCTCCGGAGGCTCACCATCGGCTTGACCGCACGATTGCCGTCAGTCTGCAGGCCGCGGTGGTCGCCGTCGGATAGGTGCGACCCTCGATCGCCGGCGGCGGCCCCGTGCATGCGCGCGAGGAGCTCCACCCGGCCGGACACCCCGAGCTTCGAGTAGGTCGCAGACAGATGGCTCCGGACCGTGGCTTCCGTGAGCGAGAGTCGCCTGGCGATGTCGCGCGCAGACAGACCCTGGACGGCCACGTCGAGCACTTCGGTCTCTCGTGGTGAGAGCAAGGAAAGGTCCAGGCCCTCGCTAAGTCTGGCTTCGCTCATTGGCACATCATCGCCCGCAAGGGTCGTACTGTCATCAATCGAACCGATGAAAACACCCTTTGTAGATCCGGCAGCCTCCATGACGTCCTGTTCTGAGATGCCCAGTACAGTCCTGAAGAACCATGGACGGCATCGGTTCCCTCCGAACTCGAGCACAGTGCCAGTCCGTCCCCGCCGGCGCTAGGCCTGGCCGAGGACGACCCGGACGTGATGCGTACCACCGTCGTCGACGAGCGGCACCGCGGCGCCTCCGCCCGGAATCGTGACGCCTCCGCCCGCCAGCGCGGCGCCGCCGCCCGGCAGCGCCTGTCCGTCGAGTTCCATCGAAGCCACCCCGCGACTGACCCCTTGCGGATTCTCCACGACGATCTGGTATTTGGCGGAGTGGTAGCGGAAGTCGATCTCGTAACCGGGCCAGGCTCGGGGGATGCAGGGATCAATGAAGAGTGTCGTTCCGCGAAGACGGAATCCCAGGATCCACTCGACGCCGCCCTGGTACATCCAGCCCGACGAAGCCGTGTACCAGGTCCAACCACCGCGGCCCACGTGCGGCGGTTCAGAGTAGATGTCGGCCGCCATGACGTAGGGCTCGACCTTGTAGCGCTGGACGCCGGCGCGAGTGCTGGCATGGTTGATGGGGTTCAGGATGGAGAACAACTCTCCGGCTTTGTCGCCGTCACCCAGCGCCGCGAAGGCCAGGACCGACCATATGGCGCCGTGGGTGTACTGGCCGCCGTTCTCTCGGATGCCCGGCAGATACCCCTTGACGTACCCTGGATCCACGTCGGAATGGTCGAATGGCGGGGTGAACAGCAGGACGATCCCGTCACCGCGCCGAACGAGGTACTCCTCCACGGCGGCCATCGCCCGCTCGGCGCGCGGCAGATTCGCCGCCCCCGACAGGACGCTCCAAGACTGGGCAATCGAGTCTATCCGGCACTCGACGTTACTCGCGGAGCCGAGCGGAGTGCCGTCGTCGAAGAAAGCTCGGCGGTACCAGTCGCCGTCCCAACCGTCGCGTTCGAGCGCCCTCCGGAGCGCCTTCATGTGGCTTCGCCACCGGGCCGCGCGAGGAAGCTCGCCGCGAGACTCGGCGACGGGAGCAAAGGCGGCCAGAACGGTGTGCAGGAACCATCCCAGCCAGACGCTCTCCCCCCGGCCCTGATTGCCGACTCGGTTCATGCCGTCGTTCCAGTCGCCCGAACCGATAAGCGGCAGGCCGTGTACGCCCAACGCCAGGCTCCGGTCGAGGGCCGCCACGCAGTGGTCGAACAGCGAAGCCGACTCGCGTGAAGGTTCCGGCAGGAAGTAGGCGTCCGTCTGGTCCGATCGCAGCGCCGGTCCCTCGATGTAGGGGACGGTCTCGTCGAGGACCGCCGTGTCGCCCGTGATAGAGATGTAGCGATCGACCGCGTACGGCAGCCACAGGCGATCGTCCGAGATCCGGGTCCGGACGCCTCGACCGGACGGCGGATGCCACCAATGCTGGACATCTCCCTCGACGAACTGATGTCCCGCGGCTCGCAGGAGCTGTTCCCTGGCGAGCGCGGGCTTCGAGACCATCAGGGCGATGACATCCTGGAGCTGGTCGCGGAACCCGTAGGCGCCGCCGGCCTGGTAGAACGCCGTCCTCGCCCACAGTCGGCAAGCCAGCGTCTGATATATGAGCCAGCCGTTGAGCAGGATGTCCATCGAGCGGTCGGGTGTCCGCACCTGAACCGAACCCTGGGCGTCTTCCCAGAAACCCGCCACGTCGCGTAGTGTCGCCTCATGGTCCGCCGCCCGCCCGCGACGGATGAGGTCGGCCGCTGCGGTGGCCCCGCCCGCCTCGCCGAGCAGCACGAGCACCTGGGTCCGCGCTCCATTGGCCAGCTCGAAGCTGGTCTGAAGTGCGGCGCACGGATCCATGCCGGCGCCGGAGGCTCCCGTCAGCCGGTATCCGCGCTCCATGCCGGCGGGCCGGTCCGGAGCGCCATTGCGGCCGAGGAATTCGGTCCGATCGGCCGTCCACGCCGTCTGCCGCCCGCCGAGGTCGAGGAACGCGACCCGCCCGGTGAACTCCGTATTCCACGGGTTACGCACCAGGAGCGCCTTCGTCTCCGGCTCCAATGCCGTCACGATCCGAGGGCTGCTATCCCCGCGCGACGTTCCCAGCACCCACTCGGCATAAGCGGTCACGGACAGCCGCCTGGTTCGCCCCGATCGGTTCTCGATGTTCAATACCGAGACCTTCAGGGCGTCGTCGAGCGGGACGAACTGGACGAGGTTGAGCTCGATGCCGTCGTGCAGATGCTCGAACCGGCTGTATCCGGGGCCGTGACGGGCGACGTATGTCGATTCGTCCAGGCGGATCGGCTGTACCGTAGGGCCCCACAACTCGCCGCTGTCGTCGTCCCGGATGTAGATCGCCTCGCCTGCCGGATCGGTGACGGGGTCGTTGGACCATGGGGTGAGCTGGTTCTCGCGGCTGTTCCCGGACCACGTGTAGCCCGACCCGGATTCGGAGACCTGGAACCCAAACGAGGCGTTGGCGATCACGTTCAGCCACGGCGCGGGGGTGGATTGTCCCGGACCCAGGATGGTCACGTACTCACGCCCGTGCTGAGCAAAGCCGCCGAGCCCATTGGGAAACTCAAGCTCAGGACGCGGCGCGGGCGCTTCTATCCTGGACTGCCTGACAACGGGCGGTGCCGCGGGCGCGGCGATCTTCTCGGCCGGGCGTTCCAGGCGGATGACCTGATCGGCAAGGCTGCCCCGACGGCTCAGAACGACGGCCCGGGCGGCCGACTGTAGGAGCGTGCGGTCCTCGGTGGAGATGTGGTCGCCGCGCAGGATGTACACCCCGCCGTGCCCCGGATGGCCCTCGGGGACGAGGCTGGACTGGCTCATCCGCACCAGGGCCTCGAGCGAATCCTGGAGCGTCTGGGCGTACGTGGCGCCATGCTCGTTGAGGATCACGAGGTCGACGTCGAGGAGCTTCAGCCGCCAGTATTCGTGGGCGCGGAGCAGCTGCCGAACGATGTCGAGGTCTTCGACCTCGTCTATCCGAACCATGACGATGGGCAGGTCGCCCGAGATGCCGTGAGCCCAGAGGCCCGGTGCCCCTCGCTCGTTTCTTGCCAGCAGGCTGGCCGCCGGTCGAAGTGACGGGTCCGAGTAGATGATCCGGTTGGCCAGGCGCTGGAAGAGGAGCGCTTCGTCGGCCCCGATCCCCATGTGAAGGAGCTGGACCTGGGCCTGCGTCCAGGCCAGGGTCGCCGCCCGTTCGAAGGTGGCCGACTCGCGATACTTGTCGGCCAGGTCCAGGGCGTCCTCGCGTGACTCGGCGACGCCGGTGGAGAAGATCGCGTGGGCGGTTGCGCCGGGGGCGAGCTTGACCCGACACCTCAGGCTGAAGATCGGATCCAGCACCGGGCCGACAGTGTTCGAGAGCGGACGTCCATCGATGACCGAGACCGGCGAGCGGACCGACCGGCCCCGACCAAGGAACCGGGCGCGATCCGTTTCGTACTGGATGACCCCGCCGGTCTCGTCCTCGACCGCCGCGACATGTGCGGCCCAGATCGGCTTCTCGTCACTGGATCTTGGACGGCGGGTTGCCAGGAGAGCGCCGATGTCGGCCACGAACTCCGTCTGGACGAACAGGTTCTGGAAGGCCGGATGGGCGGCGTCGGCCGCCTGCGGCGCGAGAGCGATTTCCGCGTACGACGTCAGCTCGATCTGGCGATAGTGCGAGCCGAGATTAGTCAGCGACACGCGGCGGATCTCGGCGTCGTGCTCCGCCGACACCACGACGACCAGGCGCGTCGCGATCGATCCGTCACGACGGGAGAACTCGGCGTGATCCTCCGAGAAGGAGACCTCGTAGCTGTCCGCTTCCTTGCCGCTGGGCTGGTGCCCCGCCGACCAGACCGCGCCGGTGTCCATGTCGCGCAGGAAGAGATAGCTGCCCCACGAGTCACGAGTCACGTCCTCGCGCCAGCGGGTCACCGCCAAGTCGCGCCAGCGGCTGTAGCCGGATCCCGCGGCGGTCACCATGACCGCGTACCGCCCATTCGACAGGAGATGCGTCCGTGGGGTCGAGCCGTGCGGAGAGGTGAAGCGACGGAGGACCGGCGGCACGAGATCGCGCACGTCGGCCGCGCTCTTCACCTCTTCGGCCCGCGGCCGGGCCACGAGCACGTCACGCGGCATCCGCTCCTGGAGCAGCAGCTCCGTCGCCTCGACGATCGGGTCCGAATGGAAGCGCTCCACCATCGCCCGGTTGTTGATGACGTTGCCGAGGGCCACCAGCGCCATCCCCTGGTGATGCGCCATGTAGCTCTTCACAACCGCCACCGACGCGCCTTCGGGCAGCCGGCGCGCGGTGTAGTCGAGCGCCTCCCGGAAGCCGTACCGGCCGCTCGCCCCGGCATTTGCGAGCCGAACGAAGTTCCGGACTGCGGCCTCCGGCTGGATCATTGCTGCGAGGGCGGTCGCGTACGGCGCCACGACGACGTCCTCGCTCAGGCCCCGCTTCAGGCCGAGGCCGGGCACGCCGAAGCTCGAGTACTGATAGGTGAGCGAGAGGTCTCGCGCGTTGAACGCCGATTCGGAAATACCCCAGGGCACGCCGAGCCCGGCCGCGTAGCTCATCTGGCGGGCCACGACGAGTCGATGCGTCTGGTCGAGCAGGCTCAGGGCAGGGGCGCGCATCACGAGGGCGGGCATCAGGTACTCGAACATGGACCCGGACCATGAGATCAGGGCGGAGCCACGACCGACCGGTGTCAGCGCGCGACCGAGCCGGAACCAGTGGTCGGGGGCGACATCGCCCTTCGCGATCGCGAGGAAGCTGGCCAGGCGTGACTCGGAGGCGAGCAGGTCGTAGTAGCTCGGATCCAACGTGCCGTCGAGGACCCGAAATCCGATGGAGAAGAGTTTTCTCGTCGGGTCGAACAGGAAAGTGAAGTCCATCTCACGGAAGAGCTGCTGGGCCTGGGCGGAGATGGCCTGGAGGCGCCGAACGAGCGTTGCCGCGGCCGACGATCCGCCCCCGACTTCGCCGACCGGCAGATCGGACATCTCGGCGATCGTCGGGAAGACCGTCATGAGCGGGGTCGCTTGGAGCAGCGCGAGGTCTCTAGCGTGGCCGCTCACGGCCAGCCGGGTCGCTTCAGCCCAAGTCACCAGGTCGCCGTCAGCGGCCTCGCCGCGCTCTGCGGTGATAGCCGCGGCCATGTCCGAAAGCGTCCGGCCGTACGTGGACAGCTCGGCCAGGCGGGCGGCCCAGGCCTCGGGCGTTACGGGCACGGCGTCGCCGACATCCGCCGGCAGTTCGAGAGCCTCCGCGAGGTGTCGCCGGGTGAGCGTCTGACTTCTCCGGTCGTCGCCGATAGCGCCCGCGGCCTCCCGCGTCAGCGCGATTCCGTCACCGATCCCAGCCAGCGCGGCCGCGATCGGAAACGGTTGGTCGATCATCTGGCGGCAGGCGTTGGACAGGGCGAGCAGGTGGCCGGCGAGATTGCCGCTGTCGACCGACGACACGTACGCCGGATCGAGCCGGCGCAGGTCGCGGGTGTCGTACCAGTTGTACAGGTGCCCGTGGAACCGCTCCAGGCCGGCGATCGTCGCGAGCGTCGCCTCCAGGCGCTCCACCATCTCGAGGGTCCCGATCCAACCGAAGTCGCGAGCCGTCACCGTCGCAAGCAGGTACATCCCGATGTTCGTCGGCGAGGTGCGATGCGCGACGGCTGGCGTCGGATCGTCCTGGAAGTTGTCGGGCGGCAGCCCGTGGTCCTCCGGGCCGACGAACGTCTCGAAGAACCGCCAGGTCCGGCGGGCGATCAGGCGGAGCGACTTGACGTCGGCAGGCGAAAGCTGCTCTGCCGCCGACTCGGGCGGCGGCAGGCTGACCAGTCGGGCCACGACAGGCGACAGCAGCCACAGCGCGATGAACGGTGCGGCTATCAAGACCGCGCTCGGCTTCACCGCCAGAACGAGGACCGCTGCGATGGCCGCGATGCCGACGCCGCCCGCCATCTGCCGGTAGAACCCCACGAGGTCGACATCGGGCCGGGCCTTGGCTTGCGCCGCAGTCGTCCACTCGAGGAGCTTCCGCCGCGTGGCGTAGACGCGCACCAGCGTTCGCAGAATCGCGTCGACCATCAGCCACGCCTGGTGAGCGAGGAACGTCAAGCCGAGGAAGACGTGGGCCACGGCAAGGGAGATGTCTCCGGCCACGGCTCGCAGGTGGCTGCGCTTTGAGATGCCCTGCCGTTGCGGCCGCAGCCCCGCTATGACGGGCAGTGCCTCGGGCACGATCATCGACGCCAGGACGAAGGCTGTCCAGATACCCGCCGAAACGGAGGCGAGCGTCCATGCCGCCACGAGTGTCGCCAGCGTGAGAGGAGCGGACATGGTCCGACGCAGGTTGTCGACCATCTTCCAGCGCGCGATGCCGGGCATGGAATCCGGCCTGCGCCGGCCCGTCGCATCTCCGGCCCGGCCGAGGATCCATGGCAGGAGCTGCCAGTCGCCGCGTGCCCAGCGATGCTGCCGAGCCGTTGAGACCAGGTAGTTCGAAGGGAATTCGTCGAAGAGCTCTATATCGGTTACCAGCCCGGCTCGCGCGAACACGCCCTCGAACAGGTCGTGGCTCAGGAGCGCGTTCTCGGGCACTCGGTCCGCCATCGCCGCGCCGAAGGCGTCGACGTCGTAGATCCCCTTGCCCGTGAAGCTTCCCTCCTGGAGCAGGTCCTGGTACACGTCGGACACTGCGGATGCGTACGGGTCGATCCCGGCCGATCCGGAGAAGATTCGTTGGAAGAACGATCCTCCATGCTCGGCCGGGAGCGTCGAGGTGATCCGCGGCTGTAGCACGCCGTAGCCCCGGGTCACGCGGCCGGCCCGCGATTCGAAGAACGCCTGATTGAGAGGATGGGCGATCGTCCCCACGAGGCGACCCACGGCGCCCAGTGGCAGCCGCGTATCGGCGTCGAGCGTGACCACGTAGCGCACTCCCGTCGGCGGGGTCGACGCGCTTCGCGCCGTCGTCAGGATCCCGGTCGTGGTCGAGCCCCGCAGAAGGGCATTCAGTTCCTCGAGCTTGCCGCGCTTGCGCTCCCAGCCCATCCAGCAGCCCTCGGTCGCGTTCCAGCGTCGCTTCCGGTGCAAGATCAGGAACCGGGCTCCGCCCCCTGGAGCCTCCCCGTGGCGCTCGTTGAGCCGGTCGATTGCCGCCGCCGCCGTCGAAAGAAGCTCGTCGTCACCGGGGATGTGTTCGCTCGGCGCGTCCAGCCAATCCGACAGCAGAGCGAACCGAATATCGCCCTCGCGGTTCGCCAGGTAGTGAATCTCCAGACCGGCGACCCGGGCCTCGGCGTCGGCCTCGTTGGTGAGGAGCATCGGCACCACGACGAGCGTTCGGAGCCGAGACGGCACGCCATCGTCCATGTCGAGTCGGGGCAGTGGCCTCGGACCCAGCACGTGGGTGACTTCCCAGTTGACGAGCGCGATCGCGAGATCGGAGGCCGGCAGGAGCGCGAGGATCGCTATGAGGACGGCGGCGCCGGTCGGCGGCCACCCGGACAGAAGGAGCGGCACGGCGAGGATGGGCGCCGTGACCAGCGCGAGCGTCCCGAGGTATCCACGCCCCGCGGCCCGGACATAAACGCGCCGAAGTCGGTTGGCCAACGGCGCCTGAACGTGGAGGACTCGCTCGAACGCGAAGCGACCTTCGGAGATCAGGTAGTAGCCGGGATCTCGCCGTCGAGCCTCCACCGACGGTTCGGCGTCGTCGGTCGACGGCGGGGCATCCGACATCGCCACGGCCCTCCTGGCGACCTCGATCTCGGACAGGCCCGAACCCCGCGACAGTTCTTCGACGGCGTGCCGGTAGCGATCTCGAGTCGCGAAGTCCATCTCCGCGAACGGTCTTCGCGTTCGAAGGACTTCGTCGACCAAACCGACGCTCTCGACGAACTCGGCCCAGTCGAACCACGAGATGAGGCGCATGCTCGTGATCACGTTTCGGACCGTCACGTTCATCGTCGCCTGGCGCTGGTGCTCGAGGCGGACTACCTCCTCGGCGGTGATCCCCTGGGCCGCGAGAAGCTTCTCCAGCCAGCCGAGGGCGGGCGTGACCGCCGGGTCCTGATCGCGCAGGCGCTGGAAGAGCTCAACACGGGCCGCCGCCGGGAGCGATCCGGGCGCGAGCCGACGCATGGCCGCGGCGGCGGCCTCAGGGCCGTCCTTGCCGAGGCCGAGCAGATCGTCGGCGATCTCGTCCGCCTTCTGCCGGTCTGCCCGGCTTCGCACGATCAACTCCGCGATGCGGCGGAGGTTGTCGACGAGGAGGATCCGGAGGCTGATCGCGATCGCCCAAAGTTCGCCTATCGTCAGAGGCTCGACGCTCTGATAGGCGCGCACCATGCGCCTCAGACTCTCCGGTTCAAAGCGGCTATCCGTATGCGCGATATATGCCCAGGTGATGCCCAGGACCCGCGGGTAGCCCGCGAGATGTCCTTCGGCAAGCTTGGGGAGTTCGCGGTAGTAGTCCGGGGGCAGGT
>PMBR01000054.1 GCA_003152995.1 Chloroflexota bacterium | reverse complement strand
GGGCGCAGCTGGCCGCCGTCGTCGGCTCGGAGAAGCGCTTGCGGCTCGTCGCCGCCGACCTGGTCGATCATTTTGAGAAGCGGCTCGAAGTCATGGATGGCAAGGCCATGGTCGTCTGCATGAGTCGCCGGATCTGCGTGGAGCTGTACCGCGAGATCGTGGCGCTGCGGCCCGAGTGGGCAGGCGAAGGCGACGACGCCGGCTCGCTCAAGGTCGTTATGACCGGCTCCGCCTCCGATCCGCTGGATTGGCAGGGGCACATCCGCAACAAGTCCCGCCGCGAGGCGCTGGCTCGTCGCTTCCGCGACCCGACGGATCGGTTCCGCATCGTCATCGTCCGCGACATGTGGCTCACCGGCTTCGATGCGCCCAGCCTCCACACGATGTACGTGGACAAGCCCATGCACGGNNATCGCGCGCGTGAACCGCGTCTTCAAGGACAAGCCGGGCGGCCTGGTGGTGGATTACCTGGGCCTGGCGGACGAACTGCGCAAGGCTCTGGCGGTCTACACGGAGAGTGGCGGCCGCGGGAAGGTGGAGCATTCTCAGGCCGAGGCGGTCATGGCGATGCGCCGCGAGTACGAGGTCTGCGGCGGGCTCTTCCATGGTTTCGATTGGTCGGCGTTCTCGCGCGGCTCGGCCGGGGAGCGGGTCTCCGTGCTGCCGCGGGCGCAGGAGCACATCCTCGCGCAGAAGGACGGGAAGCAGCGGCTGGCTGACGCCGTGTATTCGCTATCGCGAGCGTTCGCATTGGCCGTGCCGTCGGATGAAGCGATGTCGATCCTCGACGACGTGGCCTTCTTCCAGGCTGTTCGCGCCGTCCTCGCCAAGGGCGCGCACGGCGGCTCGGGCGCGCGCGAGGACCTCGACCACGCCATCCGCCAGATCGTCTCCCGCGCGGTGGCGTCCGACGAGATCATCGACATCTTCGCCGCCGCCGGCCTCAAGAAGCCCGACATCTCGATCCTCTCGGACGACTTCCTCGCCGAAGTCCACGACATGCCACAGAAGAACCTGGCCGTGGAGCTGCTCGCCAAGCTGCTCAAGGGTGAGATCAAGTCACGGTCCCGACGCAACGTGGTGGAAGCTCGCTCGTTCGAGAAGATGCTCGACGAGGCAGTCCGCCGCTACCAGAACCGCGCCGTCGAGACAGCCCAGGTCATCGAGGCGCTCATCGATCTGGCGAAACAGATGCGCGCCGCCGACGCACGTGGCGTGGCCTTGGGCTTGACTGAGGATGAGCTCGCGTTCTACGACGCGCTCGGAGTGAACGACTCCGCGGTAGCCGTTCTAGGCGACGAAACCCTCCGCGACATCGCCCGCGAGTTGGTCGCCACCGTCAAAGCCAACGTCACCATCGACTGGACCGTCCGCGAAAACGTCCAAGCCCACCTCCGCGTCCTGGTAAAGCGCTGCCTCCGCAAACACGGCTACCCGCCCGACAAGCAAGCCAAAGCCACCATCACCGTCCTAGAACAAGCCGAGGTCCTCTCGGAACACTGGGCCGCGGCGTAGGAAGCGGCCGCATCAACTGGAGGCTCGCCGTGCCAGTCGAGTGGATTCTGTTCGCGGACCTATCGGTGTCGCGGTTGCCGGATCTCGGCTCTGGCTCGGGTGCGTACGTCTTCCGCGATCGCGTGACCGGCGAATGGCTGTACGTCGGGTCGACAAGCTGCCTGCGACGCCGACTGTTAGGCAACTACCTCGGAGGCGTTGGAGGGGCGACGACGAAACGTGTGAACGGGCTCCTTTTCGACGCTGGCCGCGTCGGCAATGTCGAAGTCGCGGTATATCCCGCGAATGACTTCCGCCAACTCGAGGAGCGTCTCAAGCGCGAGCACGCCGCCACGCATGACGGCCGGCTTCCAGCGTGGACTCGACGCTGAGATGACAGCCGACGCTGACCATTCCCAGACTCCGCCCGCCGATCTGAAGAAGCTCCGCCTCCGCTACGCAGGCACTTGCGTCGCTTGCGGCGCCGCACTTCCGCAAGGTGCCCAGGCCCTGTATCACGCGGCGTCCAAGACGGTCCGCTGCGTGGCCTGCCCGGGCGAGCCGGCCACCACTGAGGCGGCGCCGATCGATGGTGGGACCGCGGGCGCTTCGGCCCAACGAGAACACGACCGCCGAGCGGCTAAGCGTGAGGCGGCAACGAGGCAAAGGTTCGGCAACCGACTCGGCGGGATCGTTCTCACCCTCACCGACGAACCCCAGTCGACCCGAGCCTGGGCGAAAGGAGCGCGCGGTGAGAAGGAACTGGCCGATGCGCTCGCCGGCCTACCCGACGTCGTCACCCTCCACGACCGAAGCGTCCCCGGCACGCGCGGGAACATCGACCATCTCGTGATCGCTCCGGCCGGGCTCTTCGTCGTCGACGCCAAACACTACGAAGGCCGCCTCCGGATTCGGGACAGAGGGGGTCTCTTCCGCACGGACAACCGCCTGTACGTCGGCGGCCGCGACTGCTCGAAACTCGCCGAGAACATGGGCTGGCAGGTGAAGGCCGTGGAGACGCTGCTCGCCTCGGTCGAGGTCGCGATGCCCGTCACGCCGGTGCTGTGCTTCATCGACGTCGACTGGCCGCTTCTATTTGCCCCCAGCTCGTTCCGCGGCGTGCGTCTTGAGGACCCGAAGTCGCTTCGCAAGCTGATCACCGCGACGCCGGCCCTGGATGCAGCTGCGATCGAGAAGCTGGCGCGGATCCTGGCGGCAGGGTTCCCGGCGAAGTAGCGGTAGGCGTCAGGCAGGTAGCCGATTGCGGTCCGACCTACACACCACCCATGCCCGCCACGCTCTTCACGATCGGCTACCAGGGCGCAAAGCTCGAACAGGTGTAGAGGTCGCGGTCGGGTAGCTCGCGCTCCTAGCGCTGTTAGCTGCGGACCGAGTTCCGGTCGATGTTGAACCCTCCGGCCTCCAGGACTTCCTCTTCGGGCACGCCCAAGAGGGTCCAGAGACCGATGTGTTCGTCGATCGCCGGCCATTCGACGTGGGTTCCGAAGCCGCCCAGCCGCCACGTCGCGCGCTGCTTCGGGTTTGCCCTCGTCAGGCGTGCCGACCATGAGGTGGGCGCGGACACTTCGCGGCCGTCCGTGAGCATGAACGTAATCTGCTGGTCGTCCACGCGGACATCTCGGATTAGTGCGGCCTTCATGTCGGTTCGCCTTCGCACGCTTCGTCCCAACGCCGGATCAGCGCCTCGCGATTGTCGCGTATGCGGCGCTCAATCCTCGAGAGATCCCGGCCAGTGTAGCCCCGAGTTGCCGCCTGCTCTACCACTGGTTCAAGCCAGTACTTAGCCTCGCCTCGACCGCCGCCCTTGACGTGGATGTGCCTACGCTCCGAGCAGTCGTGCAGCACGATGGCCCCTAACAGGTGCTATTCTAAGCACCTGTTAAGCGGTACCAAAGGAGGTCCTGATGCGGACCACAGTCAAGTTCTCCGAGGACGTGGTCCCTCTGGGGGACTTGAAGGTGAACCCCGGGAAGGTGGTTCGGCGAGCGAGTGAGTCCGGTCGTCCCGTCCTCTTGACGAGCCGTGGTCGGGGCGTCGCGGTCGTGCAGACTCTGCTTGAGTTCGAGGCCGCGCAGGAAGAGCGCGAGTTCATGCGGGCCGTCATTGCCGGTCTCTTCGACCTGGAGGAAGGCCGCGAAGTGTCCGTGGAGGATGCCAGACGCACGCTCGGGCTCAGCTGAGTGGTCCAGCGGATATCGCTCTCTGAATCGGCCGTTCGCGACCTGCAAGAAGTCCGACAGTGGTACGACTCTCAGTCGGCGCCGGAGGTGGGGGAGCGGCTGGTGCGCGAGATCCTTGCGTGCCTAGACCAGCTGGCGGAGTTCCCGGAGAGTGGCAGAGTCGTCCCCGAGTTCGATCAGCCATGGTTGCGTGAACTCGTCAGGCCGCCGTTCCGCGTGGTCTATCGACTGGACGGCGAGCGGGTCCGCGTCGTGCGCGTGTGGCGGAGCGAGCGTTTGATGGCGGAGTGGCCTTAGCTCGGCCTTCTCGAACTGCTAGCCTTCGTCTCCGTTCCTACGCCTCGAGTTCGAAGCCTTCCGTGGCGAACTCGGAGTCCATCGCCCAGGCTCGGCTGATCCCGCGCTGACGCATGAACTCGAAGCTGGTCCGGTCGACCAGCGACACGGCCGAACCGGTTGTGGCGCGGAAGGCTGCGAGAGCGCGGGAGCGCAGCGAGGCGTCGACGTCGGTGACCTCGATAGCCGGTAGGACCTCGTCGATCAGTCGGGCAGCAGCGTCGGCGCCGAGACGACGACGGACGAGCGAGACGAGCTCCACGACAACGTAGCTGTGTGTCACCAGCTCCTCGCCGAGCAGGCGTGCCGTGGCGCGGAGCGCGCGCTCGTGGTTCGAGTCGCCGGCGTCGAGGAGCGCATAGACCGCGCTGGTGTCGACGAAAACGATCACCAGCGGGTCTCTTCGCCCAGGATCTCGTCGTGGCGCTCCGAGGTGTCGGACCGCCCGGATGAGAATGCGCCCGCCAGGCCGAAAGCACGTCGCTGCCGGGTCAATCGATCGGAGTCTTCCGTCACCGTAGCGTCGACGGCGTCGCGGATGATGGCCGCAATGGAGGTATGCCGCCGCCTGGCCTCGCGTCGAAGGCGGTCCATCTGCGCTTCGGTCAGCGATATCTGGGTTCGTATCACGGTTGACATGATATCAGTCCAGACCTGGATGATGTAAGACAGTCCTATTCTGGGCGAATGCATGATGCCCGCGTCGCCTTCGCTGAGGCTTTAGCGCCAGGATCCCGTCGGGGCCGCCGGCCGGGCCGACCTGCGCGAGAAGCTCCGCGGTGCCGATCTGCTACTAGGCCGCTTGAGGCGGCGCCGGCGCCGGCGACGGCGTCACTCTCTCTTCGCGCTGAGAGGCGTAGATCGCCTCGGCCTGGTCGGCGGCTTCGGCCAGGACCTCTTCCGGCGTGGCCTCCGGGTAGGCCGCTCGAATCGCGGTCGTGACCTCGGCCAGGTCCACGCCTTCGACTTCCCGGACCGCCTGGATATTGATGACGTAGTTGGCCAGCATCGAGATGACCGCCGCCACCGGCAGCCCGAAGAGCGCGCCCCAGATCCCGGCGACTTGCGCCCCGACCAGGACGGACAGCAGTGTGACGAGCGGATGAACTCCCGAGGTCTTCTTCATCAGCCGCGGCACCGCCAGGTTCATGATCAGCGCCTGGCCGATGAACAACACGAGGGTGACCGGGATGAAGGCACCCGGCACGAAGGCCGCGGCGATGAAGATCGGCGGCAGCAGCGCCAGGCCCGGACCCACGAAGGGGATCGGCATGCAGAGCGCCGCAACCAGGCACAAGAGGAACAGGTACGGCAGGCCGAAGACCAGGCCGACGACGATCGTCAGCGTGACCTGGATGGCGATGAGGATCACCTGGGACCAGAGCCACCCTCTGAATGCTCGACCGACCGACCGATCGAAGAGATCGAGCTGGGTCTCAAAGCGATTTGGGATCACCCTGCGCCACTTGGCCTGAAGGCCATCGGCGTCGGAGACGATGAAGACCGACAGGATCAGGATCATCGAGAGGGTGCCCACGATCGAGGCCACGGTCCCGGCGATGGCCCCGGACTGTGTTCCGAGGGTCGCCTTGATATCGGGCAGGATTCTGGCCGCGCCCTCGCGGAACAGGGCCGCGAGGTCGATCGTGCCGGTGCTGATTCCAAGGCTCTTCTGCAGCGAGGCCAGGCTGCCGCTGATGGTCGCCGTGGCCTCGTCGAATCGATTCACCAGGTTCGTCGCTTCGGTGATGCCGGTGGACCCCGCCGCAAGAACCAGGCCGACGAGGGTCAGGGCCACGCAGGCGTAGACCAGACCCACCGCGATGCCTCGTCCAATGTGCAGACGACGGGCCGCCCCGTCGACGACCGGGCTGACGACGAACGCCAGCAGCCAGGCCAGGAAGCAGATCATGACGATCCCGCTGAAGGCGCTGACGAGCGTCAGGAATCGCTCGAGAATGAGCAGGATGAAGACGACCGACCCTGTCACGAAGAAGATCGTCCCAAAGCGCCGCAGACTGTTGGCCGGGCGCAGGTTGATCGAACGCAGCCGAAGCTTCGGAACCGCGGTCGCCATCTGGGTCCTCCGGTAGTCGCGCAAGCGTGCCCCGGGCATGAGGCCGCATGCTTCCCGGAAGATGCTCCTCGGGGGGTGCCGGCCGCGAGTATGAAAACCCTCTTATGCCGGCTTCTCGGGTCTGCGGCGAATTGCGCTGGCCAGGCCCCAGGCGCTCACGACGAGCGAAACCGCGAGCAGGACCGCGGATGATCCGAAGAAGTCGGCGGCGGGTCCCACGACCATGATCGGGAGCAAGCTCGAGACGGACACGAGCATGTTGAGGATGCCGAAGACTCGCCCTCGGACCTCCTCCGGAAGCTCCTCCTGGAGCTGGGTCTGTGCGGAGATGGCGACGACGGCGTAGCAGATGCCCGCGACCAACGCGATCCCGACGACGACCGAGAGCAGCGAAACGGCCTGGTTGAGGTCCTGCAAGCTGACGGTGCCGGCCGTCGCAGATATCTGGACGTTGAGGAAGTGCCAGATCGAGCCGAGAGCCGAGAGCAAGGCGAGCAGGAGACCGAGCACGATCAATCCCGCCTCGATGATCCGCCGCCTCGTGAAGTTGTGACCGTAGGCGTTGACGCCCAGGACCCCCGTGACGATGCCCACGCCGAGGGGCAGGACGACCACAACCAGGCCCTTGTCGCCGAGCCCCAGGGACGTCTTGGCGAAATCCGGGCCGAGCACCGCCAGGATGCCGATCAGCGCACCGGTGACCCCCATGTAGGAGAGCGACCAGCCCACGTTGTGGTGCTCGCGGATGTACGCGATGCCCTCGACCAGCTGCCCGAATGTGCCCTTGACCGCCTTGCCCGCGACCGCGACCGTGTGAGTGGACGCTCCCTTCCGTGCCGGCATGGGGAGGGCCGCCGGGAGGGAGAACGGGAGCGTCGACGGCAGCAGCGGCGGCGGCGGTGCCGGCGGCAGGGACGTTGGCAGGATCACGCAGAAGACGGCGGCGACGAAGTAGAGCGCGGCCACTATCAGGATCAGCGTCTGCGGCCCGGCAATGGCGATGACGAACGGCCCGAACAGGGCGAAGCCCAGCGCAAACGCGGCATTGGACGTCAGGGCGAAGAGGCCGTTGGCTGCCAGCAGTTGGGATCTCGGCACGACGAAGGGAATCATCGAAGCCTCGGCCGGGCCGAAGAACGTCGTGAGTGTCGAGACCAGGATCATCAGCAGGTACAGCAAGAGCAGGTTGCTGCTGACCAGGAACACCGCCACGAAGGCCACGCCGCGGAGCACGTTCGTGGCGACCAGGACGAGTCGCTTGTCTACCCGGTCCACGAAGACGCCGGCGAGGGCCGAGAAGACGATCGCCGGTGCAAGGAAGCACAGCAGAAGAACGCTGATGGCGATCTTGGAGCCGCTGTAGGTGGACGTGATGATGACGAGCAGGCCGAGCATGACCATGTTGCCGCCGACCTGGGTCGCCAACTGGGCCAGCCAGAGCAGAAGGAACG
This sequence comes from Chloroflexota bacterium, assembly GCA_003152995.1. Lineage (GTDB taxonomy): Bacteria > Chloroflexota > Limnocylindria > Limnocylindrales > CSP1-4 > Fen-1039. The sequence goes on along the minus strand of PMBR01000054.1, from coordinate 21,449 downwards.
GCCGGTTGCGCAGGACGGAGAGGCCGCCACCCTCAGCGGAGGCCGCGGCCGCCGGAACGTTCACGGCAGATCAAACGCGCCGGAGCGCCGCAGCCGCTCGCTCACGAGGAGCGGCAGAGGGCCCACGAAGAAGACCGCGAGCCTGCGCATCAGGAACTCCATTCCAAACTGCCGGGACGATGCCACAATCTACTCTGACCCAGATCCGTCTGGAAGACCCGATGAGCCCGTCTGCGACCTCACGCCGGTCCTGGCTCAGGTCCATCGCGGCGGCCGCGACCGTGCTTACGGGCCGGGTAAGATCGCGCCAGGGCACCAATGAAGACACGGAGGTTCGATGACGCCGCCTGAGATTCGGTCCTGGCTGATCGATATGGACGGCGTCCTCGTCCACGACGACGCCGCCATCCCCGGCGCCGGCCGGTTCCTGACCCGCCTGGACGAGCTGGGCATGCGCTTCATGGTCATGACCAACAACTCCATGTACACGCCGCGCGATCTGGCGGCCCGGCTGCTTGCCAGCGGCCTCCGAGTACCGGAAGCGGCGATCTGGACCTCCGCGCTGGCAACGGCGCGATTCCTGAGCAGGCAGCGGCCGAACGGATCGGCCTTCGTCATCGGCGAGTCGGGGCTGACCACCGCACTACACGACGCGGGCTACACGCTCACCGAACGAGACCCCGACTACGTCGTCATCGGCGAGACGCGAACCTACAGCTTCGAACGGGTAACGCGCGCGATCCGGCTGGTCTCGGCCGGCGCCCGATTCATCGCCACCAATCCCGATCCCAGCGGGCCCACGCCCGACGGACCCGTCCCGGCTACCGGGGCGGTTGCCGCGCTGATCAGCTGCGCCACGGGCGTCGAGCCCTATTTCGTCGGCAAGCCGAACCCGCTGATGGTTCGGAGCGCGCTCAACGCCCTCGATGCGCACTCGGAGACCGCGGCCATGATCGGCGACCGGATGGATACGGACGTGAAGTCGGGCCTGGAGGCCGGCATGCACACGGTCCTGGTTCTGACCGGCTCGACGGCGCGCGGCGAAGTGGACCGCTTCCCGTTCCGCCCCTCGCAGATCGTGGAGTCCGTCGCAGACTTGATCGACGATCTCCGCTGACCTCGGCCGAATGGGGAGTCGCCCGGCCGCGGCGCTCAACGGGCGCCGCACTGTGGCGCCGGGCCTTTCGCGGCCGAGTCAGTAGACTGGCCAACAACTCGCGGGCGATCCGCCCGCCCGGCCGTGCGCACTCCCTCGTCGCCGCTCGGCCGACCATCTGGCAATGGAGGTAGGCAGCCTTGCCGTCGGACGCCGTTCGCGCGCTCGATCCAGAACTCGCCGACCTGATCGGCCGCCTGCCCAAGGTCGAGCTGCATGTCCACCTGGAGGGGACGCTCGAGCCTGACCTCGCCTTTCGGCTCGCCGCCAGGAACGGAGTCGCGCTGCCGTTCGCCTCGGTCGAGGAGATTCGAGCGGCCTACGAGTTCAGCGATCTGCAGTCGTTTCTCGATGTCTACTACGCCGCCTGCACCGTTCTCGTCACGCGCGAGGACTTTCGCGACCTGACCCGGGCTTACCTGGCGCGCGCTCACGCCGACGGCGTCCGTCACGTCGAGCCGTTCTTCGACCCGCAGACGCATACGGACCGCGGGATTCCGATCGGGGATGTGATCGGCGGCATCCTCGATGGTCTCGCGGAGGGTGAGCGCGAGCACGGCATCACGAGCGGCCTGATCCTGTCGTTCCTGCGGCATATTCCCGCCGAGGCGGCAGATGCCACTCTTGCCGCCGCGGAGCCGTGGCTGGATCGGATCGTGGCAGTCGGCCTCGACTCGAGCGAAATCGGCTTCCCGCCCGAGCCGTTCGCGGGCACCTTCGCTCGAGCGCGATCGCTGGGGCTGCGCGCGGTTGCGCACGCGGGTGAGGAGGGCGACGCGTCGCTCGTTGCGCGGACGATCGAGGCGCTGGGGGTGTCTCGAATCGACCACGGCGTCCGGGCGGCCGACGACCCGGCCGTGATGCGCCGCCTGGTCGAATGCGGGGTCACACTGACGGCCTGCCCCAATTCGAACGTCCGGCTGCGCGTCTTCCCGACGATGGAGCGCTCGACCATCCGGACGCTGCTCGACGCAGGGGTGGCGGTGACGATCAACTCGGACGACCCGGCCTATTTCGGTGGCTACATCGGCGACAACTACCGCGCGATCGCCGCCGCGCTCGGGTTGAATGCCGGGGACCTCGCCCGGCTGGCGACCAACGCCATCAACGGCTCGTTCGCCACGGCGGCACGCAAACAGGAGCTCCTCGCCGAGCTCGGCCGGGCGGTTGCGGGCTAACTCGAGGCGCTATCGCTCAGCACGGCACCGACAAGACCCGTCGACCAGGCCGAACCGAGGGCGATGAGGCTCGTCGCGATCGCTGAAAGACTCGACTTGGGCGCCACGTAGCCGGTGGTCGTAGCCGCCTTGAGCGCCTGGTCGGCGGTCCAGTTATCCGAATAGGCGGCAATGACTATGCCCACCAGGATCAATCCTCCGCCGATCAGAAGAGCGACGAGGATGCGGTTCCACTTGACTACCTTGGTCCCCTTTGCCGCCTGCTTGGCGGCCCTCATGTGCAGGTTGACCGTGTCCGCATCCTCGGCGCTGCCGGGGTCGGCAAGCAGCGTTTCATGGATGACATTCCGCAGAGCGCCCTCATCGGGGGCCACTCTCTCGACGAACAGACCCATGTGAAGCCTCCCCTTGATCGACCTACTATCGCCGCGTTGGTTCGAGGCCGGCGAATCACCGCGCTGCCGGTGGGGCCTAATTCGATGGCGCCGTTATCGTCACGCCCGACAACGTGTCGATGCTGATGTCCAGCGTCACCGTCTCATGGGACGGCGTGCCGAGAATCTTCTGATCGAGCGACGCCTCTATGGTCAGGCCGGCCGGAGTCCCGTCGTCTTCGGCCCAGAAAGACAGGCCGCTGACGGCGAGGTTCTCCTGACCTGAACCGGCCGTGATGCCGAACGCGGCGAGGTCCACTCCGGCCAGGTTCGTGACGGAGAGACGATGAAGCAGTTGGCCGAACTTGGCCTCGACACCCCAGTCGATGAGGAGGATGCCGCTGCCAACAAAGCCCTGGAGCGTCTTGCCCGAGGCCGGCCCCTGGTTCCATGGGCCTCCGTTCGCCCGCGAATAGGCCGTGTCGCCGACGACGATGCTGTCGTTCGTGTTCGTGATGCCCAGGACCTTCGAGGCGATCGAGAAGGCGCTGTCTGCGCCTTTGACCATGAACGTCCCCGTGACCGAGCCTGTGGTTGGGCCGAGGATCGTCTTCACCGTGATGGTCCCGACGACGGGGCCCTGGGCCTGGAAGTCGCTGCTTGCGATCCTGGCCTCGAAGCTGTCCACGAGCGACATCGGTGTTGGCGTGGGAGTCGGTGTGGGCGTTGGTGTTGGAGTAGGTGTCGGCGTTGGGGTCGGTGTCGGCGTGGGCGCCACGGTAGGCACGGCGGAGGCCAGGAAGCCGGTGAGCGTCCCGGCGGTGCCGTAACACGCCGCTACAGATCCCACCAGGAAGACGATGGCCGTCCCCCGGGCAATACGGCGCATGCGCAAGAACGAGGGCATTTCCCGCCTACCGACCGAGGGGGGCGCAGCACGAAGTCGCCCGGCGACGAGTCGTTCAGCGGCCTTCCCGTGCGGTTCCACCCGACCTCCCTCCGTGGCCGGCGACGACTGACGTCTCGCGGCCACTCGAAGTAGTGTCGCACACGGTAAGAAGGGCCCGGATGTGGCGCTCGGCCTCCTGGGTTCGCGCCGCCGCCGCCGGGTCAGTCCGAGGCCGCCTCGTTCGCGAGGCGCGAGGCGGCCATCGTCAGGTGGTGCGTCAGGAGCGCATCGTCGTACGGCGAGCGAATCCTGTTGCGCTTGCCCTGGACTGCGTCGATGAACGCCCGATCCTGCAACTCGTAGGGCGTGTCGAACTCGGAGGGCGGCGCAAGCGTTGTTGTCTCCGTGCCCAGCCGGAGGACCAGCCTGTGGTTGAGGACCTCCAACGTCAGCGCCATCCCGTCCGAGACGGTCTCGAGTTCGACCCTGTGCGCGACCGCGAGCAGGGAGGTGGTCGAGAACGAGCCGATGGCACCCGACGCGAAGCGCACCGCGGTCTCGGTCACGTCGAGGATGTCGCTGTCCGGGTAGGCCGGCCGCGGAACCCGGCGGCCGGCGGCGGCGGTAGGCTCCATTTCGCCTGCCAGATAACGCGCCAGATCGAAGATGTGCGTCGCCTGCTCCACTATCTGACCGCCCGATTGATCCTTTCGAATCCACCAGCCGGCGGCGGGCGTTTCGCCCAGCCAGGAGCCGACGACCAGCTGCGGCGGGCGAGCGGCGAGGAGTTCGCGGGCCCGATCGACGACCTGCAGATAGCGCCACTGGTAGCCGACGCACGACACGATGCCCTTCTCGTGGATCGACTTCGCGATCCGTGCCGGCCACTCCTCGTCTACGCCGAGCGGCTTCTCCGCGAACAGGGCGATGGCGCGATCGGCGACGGCCAGTGCCGGCTCGCCGGCGGCATACGGCGGCAGGCATACGAAAACGGCATCGAGCTCGGCCGCGTCCAGCATCGATCGATAGTCCGGATAGACGCGGGCGCCGGCGGATTCGGCCAGCGGGCCTGCAGAGTTCGGATTGCGTGCGGCGATGCCGACCACCTTGACGTCGTCGAAACCCGAGAGAACGCGCAGGTGCACCCCGACAATCCATCCCGACCCGATTATCCCGACCCGAGTGGCGACCATCACGAACCTCCGACGCTCACGGAACGCAGCCAGGCCGCCGGTAGTGTCTCACGGCCACGGCCGCCCTCGGCGCCGCTGCCGCGGCCCTGTCGTTGCGCCGATCAGTCGGCCGGGGCGTGCTCCCGCCGGTCAGCGCGGGGCGGTCGACTCCAGCCCACGGGTTCGCTCCATCGTTTCGAGCATTGCCCGAGCGTTGTGGTAGGGGCACTTCCAGAAGTCGGCCTTGCCCAGATCCGGCACCGGAACGCCTTCGCGGCTGACGCGGGTGAACCACTCGCCGGCACCATGATCGATCACGAAGGCGTCGATGAAGTCCCACGTCTTCGCCGCGGCCTCGAAGTGCTCCGCTCGCCCCGAGATCCGATATGCGTTGAGGAAGCCCACCAGCGCCTCCGCCTGTGGCCACCAGTCCTTGTTCGTGTCGAGGTGGCCGTCCGGGCTCCGCTCGATGTAGATACCGCCTCGCTCGGTGTCGAACCCGGTGGCGAGGACGGCGTCGGCCATCTTCACCGCCGCCGTCGTGGCCCGTGCCTCCAGCGCCGGATCGCCCAGGACCGCCGCCGCTTCGCAGATGAGCCAGCTCGCCTCGATGTCGTGGCCGTAGGAGATCACCTTCGACATGGACCGCCAGTGCTCGTCGAAGAAGAGGATCAGATGCCCGGACGCGGCATCGACGAAGCGGTCCAGCATCAGCTCGAGCAGCGCTCGGAGTCGGGCGCGCGGTCGCGCCTCCCCGGAGGCGAGAGTCAGCGTCGTATAGGCCTCGAGCAGATGGAGGTGGTTGTTCATCGAGAAGGGCGCGTTCAGGTCGATCTCGGACAAGCGGATGTCTTCGATCGGCTGCCAGTCTCGCCCTCGAGCCTCCCAGTAACCACCCCTGACAGGGTCGAGCGCCCTGGTTTCTATATCGTCGAATAGTCGATTGGCTCGATCGAGCGCCTCTTGCACCCCGGTCGCGCGGAAGTACTCGGCCAGCGCATAGATTCCAAAGGCCTGGCCATAGGTCTGTTTGCGACCGAGCAGCATCTGCCCGCGGTGGTCGACCTCCCAGTACAAGCCGGAATGCTCCGGGTCCCAAAAGTGCTCGACCAGATAATTGAATGCCCGGTCCGCGATCTGGCGGTAGAGCGGCTCGGGTCGGTGGCGGAACGCGGCCGAGAACGTCCACAGAATGCGGGCGTTGAGGACGCCGCCCTTGCCGGCGTTCGGATCCGGCCGGCCGTCCACGGCGATGGCTCCAAAGAAGCCGCCCTGCTCGGAATCGACCGCCCGGGTTGCCCAGTAGGGGAGGATGTCCCGGCGCAGCTCTCGATCAGCCGCAGCGCCCAACAAGCGGAGTCGATGGGCCGTGGTCATGAGAGGATCCTAGCGAGTGTCGTCGCCGTGTGAGGCGTGCGAGTCGCTATCGGTGGCTCGAAACCGCACGAGGGGACGGATCCGCAGAAAGGGCCTCGAGTCGGTCGACCAACCGCAGCAGGTCGGCCGCTTCCGATTTGCGAAGCTCGCCCGTCTGAAGAGCCAGCAGGAGAAGGCGCTTGCGTTCGACTTCGTCCGCGCCGAGCAGCAGTTCGATCAGCCCCGCCTGATCTTCCTGCCGGTCCTCGCTGTCCTTCGCTTGCCTGCGGTTGAAGAGCACGCTGGGGTCCTCCTGGCGAGGCAGTCGATTTCGAAGCGTCGGCCGCCCGCCTATCGGAATAGTCGGTCCCTTCCATTCCAAGTATTGCTCCCCGATTGTACGGGTTTACTTGACCCGAAAGGACCCCTGCAAGGTCCGGCGCGAGGCCGAGAGGCGCAGTCCGGTCCCAACTCCGGCCGCCGCGGCCGAACCCGCGGCGGCGAGTCGTCGCGGCGGCCGGATCGACCATGCGGCCGAACACCGCACTTCACGGTCGGTTGTAGGATCGATCCCAAGTAGTTGAGGTATCAATGATGTCCAGCACCGCGGACCTGGGTCCGCTCCATGTCGTCGATTACAGCCCCGGAGTCTGCAACATCGGGCCGGCGGAGATCGCTCGCCGTCGAATGGCCGGCCACCTGGGGCTCCTGGCGAGCGTGGTTGTCCTCGCGGCGCTGGTTGCCGTCGGGGCTCCCCATTGGACGAGGCTGGTTCTCGTCTTGACGGCCGGCGTGTCCGCGTCGGGATACCTGCAGGCGTGGTTCCACTTCTGCGCCGGGTTCGGATCTCGTGGCGTGTACAACTTTGGGCCGGTCGGGACGGTGCAGGAAGTCGTGGACCCGGCGGCCAGAGCGCGCGATCGGGCCAGATCGATGCAAATCGGAGTGGGCTCCATCGCAATCGGCGCCGCAGTGGCAATCGTGGCGGCGCTGCTGCCGATCTAGCGCTCACTACGAGACGATCTCGCCGGCCGAGGCGACCTGAAGCGCAGGATCGGTTGATCCTGGCTCAGCTGGCGGCTCGTTGCTGGTCGATCGACACGACCGAGTCGGCCGGAATGCCGCCGTGGATCTCGAGCCTGTTCCGACCCGAGGCCTTGGCCACGTACAACGCCTCGTCGGCGTCGTGGAGGGCCGCGTCGATGTCGACGCAGTTGCGCTGCGAGAGTTCTCGGGCGCCGGCGCTGGCTGTGACGAGGTTCCAGGGTGGGTTGTCCGGATGGGGCATGCCGGCGGCTTCGATGGCGCTGATGTAGCGCTGTCCGGCCGATTGCAGCACGGACTCGTCGCAATCGTGCAACAGGACCAGGAACTCCTCGCCGCCGTAGCGATACAGGCCGTCGCCCAGGCGACTCGTCTTTCTGAGCACGTCCGCCACTCCCCGAAGAGCGGCGTCGCCGGCGAGGTGGCCGGCGGAGTCGTTGAGCCGCTTGAAGCGGTCGAGATCCATAAGGAGCAGTCCGACCGTGCCGCCGTTGCGCTCGATCCTGGCGGCTGCCTGGGCGAGATCCTCGTTGAGGCGGAGGCGGTTGCCCAGGCCGGTCAGGGCATCCATGCGCGCGATCGTCTCGAGTTCCTCGTTGAGCCGTAGCAGCTCGGCCTGCTGGACGACCAGAGTTTCCTGCTGCATGAACAGGAACTCGTCCTGGCGGCGGAGGTCGAGTTCGTGCTCCTTCATTCGGCCGTACAGACCGCGCATAGCCAGAAGCTGGCCGTTCATCTGCAGGCGCCGTCGGAGCTGGATCTCGTTGGCGCCGAGGCTGAGCCCGAATGCCAGGGCGGCAGTGAAGGCCAGGGCGGGCATCTCAGCGGACCACGACGCCCCTCCCGAATTCGCCAGGACGATCCCAAAGAAGATCGCGTTGGCCAGGACCAGCCAGACGAGGTGCGCCATGCGCTCGAGAGGGATGAAGACCGCAAATGCCAGGGACATCACGCCCAGAGCTCCGAGGGCGAGGGGCTCGGAACCGGGAATCAGAACCGTTGCCGCAGCGGTGGACACGAATGGGAGCAGGCCGACGAGCATGCCGAGTGGGACTACGTAGCGCCGGCAGCGGCAGGGAACGGTGCGCGCGACCCCAAGGCCCGTGAGCACGAGCGGCGTGGCGAGCGCGATCTCGAGCGGAGCCACACTCGGCGCGACGAGGCATGCGACCACGCTCGAAACCGCGACCCCGGCCGTTACGACCAGAGCCGAGAACAGCACATTTTCCTGGAGTTCCCGGCGATACACGGCCCTCAGGCGTCGATTCCTGTGGGCGGCGCTGGCGTCGGGTCTCTCCGTTGCCCCAGTAAGCACGTCAGGCTCCAATGGCACGGTCTGCCCAACCGTCCAAGGTATCGGCCGAGGGAGTGCGAACTGCAGCATGCCGGACCTGCGACTCACCTCTGCGATCGCCGAAGCGGTAGCTCGGCATGCGAGATCGAGCCTGGCCGCGCACATGCAGCAGCGAGGCGGGCGATGCCGGGGTCCTGTCGAAACGCTACGCGACGGCCGGTGAGAGGCGGCCGTCGGCGGTCAGGCGACCTCTGCCGCGGTAGGGCCCACGGAAGAGTGGGCGACTTCGATGTCAATTGCCACCCGGGGAGGCCGGTCGTGGGCGGACTCGCGGTAGAGCCGCAGAAGACTGGCCTCGGCTGCTCGAAGTCGAGCGTTGGCTTCCCATTCCGGGAGGTCCGGCTCGGCGGCTTCCTTGGCCTCCATGGCCTCGACCAGAGATCGCAAGACCCCCTCGATGGCGGATGGTTCAGGCACGGGACCCTCCTTCCTTTGGGGGTTCGCACGGGGTTGGATCGATGCGGAGCGACACCATACTCCGGCGGCGGTTTCGAATCCATATCGAGGCTGTTCCATTACCGCAAGATTCGCGTCTCTCACCGCGGCCTACCGTTGCGGCCGGCGGTCCGTGAGTGGCGGCTGGTGGGACAGAAAGCCGGAGGCGACTCCGGATCGGATAGCTCGTCCCTTCCAGCGGGACGATTCGGCGAGTGACGTGCCCGGGTGGTTGTGTCGGAGCTACTGGGTTGCCCGGCCGCGGAGCGTCGAGGAACTGCCGGGGCCGGATGCGCCGCCGCCGGAAGTCGAGCCTGCGGTCGAGCCTGCGGTCGTCGGCCTCTCCGGAGCGTGCGCCGTCACGGTCGAAAGCGCCGCCGCCGCTCTCTCGAGGAACCAGCGGGCCGTTCCGCGAGCGGCGATGTTCAGGAATGCGCGATCGAGCACGGCCCCGAATTCGCCGCCGGGAGGGGCGTAGAAACCCTCCAGGAGGATTTCCGACGAGGTCAGTTTCAGGCGGCCGGCGAAGACGGGGAAAAGGGGCGCCAGCGACGACGACTGCCAGCTGATGTCGACTTCGCAACCGTCCGGAGTGGCCCGGACCTGACCCAGATCCACATAGGCGGCCTTCTTGAACGTCAGCTGCGGGGCGTGGTCGCGCACAGGCAGACTGAGATCGGTAAGGAACCGGCGAGTGCCGGTCCGGACGGAGGCCACCGAGAGACCCAGCCAGTCGGGATCGGTCAGGGCGGCCGGCGGACAGCCGGGCGCCAGGTCGAAAGCGACATGCTGTACAAGTCGAAGCGGCGTGACGTGACTGGGGACGCTCGTCATGCTCCGATCCTATCGGATCGGCTGTGGCTGGAGACTGGGTGGCCGTCACACCGACGCGGTACGAACGGCCCGACCGGACCTACCCGTCGCGGCAGGTCCCGAGTGGACCCTGCGAGTCGATGCGGCCGGGCCGTGTCGCTGAAGCCCTAGCGGTCCGGCTCCGAGGAGTCGAGCGTCGGTCGGACCGGGCAGCTGACCTCGTTGCGCATGCCCATCAGCCACGCCAGGACGTCGCGGTTTCGGCTCGCGACTCGATAGACCACATCGGCAGCGACGGCTGTCGGCGGGAGCGCCGCCCAGGGTCGGAGCAACCAGCCGCCCGGCAACGCGTCGAGCAGGGCCAGCGCCGCATGTCCGCCTGACACCACCTGCCCGGTCGACTCGTTGACGACATGGACCGCGTCGGCCAGGTGCCCTTCGGCCGCGAGTCGCTCGATGATCGGCCGCCCGGAGGTCGCGGCCAACGCCAGTGGCAGGAACTCCATGCGGCCGTCGCGGTCCCAGCGGCGCAGAACGCGGACCGTCTCACAGCAGACCCCGCAGCCGCCGTCGTACAGGACGGTGAGCGACGGTCCGACCGCCCGATCGTCGTCGGGAGTCGTTGGGGAGAGCGGCGTCTCGATTGCCACCGCGGGATGTTAGCGCGCGTAGAGAAGTCGTGCGCGGCCGGCCGGCCGGCCGTATCCCGCTCGGGCGAGTGGCGGGCCGCCCCGTCGCCGGATCGTCAGGCGGCGGGGCGGTCCATGGGGGGCGCGGATCGTGCCCGCGCGGAAAGGGCAGGGGAGTGGATCGGCCGACCCGCAAATCTGGATCGTGGGGACGGCGTCATGTGGTCGTGTCGGTACCGGCGGAGCGGCCGGGGACGGACAGCCGGACAGAGTGAAGGCACGCGGCGTGGTTCACGCGTGGCTTCGGCTTCGGTCATCTCGCCTCCGGCAGCGGGCACCCGTCGAAGCGGGTTCCGTCTGCCCTAGGTGTCGACCCCTACGGAGAATCCTTAGTGCCTCGTTCGTACCATCCGACCAGGCCAATCAGCCTGCGTCGGATGCGGGAGTGGCTCCCCTTCGGAGCTCGGGTGGCTTGCGCAGAGGCGGTGCCGTCCGCCGCTGTATGCTCCCGGGACATGTCCGCCGATCGCCTATCCCCAACAGCGCCGAAAGCACGCGCCGCGAGCAACGGCGCCTCAATGAACGCCGCCGTGAAGGCGGAGCCCAGGGCCGTTGGTACGGGCGGCACCGTCGACCCGCTCTCGCGTGAAGTGAAGCTCCTGGGCGCTCTGCTCGGCCAGGTGATTGCGGAACAGGGCGGCACGCAGCTGCTGGATCTGGTTGAGCGCACCAGACTCCGATCGATTTCGTTCCGTGAGGCCGGCGACGAGGGCGCGAGCGAGGATCTGGCGGCCGAGCTCGACTCGCTGACCGTCGACCAGGCCGAAGTTCTGGCCAACGCATTCAGCCTGTACTTCCAGCTCGTCAACCTCTGCGAGGAGCGCGACCAGGTTCGCCACCTGGAGCGAGCCCAAAGGGACTCGACGCCCGAGGAGGGCTCCCCGGACGCGACGATCGACTGGCTGCGCCAGCGCGACTGGTCGGCCGATCGCATCGAAGAGTTGCTGCGCCGGCTGCGGATCACGCCGGTCCTGACGGCCCATCCGACCGAAGCCCGCCGGCGCACGATGCTCACCGCGCTGCGGCGCTGCTACCGGCTCCTGGAGCAGCTCGACGATCCGCGCCTCGGCCCCGTCGGCGACGCGGAGATCAGACGCAGGCTGCGCGAGGAGATCAGTCTCCTGTGGCGGACTTCGTCGGTGCGCAAGACCGCCCCGACACCGATCGACGAAGTTCGAACGGCCCTGGCGTTCTTCGACGAGACGATCTTTCGGGCGGTGCCGCGGGTCTACCGCGCCTTCGATCGGGCGATGGATAGGACCAGGAAAAGGGGCCGCGGGAGTCGCGGCGGCGCGCTCGCCAGCGACGCGGGCCTGAGCGGGACGCGAGCGCCGCGCGTACCGGCCTTCTTGCAGTGGGGCTCGTGGATCGGTGGCGACCGCGATGGCAACCCAACGGTGACCGCGGAGCTCACGCGCCAGGTTCCGCGCATCCATGCCGACCACGTCATGCGCGGCTACGAAGCCGTCGCGACGCGACTTCTCTCGACATTGTCCGTTCAGATCACGCGCGAGGCGATCCATCCGGAGTTCGAGAACCGCCTGGCACGCGACGCCGAAGACCTGCCCGAAACGATGCGAGATCTCACTCGTCGCTTTCCCGACGAGCCGTATCGCCGCCGCATGGGGGCGATCGCCGAGCGGCTTCGACGCACTCGTTGGTTCCTGACCGAAGAAGCTGGGCCGGTGGCCGGCCACTACGAGACCACCGAGCAACTGGTCGAAGAGCTGGCCGAGATCCAGGCCTGGCTGGTCCAGGACGGTCTTCCGCGCGTCGCCTACGGAGATGTCCAGGACCTCCGCTGGCAGGTCGAGACGTTCGGCTTCCACCTCGCCTCGCTCGAGATCCGACAGCACTCCGACGTCCACGCCGAAGCTCTCCAGGCCCTCATGCACACCCGCGGCATAACCTCCCCCGACCTGGCTCGCGGGCTCGTTCCCGGCGTTTCACCGGGCGAAGTCCTGGCCACGTTCCGAGCCGTGGCCGCGATCCAACGACGATTCGGCGAGGAAGCCTGTCATCGCTACGTGGTCAGCTTCGCCCGCACCGCCGACGACGTCATGGCCGTGCTGCAACTCGCCGAGCTGGCCGCCGGTGGAATCGTTCCCACGGTGGCCACCGCCGGCTTCGTTCGGGGCCAGGCCAATCTGGACGTCGTACCACTCTTCGAATCGGCGGACGCACTCGAGAGCTGCGGCGAGATCCTCGAGACGCTGCTCGCCAATCCGGACTACCGGCGCCACCTGGAGTCCCGCGGCAACCGCCAGGAAGTGATGCTCGGCTACTCGGATTCGAACAAGGAGTCGGGCTTTCTGGCTGCCATATGGATGCTCTACCGCGCGCAGTCCCGCCTGGCCGCGGTAGCCCGCCGCCACGGTATTGAACTGACCCTCTTCCACGGCCGTGGCGGCGCGATCGGACGCGGCGGCGGGCCGACTAACAGGGCCATCCTGGCGCAGGCCCCACGCTCCATCGACGGCCGCTTCAAGATGACCGAACAGGGCGAGACGGTCGCGGCCAACTATTCGAACACCGCCGTGGCCGAGCATCATCTGGAACTCGTTGCGAGCGCGACCGTAATTGCCTCCACGCCGGAGCACGACGACTGCGTGGCCGAGGTGGACGCCCGCGGCAAGGCCGTGATGGACAAGCTGGCCGAGCTCGCTCGGCATGCGTACCGGTCGCTGGTTTACGACGAACCCGGCTTCCCGGAGTTCTTCCGCGTCGCGACGCCGGTCGAGGAGCTCTCGACCATGGCCCTCGGATCGCGTCCCCCGCGTCGACTCAGCGTCGAGCCGCCACGTCGGCTCGCCCAGCCGGCCTGGGTCGTGGAGCCGACCCAACCGGCGCCGGGGATCGAATCGCTGCGGGCCATCCCATGGGTCTTCTCGTGGGCGCAGGCGAGGATCGGGCTGCCGGCCTGGTATGGCCTCGGTTCGGCATTGCGGGCATACCGGCGGGCTCATGGGGCGAAGTCCACGGAGAAGCTGGCCGCTCTCTATCGCGACTGGCCGTTCCTCTCGAGCGCCTTCGACAACGCCGAGTTGATTCTCTATCGCTCTGAACCGCAGATCGCCCGCCTCTACGCCGCGCTGGCCGGCACCGATGGGGAGCGGCTGTGGGGCCGCATCCAGGCCGAATACGCGCTCTCGATCGAGGAGCTGGCGAAGGTGACCGGCCACCGGGAGTTGCTCGAGACCGACCCGGCTGTGCAGCGCTCGATCCGTCTGCGCCGGCCCTACATCGACCCGCTGTCGCACATCCAGGTTCTCTTCCTGTCGCGGCTTCGGTCGCTGCCGCCGAACCATCCGGATCGGGAGCGACTGGCCACGCTCGTCCAGATCACCGTCAACGGCGTTGCCGCCGGCCTCCAGAACACCGGCTAGGGCCGCGAGGAGTTACGCCATGCCCACGCCGAGACGCGCCACTTCGAACCGCCGCGCAGCTGCCGCCACTTCCGCCCCGTCGGCGCCTGCGGAGTCCACGGCGGCGGGCCAGGCAGCCGCGGCGAGTGCCGATGTCGCCGTGGGGACTCCGGAAGCCGATCCGTGGCAGATGCCGCCACTTCCCGCGGACGACGCCACGTTGTTCACCATGGGTTTGGACGAGCTGGCGGCGCGGTGGTCCCGCTCGATGGCGTCCTCGGCGATCGGAGCAGAGGCGATGCGCGGCGCCGACCGGCGCGCCCAGGCGTTGGGGGTGACGGGCGGGCGCCTCATGGAGCAGGCGGGCTGCGCCGTAGCCGCGGCCACTCGTGCACTTGCAGTCGAGACGGAGCGCTGGGGCAAAGGGCCGATCCTCATCCTGTGCGGCCCCGGCAACAACGGCGGCGACGGCTTCGTCGCGGCCCGTCATCTGGCGCGCCACGGGGCGAAGGTCGTGGTCGTGCTGGTGGCCAGCGAAGGGCGTCCGTTGGGCAAGGACGCGGCCCGGAACTGGGATCGTCTCGACAACGAGGACCACGTGGAACGGGTCCACACCTCCGTCGCCCGGGACGTTGGGATCCTCGCTCAGGCAATCGAAAAGGCGGGCGTGGTGGTGGATGCGCTGCTCGGAACCGGGACCGCCGGGCCGCTGCGCGAGCCGATCCGCAGCGCTGTCGACCTGATCGCAAAGGCGCGCCGGGCTGGCATCCCGATCGTCGCCGTCGACTGCCCGACCGCAGTCGATCTCACCAGCGGCGACCTCTCGGACCCGATCGTTCGGGCGCACCTGACGGTCACGTTCCACCGCCCCAAGTCGGGCCTCCTGGCGCGTCGAGGCGCGGCCGTGGCGGGCCGGGTCCTCGTGGCGCCGATCGGAATCCCGCCGGAAGCCGATCGACTCTGAGCCCGGTTCTGCCGGTAGAGCTCCGCCGCGGAGCGCAGGCTAGGGCACGATAAGGATGTAGCTGCCGTTCCAGGTCTTCACGACCGTGTCGGAGTACTTGAGGAAGTATTTGGACAGTTGGGCGGGCGTGAGCTTCGTGTCGGGAGGCAGGTCGTAGCCGGACGCGTTCATCGCTCGCGGGTATAGGGGCCCGGAGACGTCGACCGACGTGATCGTGAAATCGGTGCCGGTCGCCGGATCGGCCGTTGCGCTGAACCCGTTCATGACCCATGCGTGCTGTCCGCTCCAAACCAGCACCCCCACGGGCTTGTTAGTCAGGCGCATTCGGATGGCGGCCGCCTTCAACGCCGAGGCGGCATCGGTGAACCGCTGGACCGAGTAACTCGAGCCGCCATATCGGTTGAGGATGGCGACCCAGCCGGCTGGGTCCGTGCCGGCCTTGTATGGAGCTCCGTCGTTGGCCTGCCCGTACGCGATATATCTCGCCTGGGAAGGGCTGCTTGTGTCGCTCTGGCCGAGGATGATGTTGAGCATCATCTGGCTGCTCGCGGCCACACACCAGGTTAGCGTTGCTTGCGACGCGAACGCGTCGGGCCGATAGAAATCGAGCGTCCCGGTCCAGCTGGGCAGCCCGCTCGCAACGAACATCGCTCCCGATGTGAGGCTGCTCCGGAACCCGGCGGCATCCTGGAGGGTGACGAGATACCGGTAGCAGAAGGAACGTTTGACCGTTCGCGTCACGGCCGATCCCGTGAACGAGAGCTTCGTCGGGCTCGCCCATTTCACACCGACACAGCTACCGCCAATTGCAGCGGCCGACTGCTCGGACAGGCCGCGAGAGACTATCGTCGAGCCGAACGTGTCGCGCTCCGCCCAGCCGATACGTGCCGTCGTGTCGTAGGAAACGGAGCCGTCTACGAATGGGTTCGTGAAGTCCGCGGTGGGGCCCAGGCCGGCGGGAGCGGGAATGAATGGCGACGAGGTCGAAATCTGAGAGCCGGAGCCGGTGGCCAGCACGAGCACGAATCGGTAGCACCGGTTCGTCAGTAGTCCGTCGACGTGATATGAGGTGCCGGAAACGGCAACCGATTGGATGGGGACCCAGCGGATGTCGCAGCCGTTGACACCGATCGGGCGCGAGGTTTGAACGACGACGGTGGTTGCGCTCACGGTCGCGCCGGCGGCAATCTTCCAGCTCGCGCCGAACGAACCCGTCTGTGTCACCGAAACAAGGCCCGGAGCCGGGGCCAGGAAGGTCGCGATCGGCGACGCGGCGGTGGCCGTGGCGGCTGCTGCCGCGGTGATCTGGCCGAAACCGGCCATCAGAACCAGCGCGGTCAACGAGGTCATCGTGGAGAGGAAATGGCGACGGCGGGTCATGGCATCCCCGATCCGAGCGGCTTGTTTGAACAACAGAGTAACCGACCGAAAATGGGCTCTGCGACGATCAGCCTAGTCCAGGTGTCGCCGGCATTGAATCCGACGAGGGTCCGGCCGAGTGCCCGGTACGGCAGGAAGGTGGGGCTGCTGTCGGGAATCTCGGCGAGATTACCTGACTATCGTCGGACTTGTGCTTGACTTGCGCGACCGACCGGCGACACTCGGACAAGAGTCTTTCGAAGACTTGCAGAGGGGATGATGATGCGAGTGGGACCGGGAAAGAATGATAGTCGGGCGCGTTTAGCCGGCGTTCTGGCCCTCCTGGGGCTGCTTGCCGCCGGCTGCACGAGCGCCGCAGAGACGCCGAGCGCGCCGGCTTTGGGCTCCAACTCGCCAGTCGTCGTGGGATCCCTGCCCATCGACCTGCCGGCAGCGAGTCCGACCCGTGTGATGTGTCAGGACGGCCCCAATGCGCCCACGCCGATGCCGGCGAATTGCTTCGTGCCAACGCCGCCCCCAACACCCAGCTCCACGCTCCTGGTCACGCCGCCCCCCGCACCAATGGCGACGGCGACGCCGATCGATTCGGAGTCCCAGGACGGCACCGGCTACTTCTCGCGGTCGATCTCGCCCGGGAAGACGATCTCCGTGCCGCTCGATTTCGAGGGCTCGACCTGGGCGTCGGTTGGCGTGTACTCCGACAGCAGCGATGTGAGCGGCACGTTCAATGGAGCGGCACTGGCCGGCGCTCAGAGCGCGCTTGGCTGGACGTTGACCTATCAGCCGGCGAAGCCGGTCAACGGCACCTTGACCCTCAAGAACACGGGAAAGACTCCGGCCAAGGTCGCTGGCTACATCGTGATCGCCACCCAGCGCCATCTCGTGGTCGCCTTGGCGGACACCTTCGTAGCGAAGAACCAACGGTTCGCCATCGACGTCGTCCTGACGCAGCCGACCGATTCGGACACGCTGACAGTGGCGATCGCGGGTCAATCTTTGAGCGAGCCCGTCGTCATGACGAAGGTGAATACCGGTCACTGGACGGGGACCGCTTCCGTCGCGCAGCCGGGCGACTACGACATCCGGGCGAGCACCGGCGGGTCGCGGATGCGAGTGAGAAGCTATCCGCTGGTCGTCTTCGGCGACGACATGAAGATCCTCTCCGTGCCCGCTGAGACTGCCGTCGACACCAACGGCGACGGCCTCATCGACGAATTGGACTTCGAGCCGACGGTTTCAATGGACGTGTCGGGGACGTTCGACGTGCAGGGGAATCTCTTCGATCCGACCGGCAAGAACGTAACGGGCAGCGACACGGAACCCATCGCGTTTACCGCGGGCGTGCCCAAGACTCTGACAATCCACGTACAGTGCGATGGGTTCTACCGCTTGCGCATCTCGGGCCCGTTCGAGTTGCGGCTACGGGTCAGCCACTTCGTCGACCCTTATGAAGTGTATGACGCCTGGGACCTCGTGGTCACGAAGACCGCCGCGTACGACTTCACCCGGTTTGTCCACTGATGGACGGCGGCGTGGATGTCTTTGGGAGGGCGACGACCTCAAGGCGCGGCAGGCTCCGTGGCACGTCTTTTGGCACGGACGGGCCAACCGAGCGGGATCGTTCATTCACAGGCTCTAGGTTCCCGAAAACCAACCCGTGCTTCCTGCCGTACCGACCCAGTCCCCGGTCCTTTCTTACCAGCCACACAAGTGCCGTGGATGCGCGCTCGCGTTGCTGCCCGGGCTCCAAACCGGAACTCACAAAACCCTATGCACGCTGCAAAGCCAGACGTACAATCCCGCCGCAAAGCTCGCGGGCTGGCCGTGAGCGCGTAGGTAGCTCGACGACCGGGCCTCTCACGCATCGCCGCGAGGACACGGAGGGAGCGGCTACTGAGAGGAGTTCCAGGTTCTCGTGTACACGGACAAGATTCTGGTCTGCGCCGACTGCAACCAGCAGTTCGTATTCACCGCGAGCGAGCAGGACTTCTACGCCCAGCGGGGATTCTCCGAACCGAAGCGATGCGGCGCCTGCCGGGCCGCGCGCAAGGCCTCGCGGCCAGAAGGTGGCAACGGCGGAGGTGGCTACGGCAGCGGCGGATACGACCGAGGTCCACGTCAGATGTATCCCGCCACGTGCAGCCGATGCGGGCGTTCCACAGAGGTTCCGTTCCAGCCGACTAATGGGAAGCCGGTCTACTGCAGCGATTGCTTCCGGAGCGCGCGCGGCAACTGATCTTGCGGCCGGGCAATCCAACGCCGCGTCCGGCGGTGGCTCGACCGTGCCGGGCGGGGAGGCGACGGCGTTCCTGTGAGCGCCCGACCCGGACGGCTCGGTTGCTCGTTCGCGGCCCTGCGGGTACGCTTCGGATGTCCACCTTCCACCCGCAGCGCGAGGCCGCCGAACCATGGCCGCTGGCTCCACCAACGATTTCGACCTGATCGTCCTCGGCGCGGGCACGGGCGGTTACACCGCCGCTTTTCGGGCTGCCCAGCTGGGCATGAACGTCGCACTCGTGGACCACGGCAAGATCGGCGGGACGTGCCTCCACATCGGCTGCATCCCGACCAAGGCGCTCCTCGAATCGGCCGAGTTGTTCGCCCGGCTCAAGAAGGCGAAGGAGTTCGGGATCCTGCTGGAAGGCCAGCCCGGTTTCGATTTCGAAGCGATTGCCCGTCGGCGCGATCAGGTCGTGAAGCGGATGTGGACCGGTCTCAAGAGCCTTGTGGACAAGAACAAGGTGACGTGGGTCGGGGGCCGCGGCCGTCTCGAAGGGGCCGGCACAGTACGGGTCTCTGTGAACGGTGAGGATGGCACGCCCGGTGCCGGCGGCGAGCGAGTGCTACACGCGAAGAACGTGATCCTGGCTACCGGCAGCCGCGTGAAAAGCCTGCCCGGCCTCGTGCCGGACGGGAAGCGGATCATCACCTCGGACGACGTGACGACGAAGGCGGTTCTGCCGAAGAGCATCGCCATCGTGGGCGCTGGCGCGGTCGGATCCGAGTTCGCCTCGCTGTACCACGATCTGGGAGTGGCAGTGACGCTGCTCGAATACCTGCCCGGAATCATGCCGCTGGAGGACCGCGACGTCAGCCAGACACTCGAACGCAGCTTCACGCGGCGAGGCATCAAGGTACTCACGAAGGCGCGGTTCGACGCGGCCTCGGTCAAGGTCACGTCAGACGGCGTCTCGATGCTGGTCGGCCCCGACGGCGGTGTCTCCGATGAGTTGCGCGTGGAGCAATTGCTGGTTGCCACGGGGCGCGCGCCGAACAGCGAGGAGATCGGCCTGGAGACGACGAAGGTCGAGCTCGAGCGCGGGTTCGTGAAGGTCGACGGCTGGATGCGCACCGCCGAGCCGCACGTGTATGCCATCGGCGATCTGATCGGCGGACTGATGCTCGCCCACGTGGCAGCGCACGAAGGGATCGTCGCCGTCCACGAGATCGCCGGAGAAGGCCCGGAGGCGATCGACTACGACCATCAGCCGCGGGCCACGTATACGCATCCGCAGGTCGCCTCGATCGGCCTGACCGAGCAGCAGTGCGTCGATCGCGGAATAGCCATCAAGAAGGGCGTCTTCAACTTCGCCGCGGTCGCCAAGGCTGTGATCGTCGGCGAGACCGAGGGCTTCGCCAAGGTGATCGCGGACGCGGCAACGGACGAGGTCCTGGGCGTGCATCTGATCGGGCCGGCGGTGACGGATCTGATCGCAGAGGCGGCTCTCGGCATGACGCTCGAGGCCACTGCCTGGGAGATCGGCGCGGCCACCCATCCGCATCCCACGCTGGCCGAAGCGATCGGCGAGGCGGCAATGGCCGTCGCCGGCCGCCAGATCAACTCCTAGCTGGATCGCGGCGAGCGCTTCTCGATCCAGCCGAGTATCGCGTCGGCGACTTCCTCCCAGCCGGGTGCGGCTATGAGCCAGTGTGTCCGGTCCGGGAACTCGAGGAGCTCCGTGATAGCGGGGGAGCGGCGGTACTTGCGATAGTTCCAGCGGATCGTCGCGGCGTCCACGGCGCGGTCCTTCGACGCCACGGTGATCAGCAGGGGAGCGCGTTTGCCGTTCCCGAAGTCGACCTTCGTCGCGCGGCCGAACAGCAGCTGCCAGTACAGGCGGCCCGGCGTCGGCACGACCTGGCGCTCGTAGGCCGCGAGCTGCTCATCAGCCTCGAGCGTGTGGCAGAAGCTCCACGCGAACCGCTTGAACGACATCGGCCGAACCTTGCGCCAGCTGCCCCACGACAGCACGGTCGGAAGACCCGACCAAGTGGCCCGAGGGCCGGCGAGAACACCGCGTGGCGGCGCGGGGTCGATCGCCACGCCCACCGCCCCGAGACCGCGGTCGAGCAGCTGCTGCGCCACAAGCCCGCCCATAGAGTGGCCGATGATGATCGGCGGCTCCGGCAGCGCCTCGATGATCCGGGCGTAGTGGTCCGCGATCTCCCCGAAGCCGACGCGGGCCAGCCCCGGAGCGGGCGACCGGCGAAGTTCGGGCACGGGGCGGTCGTCGTAGGGCCAAGCCGGAGCGATGCATGTGTACCCGCGGGATTCGTAGCGCCGGACAAAGCCTTCCCAGCAGAGTGGGGTCATCCACGCACCGTGGATCAGCACGATCGTCCTGGTCACTCGAACCTCCTTGGGCCGGCCGGGAACTGGAGCAACTCCAAGCATGATGCGGGCCGCCGGCCGCGACTCATGCACGTAGGCTCCGGTCGGGCTGCGGTGTGAGACGTCTGCTGCGCCGGGCCACGCCTGCCGGTTGGACAGAGCGCGGCGCGCCCATCGTGCCGGCCACCCCAACGCCGGCGCCTCATTCCTCAGCCGGACGATCTCCACGACAGAGACCTATGGGTTCGGCCGCTCGCCGTTGAGCCGCTCGCCGTTGAGCCGCTCGCCGCTCGCCGTTGAGCCGCTCGCCGCTGAGCCGCTCGCCGCTGAGCCGCTCGCCGCTGAGCCGCTCGCCGCTCGGTCCGGGGCCGGATCTGGCCGGAGTCTACCGATCTAGGCCAAGATCTCGCGGCTTTTCGGTGGCACCGAAACCAAACGCCCCCGATTGCATGTTCTCGATCCGCCGGTCGCCTGATCGCTTGCGAGTACGCTCATTTGGGGTCGAATTCTTCCTTCAGACGCCTAAGGTGCTTGTGGAAGCCAGGGTTCCGCCCGATTCGGCGACAAGAGGGAGGACAGTCGGCCCGCGATCGTGCATGCGGGACCGACTTGTTCGGTGCCACCGAAATTCTGCGAGATCGGGCCGCCGCGATGCCGCCGCGATGCCG
>PMBR01000048.1 GCA_003152995.1 Chloroflexota bacterium | reverse complement strand
GTGATGGCCTGGATCTGGAAGCTGTCGATGACGAGTCCGAACGACTCCATCTCGACGGTGCACCGCTCGCGGACCTGCTGGGCGAACTTGTCCTGGTCGCTGATCATCTCCTCGACGGTCATCGACCCGGCGATGGCGCGCAGGTGGCCGACGAAGACGTTCTGCACCTTCGACTCGAGCTCGGCCGCGGGGCGATCGAGGAAGCGGCGGGCGGCGTTGGCGATCGAACGGTAGTCGTCGCCGACTTTGTAGACGACGACACCGCGAAGATCCAGCCGGATCTTCTGCTGACTGACGCACGGGACCGTGATCTCGCTCTCGTGGGCCATGAGCGAAAGGGTTCGGACCTTGGACAGGCCCGGCACGACCAGCGTGCCACCGCCGGTCACGATCTTGAAGTGCATGCTCTCGCCGGCGACGCCTGCGGGCGACTTCCCACCGCCCGGGCCGGAGATGATCAATGCCTCATCCGGTTCGGCGACCCGCCATGCCGTCCTGAACATCAGGATCAGGAAGAGCAGGACGACGACCACCACCCCGATGAGTACGTAAAGAGCCATGTCCGTCATCGCGGAAGCCTCACGCTATCGGTCGGTTCCACCTCGACTGTCCGCCCTCCCAGGCTGCCGACCACCAGAACCTGGGCGTACTTCTTGATCGTGGTCTCGGGATCGGATGCGCGCGCAAGGAACCTTTCAGTGCCCGCTCGCACCTCGATCATTACCTCTCCGAGATGACCCGGCGTGATGTCCGCAGTGACTCTGCCCATCTTGCCGATGACGTCGTACGACACGCAGTTGGTCTCCGAGAACCTGACCTGAATAGCCCACTCATGTTAGTGCTTCGGCTGTTCCTGGTCGGGCGGTTTCGGCGTGGGAGATACGTTCCCGCGGACGTGCCGTCACCCTCTAGACCGCGCCGGGCGGCCGCAGGTTCGGTCGGCGGCGGGAAATTGCGGCAGGCGACTTGATCCGGAGACGGAAGCGGCCCGTCCGGGGAACCGGACGGGCCGCCACTCGATGGAGCGAAGCGGGCTAGTGCTTGGGCAGCTTGCCGACCGGGACGAGTGCCGCCTGCGCGGCCCCGTTCCGATTGTCCAGGCTGACGATCATCCAGCCGAGGGACGGGGTGGTCGCCTGAAGGGCGACATTGACGCTGAGCGGCAGCGTCGCCGACTTGCCCGAGCCAAGCGAGACGAAGTCGCCGTTCGAGAGGCTCGGCGCGAACGCGTTGTACTTCGCCGTCCCGGGGACCGGGTCGACGGCGCCGGTGTTCAGGTCGAACCCGGTGATCGAGTAGCTGAAGGTCGGCGCGGCTGCGGTGATGCCCATGTTGCTCGCGAGCGCGGGCAGCTCGATGACCGAGCCGTTCATCGGCGCATCCGCGTAGAACGCGTCGAGGAGGTTACCGGCGGCATCGAATGTGAACGAATCGAGGATGCCGTCGAACGAGCCGGTGAAGACCTCGCCGTCGTCGAGGGCGACGACCAGGAAGTCGGTCGCGCCGTCGCCGTTGGTATCGATGGCGATGTCGAACTCGGCCGCCGAGGCATTGGACCACTGGTGCCAGCCGTTGATGGCAAAGACGAGACAGGGATCCGTGTTGGTGGTCGTGGAATAGCAGGAGGACGTGGGCTGCGACTGAACCCCGACGGCGCGAACGCTCGCGATCCCGGCGGTGTGATTCTTGTCGACGATGCCCCAGGAGTACACGTCAGCAGTGCCGGCGTGGACGCCGAGGTTGCGGAGCTTGACGTCGCTACTCGCTACGCCCGCCTTGACCTTGTAGGGTGCGGGCGGGCCGACCTTCACGTCAGAGAGGCCACGCGGGACCACCAGGAACGCGACGTGGAGCGGGTAGACGCCGGCGCCTGAAGTCGTCGGAGTCGCGGTCACGACGCCCTCAACCGTGAGGACGGCGCCCGGGCCCATGCCGGCGAAGGTGTCGGCGAACGGCAGCGCCTTCACCGCCGCCACCGAGAGAGTCAGCCTCGCGGCGACCTCGCGAGACTGGTGTGCGGGCACGGTCACTCTGCCAGGGGAGACGGAGACCTTCGCTCCGGAGGAGCTGCCGACAAAGGCCGCCGACAGCTTGTAGGTGATCGGGCTGGAGCTCTTGTTCTCGATGGCGAAGTCCCGAACGGCCGCGTAGGAGCCGTCGAGAGCGACGTAGTCGAACGAGAGCGTGTCGAGCTTGTCGCGGGTCAGCGCGATCGCGGCCGTGGTCGCAGCGAGCTGCGCCTGCGCAACGCCGGAGCCGGCGCCGACGGGCTCGTAACCGAGGATCTTGGCCGACGAGTCGTCTGCCGTGCTCATGATCGCGGCCTTGACCTCATTCACCGACCATTCGGGGTGAGAGGCGATGACAAGAGCGGCGATGCCCGCGACGTGCGGGGTGGCCATCGACGTGCCCGAGTCGACGAGGACGTCATTGCCCGTGCCCATGCCCGCGGCCACGATGCTCACGCCGGGCGCGGTCACTTCCGGTTTGAGGGCGCTGTCGCCGAAGCGCGGACCCCAGGACGAGAAGTCCGCCAGGTTCTTGTATGTCGGGTTGGCCATCATGCCGGCCGAGACGATGGTGACCGTGGCTCCGTCGGCCGCCACGAGCGCGGCGGCAGCGGAGGCTTCGACCCCGATGAACGGGATCGTGACGCCGGGGATCGGGCCTTCGAACGGCGGCAGCCCGGCGCTGGTGTTGACCATGATGACCGCCACCGCGCCGGCGGCCTGGCCGAGCTTGACGCGAGCGACGCGGTCGCAGGTGCCACGCTGGGTGACGACGATCTTGCCGGCAACGCCTCCGTTGGCCGAGTAGTCCGCGGCGTCGCAGCCGAGGGAAATGTCAGTGCCGGACATCAGGACGTCGAGCGGGCCCGTGACCGGAAGCGGCCCGCCATTGGCGTTGAGCGCGGCGATGTTGCCCGAGGCCAGCTCGATAGTGGCGCCGGGGAACGTGGCGTTGGAATCCAGAGCCGCGACCGAGATCGAGCGGCTGCTCGACGCGGGCGTGCTCGTCATGTAGGCGCTGGTGCCTTCGTTGCCTGAAGCGGCCACGACGACGACGCCGGCCCGCGAGGCGTTGTCCGCCGCGACCGCGTCCGGGGTGTCGGAGGTTCCGAAGTCGGAGCCGAGCGACATGCTGATCACGTCGGCGCCGTCAAGCACGGCCCGGTTGATGGCCTCGGTCACGACGTCGGTCGAGCCATTGCAGCCGAAGACGCGATAGATGTATAGCTGAGCCTCAGGGGCGACTCCGGGGCCGATCCGGAAGTCGGTGGATCCGTAGATCGATGAGTCGTACGGCCCCGTGTAGGTCGTGCCGTCGGCCTTGACGCCGACGCCGGCGGCGGTGCTGGCCGTGTGGGTACCGTGGCTGTTGCAGTCGAGCGGGTTCGGATCCGGCTGCGGGATCGTGGCCGGCGAGCCGGCCGGCGCACTGGCATCGTAAGCATCGCCGACGAAGTCGTAGCCCACTGGAATCTTGGCGCTCGGGAAGGCCACGGTCGTGCCGTCGGCGTCGTAGGCCGGAACGGTCGTGTCGTGGGCCACACCGTACGTGTAGTCGGTCGGATTGCCCGAGCCGCCGAAGTCGGCGTGGAAGAAGTCGATGCCCGTGTCGATGACGGCGATCTTGACACCGGCGCCGGTCAGGCCCGTCGTGGTCCACGCCTGCGGCGCGCCGACATACGGCACGCTCTCGGTGAGCGACGGCTTGTAGACCGGGATGAGGTGAACGCCGGACACGCCCGGCATCGAGGCCAGCGAAGTCAGCTCGGCGGCTTTCACGTGGACGTGGATGCCGTTGTAAGCGTCCTGCATCTGGCTGACGACCACGCCGCCGGCCTTGCGGACCGCGTCGGCGACCGGCTTCTGACTGGCCTGGATCTTCGTTCGCCATGTCGTCCGCTCGGACGGTGTCACGGTCGTGCCGTTGTCTTTGGCGTCGCCGACCTGGCTCGCAACCGGCTGATCCGCCAGCTGGACCATGACGTCGACGACACGGCTGGGATCGATGAGCGCGGGCAGCAGCTTGGGATCGATCTTGCCGACTTCGATTCGCTGGAACCGCGTGGTCGTCGAACTCCGGGCAACCGCCGCCGTTGGGGCAACGGCCCCGAATACCAGTGCCGCGATCGCTAGCGCGGTAAATCCACGACGTCTCATCCGACTCCTCCCGTCGAGTTCGTTCGTGAGAGGGTCGCCTTGTCCCGAGGACCGGCTCCCACGGCTGACGTCCTTCGGGGCAGGAAGAAGCCCACCCACCCCGACATAGAAAGCGACCCTAACATCGTCGGCAGCGTCAGGTCAACGAGGAAGTCGCCCTAGTTCCGAGTCGGCTGCGGCGGCGCCCGAGCAACGACTCTGCGGTTCACACCGCCGCTCGCAACGCGTTGACGCTCCCAGGCCACGCTCCTATACTCATTTCCGACGGCTTAGGTCGGAATTAGCCGGTGCGCCCCACGGCCCGGCCAGGCGGTCGCGAAGGAGCATCAAGCTGGCCACGAGGACCTACCACAGTACCGGCGCCGTTTCCTTCTCCACGAAGGGCGAGTACGGCGTCCGCCTGATGGCTCAGCTCGCTCAGCGGCACGGCCACGGGCCTGCGAGCCTGACCGATATCGCCGAGCAGGAAGACCTGCCACGCGCCTACCTCGAGCAGCTCGTCATCAGCCTTCGCGACGCGGAGCTGGTGCAGAGCACGCGGGGCGCCCATGGCGGCTACGAACTCACCCGCCCGCCCGAGCAAATTCACATGGCCGAGGTCCTGCGCGCCCTGGAAGGGCCGATTGCGCCGATGATGTGCGCGAGCGATGATCCCAGCCACAATACCTGCGCGCGGACCGGATACTGCACCGTCAACTTCCTGTGGGTTCGGGTCCGGGACGCCATCTCCGGCGCCCTGGAATCGATGACCCTCGCAGACCTGGTACCGGCATCGGCACGTCTCGCGGCAGCAGGCCTGCCGCCCATGACTGCCCTGCCGAAAGCCTCGGCCTGACAGAGCAGGACCTGAGCGAGCGGCCGATGGAGCCGCCACCATCACCGCCATATCTGACCCAAGGAGCAAACCAGCCCACGTGAGCGATCAAGACCTCGTCATCCACGACCTCCACGTCGCCCCTGTTGCTAACCCGGATCACGAGATCCTAAAAGGGATCGAACTGACGGTCGGCAAGGGAGAAGTCCACGCCATCATGGGCCCCAACGGCTCGGGAAAGACCACCCTGGCCTACGCGCTGATGGGCCATCCCGCCTACATCGTCAAGTCGGGCGAGGTCCTGTGGAAGGGGCACAACCTGCTGAAGCTGTCCGCCGACAAGCGGGCGCGGCTCGGCATGTTCCTCGCGTTCCAGTACCCGATGGCGATCCCCGGCCTGTCGGTGGCGAGCTTCCTGCGTTCGGCCATCAACGCCCGGCGCTCCGGCCTCAACCCCGACCCGAGCATCGATCCCACCGACGCTTTCAAGGGCGGGATCCCGATGGGCGAATTCCGCAAGCTCGTTCGCCAGAAGATGGCCCTGCTCGAGATGGACGAGTCGATCGCGGCACGGTACGTCAACGAGGGTTTTTCGGGCGGCGAGAAGAAGCGGCTGGAGATNNTCGACGAGACGGACTCGGGCCTCGATATCGATGCCCTGCGCATCGTGGCCGAAGGCGTGAACGCAATGCTCAACCCGAACATGGGTGTGCTGGTGATCACCCACTATCAGCGCCTGCTCAACTACATCACGCCGGATACCGTCCACGTCCTCGCGGCCGGCCGAATCGTCGCCAGCGGCGGCAAGGATCTGGCGCTGCGACTCGAAGAAGAGGGCTACGCGCCTATCCTCGCCGAGGCCGGCCTGGAAGGCGACGTCGGCGACGAGGCGCCCGACGGGGCGGCCGCGCCGGCGCTGGAGGCCGCCCACTAGGGCGGGCCGATGAAATGGCCGACGTCGTGACAACCACTCCCCCGAGCCAGGCAAAGCCGGCCCGTCTCGATCCTCATCGCCTCCGCGCCGACTTCCCGATCCTGGCGACCCTCAATCGCTTCGGCAAGCCGCTCATCTACCTCGACTCCGCGGCCACGAGCCTCAAGCCGCTGACCGTGATCGAGGCGGTGGACGGCTACAACCGCGAGTACAGCGCGAACATCCACCGCGGCATCTACGAGATGGCGGAGCGGGCAACCGCGTCCTACGAAGAGACCCGAGTCAAGGTGGCTCGCCTGATCAACGCCCCGCATCCGCGCGAGATCGTCTTCGTCCGAAACGCGACGGAGGCGATCAACCTGGTGGCGTATTCGTGGGGCCGTCACAACATCGGCCGCGGCGACTCGATCGTCCTGACGGAGATGGAACACCACGCCAATCTCGTGCCCTGGCAGCTGCTCGTGCAGGAGAAGGACGGCGACCTCGAGTTCGTCCCGGTCACCGACGACGGGCTCCTGGCGCTCGAGGTCTACGAGGCACTGCTGCACCTGCGTCCCAAGCTCGTCGCCTTCACCCATGTCTCGAACATGCTCGGCACGATCAACCCGGTCCGCCAGTTGACCGAGATGGCCCACGCCGCCGGCGCTCTGGTTCTGATCGACGGCGCCCAGGCGGTGCCGCACGTGCCGGTCGATGTCCAGGAGATCGGCGCCGACTTCTACGTCTTCTCCGGCCACAAGATGCTCGGGCCCACGGGTTCCGGAGCGCTGTGGGCTCGCGCCGAGCTGCTCGAGGCGATGCCGCCGTTCATGGCCGGCGGCGACATGATCCGCGAGGTCCACCTGCGCCGCTCCGACTGGAACGAGATCCCGTACAAGTTCGAGGCCGGGACGCCGGACATCTCCGCACAAATCGGGATGGGCGCGGCCGCGGACTACCTGATGAGCATCGGCATGGACGCAGCCCGCGATTACGAGCAAGAGCTGGTTCGCTACGCGTTGGACGTCCTGCCTCGCGAGGTCCCGGGTATCGAGCTGTACGGTCCGGCCGCCGAGTATCGTGGCGGCGTCGTCTCGTTCAACTTGCCGGGTATCCATCCTCACGACGTGGCCCAGATACTCGATCGATCGGGGATCTGCGTCCGCGCCGGCCACCACTGCACGATGCCGCTCCACGAGCGGTTCGATCTGGCGGCCACGGCACGCGCCAGCTTCAATGTCTACACCGTTCCTGAGGAGATCGACGCGCTCGCGGCGGGTCTTCGGGACGTCGTCCGCATCTTCAACCGTTAGGTCGTATTCTCGACCCGATGGACGACCTCTACCGCGACTACATCCTCGAACACTACCGGCATCCCCACAACTTCGGCGTCCTCGAGACTCCGACGGCCAGCTACGAGGGTTCCAATCCGCTTTGCGGCGACCGGATCACGATGATGCTCGGCATCTCGGACGGGATCGTGCGCGAAGTGGCCTTCACCGGCCGCGGCTGCGCCATCAGCCAGGCCAGCGCGTCGCTCCTCACCGACGAGATCAAGGGCAAGACGGTGGAGGAAGTCGAACGCATGACTCCCGAGGACGTGCTCGACCTCATCGGGATCGACATCAGCCCGGCTCGTCTCAAATGCGCCCTCCTGTCGCTCGACACGGTCGCGCACGCCCTGGCCGACGACGCTGCGGAGAAGACAGAGTCCGGCGGTCCTGCTTCGGGCTCGAGTCCGAAATAGCCCGGACCACGGTCGAGCCCGGCAGACGGCCTATCCGAGAGTTGGGCCGGGACGGTCCATTCGCTCGGGCTATGCTCTGCGGGACCATTGTTGCAGCCCCGGCGGCCGCGATCGGCAGTATCTTGGCGATCCGCAGTTTTTACTGGCGCGGGAACACCTCAGGGGAGTGATCTGTGAGGGCTAGCGTAGACGCGACAGTTTCTGGGCTCGCATCCGTCTGCCCCCGATGAGCCGATGAGCCACTACACAAGGCCGGCTTCGGTTCACGCGACGAGGATGTGGCGCGAGATCGCGGACCGCGTCTTCGTCCGCCGCTACTCCGACTACAACGTCACGATCGGGCTGGTCGTTGGCGACAGCGACTCGCTGGTCATCGATACACGCAGTTCGGAGCGGCAGGGCCGCGAGCTGATGGATGAAATCCGCTGGCTGACCACCACACGATTGAGGGTCGTGAACACGCACCACCACTACGACCACGCGTTCGGCAACTACGCCTTCGTCCCGTCGGAGATCTGGGGTCACGAGCGTTGCGCCTTGCGCCTGCGCGAGGACAGCCGCACCGCCCAGATCGCTCTGGCGGCCGCCATGCCGGAAGTGGCGCCGGAATACATCGAGACGCGCATCACGCCGCCGCACAAGACGTTCCGCGAGAGCGTGGAGCTGGAACTCGGTGGTCGACCGGTGACTCTTGCCCATTTCGGCCGCGGGCACACCGACAACGACGTGGCCGTCGTCGTGCCCGACGTGCACGTCGTCTTCGCCGGCGATCTGGTCGAGCAGGGCGGCCCGCCCTCGTTCGAGGACTCCTACCCGCTGGACTGGCCCGGGACGCTGGGGCGGTTGCTCGAGGTCGCGCAGGGTCCGGTGGTTCCCGGCCACGGCGACGTCGTGGGGCGCGCCTTCGTCGAAGGTCAGCTGGCCGACCTCTCGGCCCTGGCCCAGCTGGCGCGCCGGGTCCGCTTCGACGGCGGCTCCATCAACGATGCGCTGCCGCTGTCGCCGTTTCCATCGGTGGCCGCGCGGCAGGCCATGATCCGCGCCTTCGCCCAGCTGGCCGGCGAGCTGTAGGACGCCGGCGGACCCACCGCTTCAGTTCGCCGGAGTTGGAGCCACGGTCCGTGCGACCTCGCGGGCCACGACCAGATCCTCCCGAGCCTCGATGCGCAGCACGGCCGGAACAGCCCGGGTCTCCGAAAGGATGGCGTCCGACCCGACCGCCGCGTCGCCGATCGGGGCGAACCCAAGGGCGGTCAGTCGACCGACGATGCGGGCTCGCAAGAGGCCGGCGTTCTCGCCGATCCCACCTGTGAAGACGATGGCATCCAGCTCCTGGAGCGAGGTTGCGGCCGCAGCGACGCACTCCGCCGCACGTCGCACGAAGATCTCCAGAGCCAGCTTTGCCGGGCCGTCGCCGCCGGCTTCAAGACTCAGCAGATCGCGTACGTCGGACGTCTTGCCCGACACGCCGAGAAGGCCGGACTGGTGCTGGACATCCTCGGCCAGCTCGTCGGGGTTGAGATGCCGGTTTCGGAGCAGGTAGAACAGAATCCCCGGGTCGATCGAGCCGGTCCGCGTGCCCATCATCAAGCCCTCGAGCGGAGTCAGGCCCATCGAGGTCGCGACGGAGCGGCCTTTGTCGACCGCGGTCACGGAGCAACCGCTGCCCAGGTGGGCGACCACAATACGCAGTTCGTCGACGGGACGGCCGAGGAGCGCCGCGGCCCGCTCGACCGACCAGGCCACCGAGATGCCGTGGAAGCCGTAGCGGCGGATGCCCCATTCCCGATACCACCGATCCGGGACGGCGTAGCGGTAGGCATCCTCCGGCAGCGTCGCGTGGAACGCGGTGTCAAAGACGGCCACATGCGGGAGATTCGGGAGAACCGCCAGCCCCCTGGTCATGGCCGCCGCCGCGACGCCGTTGTGCAATGGAGCAAGGTCCGCCAGAGCCTTCACCTGCCCGATCACCTCGGGCGTCACCAACACGGGCTGTCGGAATATGGATCCGCCCTGGACGACGCGATACCCGACACCCGCCAGCGAGGCGGGTGAGATGCCCGCAGCTTCGTATTTGGCGACGAGCGAGCGGATGTCGTGCCCGGGATCGCCGCCCGTGGTCGCGTCCGCGCCCCAGTCCACGTCGAGCTCCCGCAACGGCGCCAGCGACTCTTCCGACGCAGCCGGCACGATCCCGTCAACCCCGGCCACCGGGATCGAGGCCGTCTCGATCACGCTCGACTTGAGTGAGCTGGAG
The DNA here is from genome assembly GCA_003152995.1 of Chloroflexota bacterium. Taxonomy (GTDB): domain Bacteria; phylum Chloroflexota; class Limnocylindria; order Limnocylindrales; family CSP1-4; genus Fen-1039. The sequence goes on along the minus strand of PMBR01000048.1, from coordinate 25,121 downwards.
CCGGGGTTGAGAACGAGCACGCGCATGGCCAGTAGGCTACCCGTTCCGCGACTGTGCCGCGACCTGTGCTGCCGCAACTGTGGCCGCCGCGACCGTGCCGACTGCCCCGCCACGAATGCCGCCTCCGTGCCGCTGCGATCTGCCCCGCCACGAATGCCGCCTCCGTGCCGCTGCGACTGCGCCGCGAACGGTGCTGCCGCAACTGTGGCCGCGACCGTCCCGCCGCGACCTGCGCGGGGCGAGCGAGTCCGACGCCGTTACCGCGAGATGGTCCCGGCTCGCCGCTCCAGCGCAGCCACGAAGGCCGCCTCCGTGACCGTGGCGCCGAGACCCAGCCGCGCTCCCGCGACCGACGGCAGCGGCGGCTCGAGATACGAGGCCCGCAACTCGCCCCACGCGGCCTCGCCGAACACTACATCAGGGGCCCCGTCCAGGACGATGCACCCCTCACGCATCACCACCACGCGCCGGAACGACTCCGCCACGAAGCGCATGTCGTGGCTGATTGCGATCACCGTCCGCCCCTCACCGAACGCCCGCGCCACCACGTCGCGCACTCGTGCCACTCCCCGCGCATCCTGCCCCGTCGTCGGCTCGTCGAGGGCCAGGATCGGCGTCCGCATCGCCAGCACCGAGGCCAGCGCCAGCAGCTTGCGGCGCGAGTAGCCCAGGTCGTACGGATTGGTGGAGGCCTCCGCGTCGAGGCCCACCTCCTCGAGTGCGGCCCGGACGCGTTCTTCCAGCTCGCCGCCGTGAATCCCCAGGTTGCGCGGCCCAAACGCCACCTCGGTTGAGACGCGACCGGAGAAGAGCTGGCAATCGGGGTTCTGGAAGGCAAGCCCTACCGAGCTCGCCAGCCGGGCGACATGGATCGGCCGGACGTCGTTCCCGTCCAGCAGGACGCGTCCGGTTGTCGGTCGAAGCAGGCCGTTGAGGTGCCGCACCAGCGTCGATTTGCCGGAGCCGTTCTGGCCGACGATCGCGACGGACTCGCCGGACCCGATCCGCAGGCCGATCTGGCTCAGCGCTCGAGTGCCGTCTGGATAGGCGAACGAGACGGCCTCGAATTCGATCGAAGGGACGGCCGGAGCCGAGCCCGGACCGGTCGAACCGACGCCCGAACGGTCGGAGGCGGGTGGGCGGGAATCGGCGAATGCTCCGGCGGAAGCCGCCGGAGCCGAGCGGTCGACCCCGGGGCCGAAGCCGCTCACGACAGGGCCTTCGCCAGCGCGGCCGACCACTCGAGCCCCGATGTGCGGACGGCCCTTTCCAGCCGCACTGCCGCCGGAGACTCGACTCCCAGCTCCACCAGCCGCGGATCGGCCAGAACCGCGGCCGCCGGACCCGAGAACGCCACGGCCCCACGCTCCAGAACGACGACCTCGTCTGCGATCTGCGCCAGCACGTCGGTCTTGTGCTCGACGAGCAGGATGCCTGCGCCGGTGTCCCGGGCGATGCGCGCCAGCGCCTCCGCCACCAGCTTCGTCCCGGCCGGATCGAGCTCGCTCGTGGGCTCGTCGAGGACCAGGTAGCGCGGCCGGAGCGCGAGGATCGAGGCGATAGCGACCAGCTGGCCCTGGCCGCCGGAGAGCCGCGCCGGATCCCGCGGCGCGAGCGATTCGATGCCCACGGCGCCGAGCGCCGCCCAGACCCGCTGCACCACATCCGCGACCGGCAGCCCCAGGTTGCACGGCCCAAAGCCGACCTCCTCGAAGACCGTGGCCGTCGTGCCGGACAGCTGCGTGGCCGCGTTCTGAGACAGCAGCCCGCAGCGCTGGGCCAGATCGTGCGGCCGCATCGCCGCCGTCTCGATGCCGTCGATGCGGACCGATCCTTCGAGCCGCCCGCCGATCACGGCCGGCGCGAGCCCCGCGACGACCAGGCACAGCGTCGACTTGCCCGACTCGTTGGCCCCGACGACGCCGACAACCCGACCGGGCTCGAGTTCGAGGCCCACGTTCCGCAGCGACGTCGCGGCTGCGCCGGCGTACCGATAGCTCACGCCGTCCAGCCGGATTCCCACGCTCACACCAGTCTTCCGGTAGCTCGCAGCACGACCATCGCAATGAGCGCGATGATCGCGGCCCACCGGACGACCCGGTGCTTCGGGCGGTCGGCCGGGACGCGCAAGAGCGTCTGGCGACCCGGGGCAGTGAAGGCTCGAGCCTCCAGGGCCATCGTCCGCTCCTCTACCTCGGTCAGGGCGCCGAAGACGACCGGGGCAGCCAGAGGCAGAACACCGCGCGCCCGCCGCCAAATCCGGCCTTCGGTGTCCATCCCACGCGACCGCTGGGCATCGACGATCTCGCCCGCGCGCTCTATCGTCGCCGGGACCATCTGGACCGCGGCACCCACGACGAAGATCACCCGCCGGCCAAGACCCCTTCGCGCCAGATCGGCAAGCAGATCGTCAACGGCCGTGGTCAAGTAGACCAGGCCGATGGCAAGCGAGAAGGCGAGCAGACGCGCGACCGTCTGCAGCCCGAACGACAGCCCGCTCCAGGTCGGCGCCAGCGGACCGAGCCGGGCGATCGGGTCGCTGGCTCCCGGCAACAGGAAGAGGTTGATCACGAGGATCGAGCCGACGATCGGCGAGGTCGCCAGAGCGATCGCCGCGAGCCCACGCATCCGTCGCGCCATGGCAGCCGTGGCCAGAACGACGGCCAGTACGAGAAGCGGGCCAACCCAGCCGGGCAGCACGAAAGCGGCGACTACCTCGAGGGCGGCCACCGCCAGCTTGGTTCCGGGATTCGCCGACCTGTAGAAGCCGCTCGGCTGGCGCGTGACGTAGTCGGGCAGCCCTGCATCTGCGGCGGTAATGGGGGAGGCGCTTGCCAAGGCGGCTGAGGGTTAGCTCTGCGGCGAGTCTTGGGGCGCCGTCCCGGGCGATTCGCCGATGGCCTTTTCGCCGTTCGGGAAGCGGGAGACGAACCGCCGAGACAGGCTGCCGACGATGAAGAACACGACAAACGAGGTGATCATCTTGTCCATCGGGTCGGACAGCAGGCCCTGCTTGAGCGTTGCCTGGTAGAGCGAGTCGCCGCCGGCCCGGAAGGCCGCGACCAGCGCGTCGGTTCCGCTGCCGGTCACCCCGCCAAAGACAACAGCCGCGATCGGGGCCGACACGATCGCGGCCACGATCCCGGTCGCGAGCCCGGCCCCGATCGCCAGAACCGCCCCTACGTCTCGACGGAGGTAGAGTGCCACGCCGACCAGCACGACATAGGCGACCATCACCCCGAGGAAGAAGACCCGCGACTGGTCGAAGTCGCTCGTCTTGTAGCCAGTTATGTTGGCGAACTGGTCGGGGCTGGCGTATGCCCTAGCGTACGTGTAGAGCGCCAGCGCTCCGACCAGTACGACTGCGATCGCCGCTGCCAGGAGGCTGCCTCGTCGGCCGCGGCGCGGCCGGAAGAGTCCGAGCTGGCCCCACAGGCCGGCGAGCAGGCCGATGACGCCGGCCGTGATGGCGAACGGACCGATGGTCGTCGTACCGATTGGGGATGGCAGCAGGTAGCCCCAGATCAGGTTGCTGAGGATTCCGGTCAGGGCCCCGGCCAGAGGACCGGCGAGAACTCCCACCAGGATCGTCCCGATCGAATCGAGATAGATGGGCAGCTTGAGCCCCTGCTGGACGGTCGCCCCCAGAACGATGTTGATCGCGATTGCGACCGGCATCAGGACGACGACTCGGGTGGTGAACTGGCGTCTGACCCACCGCGTGAGCTGATCCATCTCTCCTGGTCTCCTAGCGGAACGCGGCCAGGTCGGATGAACGGGTGCCGCGCTTATAGAGCTTGGCAGGTTCGCGGCGGCGGCGCCATTGCGGAGTGGCTGGCGCATCGGGTCGGGTTGGGCATGCCCGGGAAGGCCTGCTCCGCCGGCGCGCCGCCTATGCCGCGCGCCGCCCATGCCGCCCAGCGCGCGTCACTCGGCGCGCCGCGTCGCGCGCCGCTAACTTCGCTCCGCGGCCAGCTTCCCTACCCGCTCGATGAAGCGGTCGAAGAAGCGGTCGACGTCCGCCTCGACAGCGACGTCCAGGTTCGGCGGCCTGCCCCAGACGCGTCGCCAGTCCGTCACCGTTTCGCCGGTGGTCAGGCGCCCGCCCAGCTCCACCTCCACTGTGACCGCTTCGGTGCGCACCAGCGTCGGATCCAGTGCGGTCGCGAGAGCCAGCGGGTCGTGCACGAACGCACCGTAGAAGTGGTCGTAGCGGCTGTGGAACTCCATGTAGAAGCGCAACGCGTCCGCGAGATAGCGGACGATCGGGTTGACGGCCGAACCGGCGCTCGAGCCGCCGCTCCTGATCGAACCGTCCGGCTCGCAGCCGGCCAGCGCGGCCAGCCGCGCCAGGTGTTCGGGCAGAAGCTTGGCCCGCTCGGTCACGTCGAGCCCCAGAGCGATGGGTCGAGCCGGGCGTTCGCTCCACCGCGCATTCGACCCTTCGCCCCCGAACGCTTCGAAGACGATCCTGGCGGCCTCAGGGTCGACGTTGACGTTCCATTCGGTCGTGGGCGCCGTATTGCCCGGCGATCGATACGAGCCGCCCATGATCACCACGCGGCGGAGGAGGCGCGGCAGCTCGGGTTCGCGCAGCACGGCGAGGGCGACGTTGGTGAGAGGCGCCAGCGTCACCAGCGTGAGTTCCCCGGGGTGGCGGCGTGCTTCCTCGACAATCAGGTCCGGCCCGAAACGCGGCGAGAGCGGCATGCGGGCCGGCGGCAGTTCCGCGTAGCCGATGCCTCCATGGCCGTGGGTTTCGGGCGTCGTGACGAGCTTGCGGGCGAGAGGCGTCTCTCGGCCGATCGCCACCTCGATGTCCGGGCGGCCGGCCAACTCCAGCACGCAGCGGGTGTTCTCGGCGACCTGGCGGACGTCGACATTCCCGGCCGTGCAAGTGACCGCGACGACCTCGCAGTCGGAGGAAGCGACGGCGTACAGCAGCGCAAGGCTGTCGTCGATGCCGGTGTCGCAGTCGACGATCACCGGAGTCCGCAGTGTGCCGCCCTCGGCGGCGGGCTTGTTCATAGTCGGATCGTATGCCATGCGCGAGCAACAGACAGGAGCGGCGCGCGTCCCCGAGCCCGCAACCAAACCTCGTCTGCACGCGGACTGGCTAGACTGGATATGTTGCGCCGGAGGGTCCTGCGCCGGGGATCGTGGAATCGAAAAGGGAGACATCGCCGTGCGCGGGTTGTTGCGAATCGCGGTTGGAGTTCTCGCGGTGTCGGCCATGGCCGGCTGCGGTACCGGAACGGCGACGCCAAACCTCGGTATCCCGACTCCTTCGGTCTCCTCCAGCGCCCCTTCCGGACAATCCACCGAGCCCGGCTCGACTGCCACACCGGGCTCCGGCACCCAGGCTTCGGCGATCCCGATCGGCAAGTTCACGACCACGGGGTCGATGACGACCGCCCGACGATCCCACACCGACACCCTGTTGCAGGACGGCCGTGTTCTGTTCGTGGGAGGCCAGGACTCGAACGGCAGCACGCTGGCCTCAGCCGAACTCTACGACCCAAAGACGGGGAAGTTCGCCGCCACCGGCTCGATGAAGATCCCGCGCTGGGGCCAGACGGCGACTTTGCTCAAGGACGGCCGGGTGTTGATCGCCGGCGGCGAAAACGATGACGCCGTGCCGCTCGACTCCTCGGAGATCTACGACCCCGCCAAAGGGACGTTCGCCACGGGTCCCAAGATGGGGACCATCCGGGTCAACCACACGGCCACGCTCCTCCAGAACGGCAAGGTGCTCATCGCCGGAGGCGCCGACGAGAACCTCGGCGGCATCGATTCGGCGGAGCTTTTCGATCCGGGCGCCAATGCCTTCGCGGCGACCGGCAAGATGACCGCAAGTCGATGGGGCCATGCCGCCACGATTCTGAACGACGGCCGAGTCCTGATCACCGGCGGCCAGGATGCATCCGATGTCTTCGCCTCAGCCGAGACATACGATCCTACCTCGGGCACCTTCACCGCCACCGGCTCGATGGGGACCCCTCGGTGGGGCCAGACGGCCACGCTTCTTCCCGACGGACGGGCCCTCGTCGCGGGCGGCCAGGACGCCGACAACAATCCGCTCCAGAGCGCGGAACTCTACGACCCTGGAGCGGGCTCGTTCACGGCCACCGGGTCGATGACCTCGATACGGGTTGCGCATACGGCGAATCTGCTGGCCAATGGACTGGTCCTGATAGCTGGCGGCGTGGACGCCAACGGCAATGGCCTGGCCTCGGCCGAGCTGTTCGATCCGTCCGATGGGTCGTTCACGGCGACGGGTTCGCTTCACGACCAGCGAGGCAACCACACAGCGACCACGCTAGCGGACGGTCACGTCCTGATCGCAGGCGGGGCGGACCTCGACATGGTTTACGACTCCGGCGAGTTGTACCAGCCGTAGCCCGAACCGATCGGTCGAGCGCCGGCGGACGGCCGCGCCCGAACAGCGTGGCCAGGAGTCGGCGACGGTCGCAACGGAAGCGCGCCTGAGGGTGCGCCAACGAGGCGGACGGCAGCGAGGCGAGCGCGCCGCACCGACCAGCGCGGCCCTCCATAGCGCAGGGTGGCTACAGGCATCGTCCGGCACCGGTGGCACGACAGCCCCACGGGCCAGCGGTCCCATACAGCGGGTAGTTGGGCAGTCGGGCCGGCCCGTCACATCTCGCAGTCTGGTGCTGCGCCGTCCAGCGACGCAGCCATGGTGTCCGCTGGAGCGACTTACCCCTGGCGGGGCGGCTCGCCCTGCGGTGCTACCACGGGATTGTCGATCGGCGCGAGCGGCGCCGGCTGAACAACCGGCGGGGCGTAGGGCGCCTGACCGTACTGCGGCTGCGCCGGATACGGCGGATACGGCGGCTGCGCAACGGGGTATGGCTGCTGGACCGGGTATTGCGGCTGAACTGGGTATTGAGGCTGCGCCGGGTATGGCTGCTGCGCCGGATACTGCGGCTGCTGTACCGGGTATGGCTGCTGCGGCGGATATTGCGGCGGATATTGCGGCGGGTACTGCGGAACCTGGGGCTGGACGGGCTGGACGACCGGGACGGGCTGGTCTGCCTGGACGGGCACGGCCGCCTGCTGCTGGGTCGCGGGCTGAGTCACTTCGCCGGTGTCCACGGCGTCCTTGAAGCCGCGGAGAGCCTTGCCGATGGCCGCCCCGGTGTCGGGAAGCTTGCCAGGCCCGACGACGATCAGGACGATCACGAGGATGATGACCAAATGGGCGGGAGTGAGGCCCCACGGCATAACGTTTACTCCTTGCGGGCCGACTGAAACGAAGGCCACGTGTTACTAGGCGGTCGAGGTTCGGGCACCGCCGTGTCAACAATACTCCTTGAAAGGAGCCGAGTCACATCCCCAGCCGCTTCTGGGCACTCGAGAGAGAGCGTGCTCGGGTCCGCGCCGTACGCATTTGCCGGAGCACGACCACGTCGCCCGGGGCCTTAGACTGGCTCCGACATGAAATGGCTGATCGTTCTGGGCGCACTTGGCGCCGCCGCGCTCGCGCTCCAGATACTCATTTGGGAGCGCCGCGGCGGGCGAAGTCCGAGGTCGACGCTGAGCCAGCTCGCCCTGGCCGTGCTGACGGCGCTGGGCCTGGCCGCTGCTGTGTACGCGGCCCATTGGCTCGGGATCTTCTCCGTTCCGCTAGTGGCGATCGCTTTCGTGCCGATTGGGGTCGCGGTCCGCTGGTTGATCCTCGCCACTCGAGATCCCCGGCAGCGAGCGGGGGAAGCTCGAGCAGCCGCGGCCCCGCCGACCTCGAAGCTCACGCGAGTCCTCGCCTCGGTCGCCTTGCCGCTATTCCTCGTCCTTGTGGTATGCGTCGTGGTCCTGGGCCTGGTCGTAGGCACGCTGGTCGGGCCGCACTAGGCCCCCACATCGAAACCACGCCTCGCTAGACCGCGCTCGCAGCCCGCCGCGGCAACCGCAGCCCGTGCCACGCCTTCGGTCCGGCCCAACTCAGGCCGCGGGCCCTCCAGCCCGGCCCCAGCACCCGCCCCAAGCGCGAAGTCCGCGTCAGCTCGACTTCTTCGACACCATCGACCGGACCTCGCCTGCCAGCCGCTCCAGGGTCTCCCGGTCGTAAGGCGCCGGCATCTCAACGATAGCCGTCGTGAAGCCGGCAGCGCAGTACTCGAGCAAGCGATCGGCAATCGTCTCCGGCGTTCCGAAGAGTGGCCGGGAGGGCTCGGTTGCCCGTTCGAGCGGGGTCCGGTTCAGTTCCATCGAGGAGGCCCACTCCCGCCGCGCCTCCGCCTCCGAGTCGCGGATGACCATCCAGAGGTTGATCGACCGCTCGATCTCGCGTTCATCGCGCCCTACGTCCTCGCAGTGGCGCCGGAGAACGCCGTCCAACTCGCGGACCTCGGCCGGCAGGCCAAAGGCATTCCAGATATCGCCGTATCGGGCAACGGTCCGCAGAGTCTTGGTCCGGCCGTTGCCGCCGATCAGTATCGGGAGTCGCTCTTGAACCGGCAGAGGATTGATGGCCACGCCGTCGAAGGCGTAGTGGCCGCCCGCGGGCGATATCACTTTCTGGCCCGACACCAGCGCTCTGATAGCGCCGACCGACTCGTCGAGCCAGTCCAGCCGCTGGCCCGGACTTCGCCCAAATTCGATCCCGAACTCGCGGTGCTCGAGCTCGAACCAGGCGCCGCCGATACCGAGGATCGCCCGCCCTCCCGACACGTGATCGAGGGTCGTCACGATCTTGGCCACGAGAGCGGGGTTTCGGAACGTGTTCGCCCCGACCATCAGACCGACCTTCACCCTGGGGGTGGCCATTGCCCAGGCCGTGATCGCCGTCCAGCCTTCGTGGATGGGCTGATCCGGATCGCCGAAGATCGCCTTCACGTGATCCCACGTCCAGAGGTGCTCATAGCCGAGTCGATCGACCGTCTGAGCGGCGTCGAGCAACTGGGCCCACGACCCCCCCTGGCTCCACAGGTTGATGCCGACCTTGAAATCGTTCATGCCAGCCTCCGTGAGAGCATCCGTGAGAGCGCCGGATTGCGGCCCGACGCCAGAACCAATCTCGCGCCGGTCATTGCCGCGCGGCGGCTAGGCGCTCGGGTCCGATCCAAGCGGTACGATCGCCCACGACCAACGATACGTCCCCGGTATGACCAGGTATTTCGCCAGCGTATCCGGCCCGCAGCTTGCGGTCCCGAGGCCGCGGTGCGCGACATCGAGATGGATCACAGTCTCGGGCCGTGGGGTCAGTTCCACGTCATGCTTTGCCGCGGCCAGGTCCGACGCGCGGAAATGCGTCGCCGACATGTTGCGTGGCTCGTCCGCGACGATGCGGAAGCCCCGGCCGGCGCCGTCCGATAGCTCGAGCCAGCGGATGTCGGCGTGACCGCCGTTCTCCTGCGGTTTGACATAGGGCACGTACTCGTCCGCCACGGTCGAACGCCAGCGCGCAACGGGGCTCCCGTGCCAGCGGTCCGGGTAGGCTTCCACGGGCCCGCGACCGAACCACTCGGTCTGCTCCAGACCGGGAGTGGCCTCCAACACGACCCCGACGCGGGCAAGGTCGGCCAGTTCCTCGGGGATGACGGCCATCTCGTGGACCAGGACGCCGCCGTCGTCGAGCGGTTCGAACCTCTCCTCGTGGACGATTACAATGCCCGACTCGGTCGACGCGTCGGCCGTCACGACGACCGCCCCCGCCTCATGTTTGATGCTTCTCAAGGTGCGCGAGAGTCGATCCACTCCCCACTCCCGCCACAGCTTCGTGAGGCCGAGCATGCGGTCGTTGTCGGTCGGAGCGCGCCACAGGCTCAGACGCGGGGCGGCGGCCAGAAGCTCGTGAACCAGCAACCCTTCGCCGTCCAGCTTGACCTCGGCACCGGCCGCGCGGCGAACGGAGGGCCGTTCCAGCTCAGGCTTCCCGGGCTCGAGGCGCAGCTGCGCCCAGCAGACCTCGAATCCGGCCGGAGCCCACGGCTGAGCCGCCGCCGTCCGAAATCGGAGCGTAAGCCACAGTTCGCGGTCATCGGGAGCCGGCACCGTCCAGCCCGGCAGCCGGAGCGTGGCGCTCTCGCCGTGCGCGATGTCGGGCAGGGGCAGCTCGCCCGCGGCGACGACCACGCCATCGGCGGCAAGCTCCCACGAGGCCCTCAGCCAGCCCAGATCCGTGAAGTACTGGCGGTTCTCGAGGTCGATCGAGCCCCGGCGCAACGCCTCAGGGCTGGCGGACACGCGCACGGGAGCCGCGAGCTGGCGATGCTCGAAGAGCGCCGGCTTCGGCCGCCGGTCCGGCCAGTTCAGGCCGTCCAGGCAGAAGTTGCCGTCGTTCGGTTCATCGCCAAAATCGCCGCCGTAAGCCCAGCGAGTCGTGCCGTCGGGAAGCCGCTGGACCAGGCCGTGGTCCCACCACTCCCAGATGAAGCCGCCTTGCAGACCGTCGGTGGACTCGATCGCCTCCCAGTATTCGGCCAGTGTCCCGTTGCTGTTGCCCATGGCGTGGGAGTACTCGCACATGATCAGAGGTAGCCTCTGCCGGCCTGACCGGGCATGGGCGACGATGGCCGAAATGGGCGGGTACATCGGCGCGAGAACGTCGCTGATCTTCTGATCGGCGAACCAGTCCCAGCGGATGCAGCCTTCGTAGTGGAGGGGCCTCGACGGGTCGTAGCGGCGGACATAGCCCGCCGCCGCATCGTGGTTGGCGCCGTGGCCGGACTCGTTTCCGAGCGACCACATGATCACCGAGGCGTGGTTCTTGTCGCGCCGCACCATCCGCGCCACGCGGTCAACCCACGCGTTCAGGTATCTCGGGTCATCACAAATCGAGTCGATGAAGGCGTGTGACTCGATGTCGGCTTCGGCGACGACGTACAAGCCCAGCTCGTCGGTGAGATCGAGGAAGACCGGATCGTTGGGATAGTGAGACGTCCGGACCGCGTTGAAGCCGAACTGCTTCATGGCCACCAGGTCGGCCCGCATCGACGCGGCCGAAATCACGCGTCCCGTGTGCTGGTCGAAGTCATGGCGGTTGACGCCACGAATCAGCACCGCGGCGCCGTTGATCAGCAAGTGCACGCCATCGATTTCGACCCGCCGGAAGCCGACCTGCAGGTCCGCTTCTTCGATCGCCTCGCCCGAGGGCTCCCTGAGCACCAGGTGAAGCGGGTACAGGTGCGGCTGCTCCGCCGACCACTGCTTGACGTCGGGAATCTCGACTCTGAGAGAACCGCGTCCGTCGAGAGGAGGATGCAGCTGCGGCGCCAGGGCGTCCCACGCGGCCTGATCGGCGCTAGCCAGACCGACCGACACCATCTTCGCTACCAGGTCGAAGCGATGACGGGTCAGGGGCGCCGAGTCGGCCCGACTCACGGTCGCGCCGGGCCCTGTGTATGCAAAGTGCACGACCGCGGTCAGCGGATCCAGATCGCCGAGCTTCGCCTCGACGGTCCAGCCGTCCGCCACCTCCACCCCGCCGAAATCGACGTCGGCCAGCAGTTCGAAGGTGCCCGTGCGAAGGTCATCGGTGAGGCCGGCGTTGACCCGCACCTCGGCGAGATGGACGCGCGGCGTCGCGTAGAGGTAGACAGACCGGGTGATGCCGCCGTGCCACCACTCGTCCTGGTCCTCGACGTAGGTGGCATCTGACCATTTCACGACACGCAGAGAAATGTCGTTGGCCCCGGATCTGACGATGCTCGTCACGTCGAACTCGGCCGCCAGATGCGAATCCTTGCTGATGCCGATCTCCCGGCCGTTGATCGCGGCGATCAGTACACTCTCCGCCGCCCCGACGTGAAGGACGACCCGCCGCCCGGCAACCCACTCCGCGGGGACGTCGAACTCGCGCTCGTAGACGCCTGTCGGGTTCACGTCCGGAAGGTGCGGCGGAGTGCCCGAAAATGGCATCTGGACGTTCGTGTAGTGCGGCAGATCAAAGAAGCCTTGCATCGTCCAGCAGCCGGGCACGTCGACTTCGCTCCAGATCGAGGCTGGGTCCGCCTCCGGCGTATGAAGCAACTGGAAGCGCCACCGGCCATCCAGCGCGATACGGTCCAAATGGGGTACGCCGTGCATCGGCAGACGGCCGACGGAGGTCAGTTCCGGCGAGACCCAGGGTCGGGAGAGCATGGACGCGACCTCGGGATGGGGTCTCTTCTTAGATTGCTTCGAGGACGTAGACGCGGGCACGGAAGTCGCCCTTCTCGGCTGACTGGCGGTTCGACTCCAGCACGAGACCGGCGGACATTAGTTCGTCTCCTGCAAGGATGACCGATCCCGCGACACGGCCCTCGGCCTCGCCGGCGGGCGGCCACAACGAGACACGATATGTGACCGCCGCATCGAGCCCGCGCAGGCGCAGCCGTTGCGGCCCGGGGTTCGGGCGGCTCAGGATCAGGTAATGGCCGACGATCGCCGAGCGGCGATCTTCCGCCACGGTCATCCAGGCGGTCTCATTTCGATCACCCTCGAACGGGCTGCGGAGGCGCAGGAACCGACCGCGCTGGAACAGATCCCGCCATCGCTTGTAGAAGGCGACCTGGTCCGCGATCTCATCGCGCTCCGAAATAGAGAGCACGGTCGGATCGAGTTCATAGCCGAAGACGCCGAAGAAGGCCACGGCCGCCCTGGTCGCCAACGGCGTAACCCGCCCGACCTGGTGATTGGGCACCGCGGAGACGTGAGCGGCCATCGAGCTGAGCGGGTAGGCCAGCGAGGTCCCCCACTGGATCCTGAGGCGCTCGATCGCGTCGGTGTCATCGCTGGTCCAGCCCTGCGGGGCGAACGCGAGCATTCCCGGATCGAACCGCCCGCCACCGCCCGCGCACGACTCAAAGAGGATTCCTGGGAAGGCCTTCGTCAGGCGGTCGTAAAGAGAGTACACACCGAGGATGTAGCGGTGCATGAACTCGCCCTGGCGCCAGGCCGGGAGAGTAGTGCTGTGCGGCTCGGTGATGTTCCGGTTCATGTCCCATTTCACGTATGAGATCGGCGCGCTGCCCAGAAGCGACGACAGGACCTCGAAGAGATGGTCCACGACCTCGGGCCGCGACATGTCGAGCACGTACTGGTTGCGGCCTGCGGTCGGAGGGCGCGATGGGATGCCGATGGCCCATTCGGGATGTTCGGCGAACAGATTACTCCGCGGGCTCACCATCTCCGGCTCGATCCAGATGCCGAAACGCATGCCCAGCGCCTCGACCTTCCGGGCGAGCGACTCCAGACCGCCGGGCAGCTTGGAAAGGTTGACCTGCCAGTCGCCGAGCGAGGTCGAGTCATCGTTGCGCTGACCAAACCAGCCGTCGTCGAGGGCGAACAACTCAATCCCGAGCTCGCTTGCCGCCGAAGCGATGGCAAGCAGCTTCGGCTCATCGAAGTCGAAATACGTCGCTTCCCAGTTGTTGATGACGATGGGCCGAGCTCGGTCACGCCAGGACCCGCGGGCCAGGCGCTCGCGGAACAGGGAGTGGTTCGCGTCGCTCAACCCGCCGAGGCCGGCGGCCGAGAAGGTGATGACGGCCTCTGGGGCAACGAACTCCACACCGGGCTCGAGCAACCACGAAAACCCTTCGGGGTTGATGCCGGCGCGGACTCGCGTGGTCCCGAACGGTTCGACCTCCGCCTCGGCCACGAAATTGCCTGAGTAGACCAGCGAGAAGCCGTAGGCCTCTCCGTCGGCCTCGGTCGTTGCCGGCCGTGCCAGAGCCACGAAGGGATTGTGCTGGTGGCCGGAGGCACCGCGGGAACTCGACACCGACTGCCTGCCGGGTCGCAGATCGTGCCTTTCAACATGGCACTCGCGCGCCCAGTCGCCGCTCAGCGTCAGGAGTTGCCAATCCGAATCCGGGAGATCGATCGAGGCGCTCATCGCGCTGCGCAAGATCACGGGAGCCTTGCCCGTATTGACGATCCGAGCGCCACGGACTACGAGCGGGCGATCGCGATAGATCGTGTAGAGGAGACGAACCTCGATCTCCGCGATGTGATCGGCGGCGACGATTTCCAACGTCTCGGCCTCGCCTCCGACCTCAACGTATGTCGACGGCAGCCCCGGAAGTGCGGGCTTGCCGTGGATGATGCGGTGGCCGATGTGGCGCAGATCCAGCACCCCGGAGCCATCGGAGAGCTCGATCGCCAAAGCCGGAATTCGGTAGTCGCCGCCGCCCCCAGTGGGGTACTCGAGCGGCACCGGATGACCTAACCGATTGGAGAAGCCGTAGAACTCACCGGGTACCAGATGTCCGTACGACTTGCCGCCGGCTAGTGCCGGCCCGAAATATACGTGACCCAGCCAGCCACTTTCGAGCACACGCACGACGTAACTGACCAAGTGGTTGCGGAGGTGGAACTCTCCCACCTCCGCAGACCATTCAATTGCCATTGGTTCCCCGCTGGCAGCGTCTGGGTTGATGGCGCGTCAGCCCTTGGCCGAACCGAGCGTCAGACCGCGGACGAACCAGCGCTGCAGGATCATGTAGAGCACTACGGTCGGTATCGCTGCAAGCACCGACATCGCCGCTATCTGTGTCGGGTCGCTCCCGAACTCGCTCCCGAGGTTGTTCAAGGCCGCCGTGATCGGTCGTTTATCACCCGTCTTGAACAACAACAGAGCCCAGAAGAAGTCGTTGTAGATCCACGTAAACAGGAGGGTAGCAAGCGCCGCGAGGGCTGGCGTAACGAGGGGCATAACGACTTGACGATAAATCGTCATGACCCCGGCGCCATCGATCATGGCAGCTTCGACCAACTCCTTGGACAGCGTCTTCATGTAGTTACTCAACACGAAGGTGCAGAAGCCGGTCTGGAACGTCGTATGTATCAGGATCAGCCCGACGAACTGATCGTACAATCTCCCGTTGTCGCTAAGCGGAGCTGGCACGGGAATTATGTTGTACAGCTTGTACAGCGGCAGGATGATGACCTGCGGGGGCAGGAGATTGCCGGCGGTGAAGATCATCAAGACCAGCAGGTTGAACCGCCAGCTGAAGCGCGAGATGGTGAACGCCACCATCGAGGAAATCCACAGCGTCAGAAGAACCGCGGGAATTGTGACGACTGCCGTGTTCCAATAGAACATCGGCAAAGGCCCGGCGGTCCAGACGTTGAAGTAGTTGTTCAGGTTGAGCGTCGCCGGCGTCGAGAAGAAACCGTTCGGGTTGAGGGCGATCTCGCCGTAGGGGCGCAACGAAGTGTAGATCGCATACAGCATCGGCCAAGCGAAGATAAAGGCCAGCACGATCAGGAAGATATGCAATCCGACGCGTGACAGACGGCGCCGGTTGCGGTTGCCTGTCGTCCGCTGACCCGCCATTGCGAAGCTGCTCATATGTCCTCCGACCGCAAGACTCGAGTCAGGTACAGCACGATGGGCACGAGCGAAACCACCAGCAGTACGACTGCGATGGCAGACCCGAAGCCGATCAGGCTCGCCTCACTGAGCATGGTGTTGACGATCAGAGTGGACAGCAGCTCCAGGCCGTTGATCCCCTGGTTGAGGATGTACGCGATGTCGAAAGCCCGGAGGGATTCGATCACAGTCACGACGACGATGACGACATTGATTGGGGCCATCACCGGGAACACGACGTGGATGAAGGTCTGGCGCTCGTTTGCGCCATCGATGGCCGCGGCCTCGCGCAGCGACGGATCGACGCTCTTCAATCCAGCCAGATACAGGACCATGATGTACCCGATGTGGCGCCAGCTGGCGGCGACCAGAACAGCCCAGATGTTGAGGCTCGGGTCGCCGATGAAGTCGATCGTGCTGTTGGGTTTCACGACATTGAACGCCATCAGGACGCTGTTGATGAAGCCGTCTTGCGCGTTGTACTGGAGTTCCCAGATGAAGCCGACGACGGCCAGCGACAGGACCACCGGCGTAAAGAAGATGCTCTGGTAGATCCAGGACCCCCTCAACGGCCGGTCCAGCAGAACGGCGAGCAGTATGCCTATCGGCGTGGCGATGCAGATGAAGAAGAGCAGCCACATCACGTTGTGGGCGACAGCGGGCCAGAAGAACGGGTAAGTCGTGAACAACTGTGTGTAGTTGTCGAGGCCTACGAAGTGCATTGGGTCGGTGCCGTTCCAATCGGTGAACGACCACACGATTGAGACGAGCGTCATCGCCCAGATCAGCGTGACGAAAATGGCTAGTGGCACGCCCACCATGATCGCGAGCAGCGTTTTGTCGCGACGGTTCAGCAGGCTGTAGTGCCTGGGCCGCTTGGTGGATACAGAGGCTCCCGCCCCGGCCGAAGCCGGGGCGGGAGCAAGAGCCTGAGGCTCTAGTTCGGACATCGAAAGCCCTGCGAAGCTAGTTCGTGGGTGGGGCTACGCGCCGGTGTACACCGGCAGCTTGTCCCAGAAGTCCTGGACGGACTTCTGGAACTTCGCCAGGTCCTGGCTCGGGTTGTTGAGGAAGGTGAGGAAGAAGCTCCCCACGCCGTTGGTGCCCGCGAAGTCCGGCCGCGTGTCGCGGTCGAGGAACTGCGTGATCTTCTGGGCCTGGCTGACGATCGAGACTGCCTTCGCCGTGAGAACGTCGTAGCTGCTCTTGTCGGCGTCGGTGGCCGTCGGGATGAAGCCCGGCTGGCTCTTGTACATGAGCACCTGAGTGGAGCCCTTGGACCAGAACTCGAGGTAGGCCTTGGCGTTGGTCAGGTCGGCCTGCAGCGTAGTCGACTTCGAGCTCGCCATCCAGATGTCGATCGGGGCGTCGAGCGCCTTCTCGGCATCGAAGCTGTTGCCCATGAACGGGAACGGGAAGAAGTCGATGTCGGCGAGCACGGTCGTCTTGTTCGCCGCGTCGACGGTGGCGACCTCGCCCGTCATGAAGAGGCCCAGAAGGAACATTCCGGACTTCTGCTGGATGAGGGAGTCGCACGCCTTCTGCCAGGTCAAACCGGCATAGCCGTGGAGGTAGAACGGAACGACCTTGGCCCACAGGTTCAGGACGTCGGTGACCTTCGAGTCTGTCCACTTGTTCGCGCCGGTCATGAGGCCGACGTGGAAGTCGTAGCCGTTCTGGCGAAGGTTGAGGATGTCGAACCAGCCCATGGCCGGCCAGCCGCCGTCATCGCCGAAGGCGACCGGCGTGATGCCGTCGCTCTGCATCTTGGTGCAGAGGGCGAGGAAGTCTGTCCAGGTCGCCGGAACCGTGTAGCCCTTCGCAGTGAAGAAGCTCTTGCGGTAGAAGACGCACCACGGGTAGTAGTCGACCGGGATGCCGTAGACCTTCTTGTCGTCGCCGACAACGGCGTTTGCGAAACCGGCCGTGTAGTTGCTGGAGACATTGGCCCAAACGTCGTCGATCGCCGTGGCCAGGCCCTTGGACGCGAAGAACCGCATCCGGAAGCCGGAGAACCAGGTGAACACGTCGTCCGGGGTGGCCCCGAGGTAGCTGTTGATCTGGGTCTGGAATGTGTTGTGGTCGACCTTGTTGACCTTGGGATCGAGCCCTGTCGCGGTCTTGAAGGCAGCGTCGATGGAGGCCATGCCGGCCACTTCGCTGGCATCGGAGTGGTTGCTGCCGACCGTGAGCTGGCCGGTGAGCGGACCGATGAACGTGGGTGCGCCAGGCGTGGTGGGCGCCGGCGTGACGGCGGGACCAGCGGGCGTGGGCGTCGCCGCCGGCGGGGTCGTCGGCGTAATGGTCGCAACCGGCGAGGGCGTCGCCGAGCTGCTGCAGGCTGCGATGACCGCCGGCAGGACCGTCAGGCCAGCTGCCCCGATCAAGCCCTTCTTGAGGACTTCGCGCCGAGTGACTTGCCCACCTGAGAGCATGCCAACGCGCTTCTCTTGCTCATCCATGAACGGTTGATCCTCCCTTTCCCGGCCGAAAAGACGGCACAAGTGGTTCTAGAGGAACCATCAGGCCGCAGCGATTGTCCGGCCCAGTCGGCTCCCGTGTCAAGGGGTAACAACAGAAAGCGTGGGATTATGGTGGAATACGTTGACTTAAGCGGTGGGCTGCGGCACGATTGAGGAGCGGCCGGGGGCCGACTTGTCATGCCAATTACCGGAGAGATAGGTTACGAGCCCAGTGGAACGAGTGACGGACGAGACGCAGGCTCTGGACGTGGGGGCCAAGCGACCGGCTCTGGCCCGCCAGCGGCAGACTCTGATACTTGAGCGCGTGCGCGAGGAGGGTGCCGTACGGGTAGCCGATCTGGTGCGTGCGCTCGGCGTCTCGGATATGACCATCCGGCGCGATCTGGAGCTCCTCCACGAACGCGGCCTGATCGAGAAAGTCCATGGCGGAGCCGCATCCATTGAGGGCAGCTCGCTGTTCGAACCGGGATTCACAGCCAAGTCGACATTGATGCAGACCGAGAAGACGCTCATCGCGGCGAGCGCGGCTGCCCTGGTCACGCCCGGGACGGCCATCGCGATCTCGGCCGGAACGACCACCTTTGCTCTGGCCAGGCGGTTGACCGACATCCCCGGACTGACCGTGCTGACCAATTCGGTGCCCGTTGCCGACGTTCTCTACAGAGACGGTCGCGCGGACCAGACGGTCATCCTGAGTGGCGGCGTCCGCACCCCTTCCGACGCGCTGGTTGGACCGTTTGCCGTCGAGGTCATCCGATCGCTTCATGTGGACAGTGTCTTCATGGGCACTCACGGGATGGATCCGCGGTCGGGCTTCACGACGCCGAACATCCTCGAGGCAGAGACGAACCGAGCCCTGATCGAGGCCGGGCGACGCCTCATCGTGCTGGCCGACCACACCAAGTGGGGCGTAATCGGCATCAGCTCGGTGGCACGCCTGGAGGACGCAGACACGATCATCAGCGACAGCGGCCTCGACGCGGCAGCCTGCAGCCAACTGGCCTCGGCGGTTCGAAGGGTGCTCCTGGTGGACGTCGCCACCGACGATGTACGAACGATCCAACGCGGGGACAGCAGCTCCGCCAGTCCGCTCGAGCCCAGGGTGGATGCGTGAGCAAAGACACGTCCTCGGCCGTGATCCCGTCGCAGCCGCACCGCCGTTACAACGCGCTGACCGACGAATGGCTGCTGGTTTCGGCCGATCGGACGAGTCGACCGTGGCTCGGCCGCGTTGAGGCCCCGCCTCCTCAGGATCTGCCAGCGTATGACCCGTCCTGTTATCTGTGCCCGGGCAACGTTCGGGCCAACGGCGAGCAGAATCCGACGTACGATTCCACATTCGTCTTCACCAACGACTTCGCCGCGCTGAGACCGGATGGACCGGAGGCATCGTTCGAGGAAGGCCTCCTGCGGGCACACAGCGAACTCGGCACCTGCCAGGTCATCTGCTTCTCTCCACGTCACGACCTGAGTATGTCGCGCATGAGCACGGCCCAGGCCCGGACGGTCGTCGACCTGTGGGCGAACCAGACGGCAGCTCTGGGCGAGCGGTTCGAATGGGTCCAGGTCTTCGAAAACCGCGGCGCGGCAATGGGAGCCTCGAACCCTCACCCGCACGGCCAGATATGGGCCGGCAACGCCATTCCGCGCGAGGCCGAAAAAGAGGACGCGTCCCAGCGTCGCCACTTCGAGGCAACGGGGCACAGGCTTCTTCTCGACTACGCTGAACAGGAAACGGGCGGGCCACGGGAGCTCGGTGGCGACGATGAATGGTTGGTCGTCGTCCCTTTCTGGGCGGCCTGGCCCTTCGAGGCACTGGTAATTCCTCGGCGGCCCGTTTCCCGACTGCCGGACCTTGACGATCGCCAGCGCAGCTCGTTGTCCGATCGTCTGATCGGGTTGCTGCGCGGCTACGACGGACTGTTCGAAGAGCCGTTCCCGTACTCGATGGGATGGCATCAGGCGCCGTTCGATGGCGTTGAAAGGCTACACTGGCAGCTCCATGCCCACTTCTACCCGCCGCTTCTGCGGGCGACGGTCCGGAAGTTCATGGTGGGTTACGAACTCCTCTCCGAGCCGCAGCGCGACATCACTGCCGAAGATGCCGCAGAGAGACTCCGCGCGGCGATCGACGGTGCCGTTCCCAGGACGACCCTACAGGGCGGCTGAGGAACAAACGGCGCAGCTAAGTACGCAGAAGAACGACGACGAAAGCGAAGGGACCGATGGCTGGCCTGACACCCGCACACCTGTTGATCATCCTGGTCGTGGCGCTGATCGTGATCGGGCCGGGAAAACTGCCCGAAGTGGGCGCCGCAATCGGCAAGAGTATTCGTGAGTTCCAGAAGGCCTCCGGCGGGATCACGGACATTCTGACCGGGAGCGTGACGCAGCCGGCGCCGCCCGCGCAGGCCCCCCAGCCGATACAGGCCCAGCCGGCTCAGTATCAGCCTGCGCAGTATCAGCCGACGCAACCCCAGCCGCCGGCCCAGTCGTATTACGCAGCCCAGGCGGCCCCGCCGGCATACCCCGCGCCAATGCAGGCCGCGCCGGCATACCCCGCGCCGGCATACCCCGCGCCGGCATACCCCGCGCCGGCATACCCCTCGCCGGCATACCCCGCGCCCATGCAGTCCGCGCCGGCATACCCCGCGCCCATGCAGTCCGCGCCGGTATACCCCGCGCCAATGCAGGCCGTGCCAGGATTCGCCGCACCCGTGCAGTACCCCGTCATGACCGCCGTCGAGCCCGCCCCGGCAACCCTCGAGCCGACCGCGCCTGCCCAGCCGCCGGCCGGCCATCCGCAGCCCGACCCGATCGTCCAGGAACCGCCTTTGCCCCCGAGTGTCGGCTGAGAACCGCCTCCTCGGGGTCTGACGTAGCCTCAGTCCGGCCTTGTGCCACGGCTCCCACACTGGGATGGCTGCCGTGGCAAGCCGGTCCTTTCGATGCCGGAATCGCGCTCGTAGCGCGAAGGAGTGAATTCGATGAGTGACGGACAGACGGCCAGCCCTTCGAGCGGGACGCGGGTTGCCGCCCTGCGCGCCCGGCTCGACGCGCAGTCGGGAACCGGGCCGCAGACATCCGGGCCGGCTAGGCTTGTCCGTGCTCCGGGCCGCGTCAATCTCATCGGCGAACACACGGATTACAACGAGGGGTTGGTCCTGCCGGCCGCGATCGACCGCGAGTTCTGGATCCTTTTCGAACCCTGGGACCGCCCGGAGGTCGTGATGACCTCAGCCGACATGGACGAGACCAGGTCCTTCTCATTCGAGGGTCTGTCGCCGGAGACCCGCTCCAAATCCTGGATCGACTATGTCGCCGCGACCGCCTGGGCTATGCGCGAAGCCGGTCTGCCGATCCAAGGGTTCCGTGGGGCAATGGGCTCTACGGTCCCCATCGGCTCGGGGCTGAGCTCGTCGGCAGCTTTGGAGATGGCATCCAGCTGGGCGCTCGCGGTTCCCGGAGCTCCGCGGCCCGATCCAGCTGCCATGGCCGCCATCGCCCAGCGGGCCGAAAACCGCTACGTCGGCGTCAACTGCGGAATCATGGACCAGTTCGCCAGCGCTGCCGGACAGGCAGGACATGCCCTTCTCATCGATTGCCGGATCAACAAGTTCAAGGCAACGCCGATGCCATCGGATCTCTCGTTGGTGGTATGCGACACCGGCTCACCGCACCGTCTCGACGCCTCCGCTTACAACACGCGGCGCTCCGAATGTGAGCTTGGCGTGGAACTGATTGCGGAGCGTGAGCCGGGCGTCAAGGCCCTGCGGGATGTCGACGAGGCAATGCTGGCGCGCAACCGCGACCGCCTGCCCGAGGTCGTCGCCCGACGTTGCGAGCACGTCGTACAGGAGGACGGGCGCGTCATGGCTACCGTCGCCGCCCTTCGCGATGGAGACCTCGATGCGCTCGGTCGGCTTTTTGCCGCCTCGCACGCGTCGCTGCGCGATCTGTACGAGGTCAGCTCGGCCGAGCTCGACGCCATGGTTGAGATTGCCGTTTCGGTCCCCGGCGTCGTCGCCAGCCGCATGACCGGCGCCGGCTTCGGCGGTTGCACCGTCAACCTGGTCAAGCTCGGCGCGGAAGTTGCGTTGCAGGACGCCGTCATGGCGCAGTACGAGAAGCGGACCGGGCTGACCCCGCGCGTCTTCATCGTCGCCACCGTCGACGGAGCGGGCGAGGTCGAACTCGACGCATGACGGGTCGCTCGCCCATCGAGATCGGACTCTGGGGCTGCACCGGGCGGATGGCCGCCACCTGCGACGGCGCCGGGCCAGGCATACTTGTCACGCGCCGGCGCGGTGGACGCGAGAGCGTCCGGACAGAATTGCGTCGCAGCGCGGCCTAGCTTGGGGCTGATCATGGATCCCGAAGCCCAACTTCAAAGCGCCGCAACACCGACTGTCGCGACGCCGGCAGCGAGCGCGGCGTCTCGACGCCTTCGCCCGCGCTGGCTCCACGTGCCATTCCGAGGCAGGCGCGATGTTCCTCCGCCGCCCGTCGAAGATATGACTCTATCCGGCCATCTGATAGAGCTGCGCAACCGGATCTTCATCTCGGTTTTCTCGCTCCTGCCGGGCACAGTTCTCGGTTACATCTTCTCTGACAGGTTGATCGAGATCCTGAAGGCCCCCCTGCCGACCAAGGACGCGCTCCAGACCCTGAACCTGACCGGGCCCTTCATGATCCATTTGCAGGTCGCGATAACGGTCGGGGTCATTCTGGGGATGCCGGTGATCCTGTACCAGTTCTGGCGGTTCATATCGCCGGGCCTGAGCCCTCAGGAGCGATCCGCCGCGCGGCCGTGGGTTCCGTTGGCTCTTCTGTTCTTCGCCCTGGGCGTAGGCGTCGCCTACTTCATCCTGCCCTACGCAACGGGCTTCCTCTATGGGTTCCAGACCAAGGACATCCACCTGCTTCTAACGGCAGAGAACTACTTCGGCTTCATCACCATCCTGTTTCTTGCCTTCGGGCTGGTGATGGAGTTCCCGATCGTGCTCGTCCTTCTTTCCAAGATCGGGATTGTGAGCTCCGCGCTCCTGCGCAGGTCGCGACGCATGGCCGTGCTGGGGATAGTGATCTTCTCGGCCCTCATCACTCCGGGGGCGGACCTCGTCAGCCCCATCGTCATGGCGGTCACGATGTACGGCCTCTACGAAGTCTCGATCATCATGATCCGGCTGGGCGGCCGCTAGAGCGGGTCGGTCGCCTCGGCGCCACGGGCGAGGTGGCTCGTCTGCGCCGGGCGCCATAATCTGCCTATCCACACGATGGAAAGGACGAGCATGGCCGAACACGGGATTGCCGCGCGGGTCGGGATCGTATGCGGCAGCCGTTCTGACTTTCCCGTCATGGAGAAGGCGGTAGAACTGCTCGGCAAGCTCGAGATTCCGTGCGAGCTGCACGCCATCTCGGCGCATCGAGCACCGGACCTGCTGTTCCGGTTCGTCGGCGGCGCCGAGGCTCGAGGCATCCGCGTCTTCATCGCCGCGGCAGGCGGGGCGGCGCACCTGCCGGGCGTGGTGGCAGCGAAGACGATTCTCCCGGTCATCGGAGTGCCGATCCAGACGCAGGTGGCGGGCGGCCTGGACTCGCTCCTGTCGATCGTGCAGATGCCGAAGGGCATCCCCGTGGCCACCGTCGCGGTCGGCGGGGCCGAGAACGCAGCCCTGCTCGCGGCCGAGATTCTGGCCCTCTCCGACCCTGAGCTGCGCGGGCGGCTGCAGGCCTACCGCGACGCCCAGACACGCTCGATCGAAGATGACGAAACGAACGCCGACCTGCGTGGCGAGCGCTAGCTTCCCGCGGCGCAAGTCGGGCAGCCGTCGTCGCGCGACCGAGCCCGACCGATGAGCGAGGTGCGATTCGGCCCCGGCGGCGTCCCCGACTGGCTCGAGCCGATGATCCGGTTCTGCTCGCGCTGCGGCGGCCAGCTCGCCTTCGGCCCGGTGGCGGACGAGGAGCGCGACCGCCTCGCCTGCCCAAACTGCGGCTTCGTCTCGTACGTCAACCCGCGCCTGGTCGTGACCACCCTGCCCATCACGGACCTTGGGGAAGTGATGCTGATTCGCAGGGGGATCCAACCGGGCCAGGGGCTGTGGGCGCAGCCGGGCGGCTTTCTCGAGATCGATGAGACGGTCCGCGACGCGGCCATTCGCGAGACGCTCGAGGAAACCGGCCTTCGCGTCGAACCCGGAGCCATCGTCGGCCTCTACTCGCGCGTCCAGGCGGCAGTGGTCGTCGTCGCGTTCGAAGCCCGCATCGTCGGTGGCGCGACGGAAGCCACGCGCGAGGCGCTGGAGACTCGACCCTTCGCTCCGGATGCAATCCCGTGGTCAGAGATCGCCTTCGAAACCAGCGTCAGCGCTCTTCGCGATTGGGTCGCGCGAGTCCGCCCGGACCTGCCGCTGCCCGATCTCTCCACATTCCGTCGCCCCTTCGGCGGGTAAAGAACGCGCGAGTCGATCAGAGGATCGCCTCACCGGTGTTGGCGGGACCGGCAGGATCGCCCTCCTCCGCCGCTTCCGGATACCGAGGCAGGGCGAGCGCGGCGATCGGCGGCTCGGCGGGGCAGCCGGCGGCGGCATCGCCGCGGGGCGGCTGGACGAGTCGGCGTCAATCCATCGTAGGACCCAGCGGCGGCGTCCGCGAGTCAGTCCAGAGTAGGACGCCGAAGCGTCCGCGCCGTGCGAAACTTGCCGCCATGAATGCAGCGACGATCGCCCTGATTGTGTTGCCGTTCCTGATCCTCCAGGTCGGCCTGATGGCCTACGCCCTGTTCGACTTGTTCCAGGAGGACCGCCGCGTTCGCGGGGATAACAAGATCATCTGGGCCCTCGTGATCGGCTTCGTCAACGTGGCCGGGCCGCTGATCTACTTCTTCGTGGGCCGTGACGAATCGCGCGGAACCGAGACCGGCGGCGGCAGCAGCTCGGCGCCCACGGAGTCGATCGCCCGCATCCTTGCCACGTGGCCGACGCTCTCCGAAACGACCGACGCGGCAATAACCACGGTGGGCCTGTCCAAGCGCTACAGCGGCGGCGTCGTCGCCCTCGACAACCTGAACCTGACCGTCCCGAGCGGCAGCGTATTCGGCTTCCTCGGCCCCAACGGCGCGGGCAAGACGACGACCCTGCGTCTTCTGACCGGGCTCGCAACCGCGACCGAGGGCACGGGCAGGGTAGCCGGCGTGAGGATCGGCGGCACCAGCGGTGAGCTGGCTCGCAACATCGGCTACCTGGCCCAGGACCCGCGCATCTACGGCTGGATGCGCGGCCGCGAGCTGCTCGACATGGTCGGGCAGCAGCACGGTC
>PMBR01000040.1 GCA_003152995.1 Chloroflexota bacterium | reverse complement strand
GTCTCGAATTTCTGAGACACGGGTGTTTCTTCCTCCTGAGCCAGGAGGATGGATGGTGTTCCGAAACTCGCCTGGACGTGCCGGGCGCAAAAGATGCACCTGCGCGAGGTCTCTGCCCCGCGCCAGGGTCGCAGTGCTTAGCGGCGCAGTCCGAGCCGTGCGATGACGGCGCGATAGCGGGCGTTGTCCTTCTTGATCAGGTAGGCAAGAAGGCGCCTTCGCTGTCCGACGAGCTTGAGGAGGCCGCGGCGGGATTGGTTGTCCTTCGGAAAGCCTCGCAGGTGCTCCGTGAGCTCCTTGATCCTTTCGGTCAAGAGCGCGATCTGCACCTCTGCGGAGCCAGTGTCGCCGTCATGTACGGCGTATTCCGAGATCACCTGTTCCTTCGCTTCCCGCGCGAGCGGCACACGATCCTCCGACTAGCTCTCTAGAACGTGGGTTTTCTATCTCTCTAAATGCCTGGCGGATGGTAGCAGGGTTCGCCCGCCCGCGCCAGACGGGCCCGGAGTCGAGCGTGCCGTCAGGTGGTGAAGACGACCCGCAGACGCTCCCGCGCCTCGGCCCGGAAGCCACCTTCCAGGTTCAGGACGTCACCATCCACGATGCCGATTGCGGGTCTGTCGGCGCGAAGTGGGGGCGCGTCGGACTGCCACGGCGCCCCCACGAGAACCGCATACCGGCCTGCCGGCGGGAGTACGACCGGGAGGTCGAAACGGAGCCGAACCGCGTCTTGCGTGGCGGCCGGCTGTTCCACCTCACCTCTCACCGACAGCGGCCGGCCGAGCATTCTCTGGGCCCCCACAAGATCGCCGGCCGCGACACGCCTCCGGATTTCCGAACTTCGGATCTGCTCGCCGTCGAGTAGTAGCGAGTGGACCAGGGTGACTTCGAAGCCCTCCTCCTTGCCGAGCGAGGTGAGCGCCTCCGGCGTTCCACGACGCTCATATCCGAACGCCGCATCGGGCGTCATAACGAACCCGGCCAGATCCACGCGGCTTCGGATTCGAGCCACGAACTCCTGGTAGGAGGTGGTGCGAAGCGAATGATCGAAATGCTGGACCACGGTGATCTCCGCGCCTGCGGCGGCCAGACGAACCAGTCGTTCGTCGGGGTCGCACAGGAGGGCCGGCGCCAGGCCCAGGACCACTTCCTCGGGATGGGCGTCGAAGGTGATCACTGCCGGCCGCGCATTAGCCCGGGCTGCGGCGTGGCGGAGTTCCCGCAAGAGGTAGAGGTGGCCGCGATGCAGACCGTCGAACACGCCGACCGCGACGTACAGCCGGCCCATCTCCGAGCGGAGCTCGTCCACGCCCGCAACGACCTGGTGCGGGATTCCGGCACGCGCGTACTGGAGTCGCGGCTCGCCCGACCGGCCTGCGGCTTCGGCCACGGCCGACCCGACATCGCGAGCAGCCGAGCCCGGCACGACGAACATCTTTTCGGGCACGATCCGCCCCGCTCGCCACGAACCGATCCCAACGAGAGTCTGGCGAGAGTCGACCAGCCTGACCGTGGCCCCTTGTTCGGCGTGAGGCCGCTCCGCCGGTTTCACTTGCTGTCCGCGACCCGCCGCCAGCAATTCCTCGTCGGAAAGGGTCGCAACCGGGATCGAGTCCAAGCCCACATCGACCGGCAGCATCAGCCCTGCCAGGGCAGCCGGCCCCGCGGCCGCCGCGTTCCGCAGCGCCTCGAGATCGTGGGCTGCCTCCAGGCGGAACGGCCCACTGCGAGTCCGCGTCAGAGCGCCGAGGTACGCGCCGCAGCCGAACCGATCGCCCAGATCGCGCGCCAGGGACCGAATGTAGGTGCCTGCGCCGCACTCCACTTCCAGCTCGGCCGTAGGGCGATCCGGGTCCGATCCGTCCCAGGCGACCAGCTCCAGGCGATGGATCTTGACCGACCGCGGGGCAAGCTCGAGCGGCTGGCCCTGGCGAGCAAGCTGGTAAGCGCGGCGACCTCCGACCTTGAGGGCGCTGAAGGCCGGTGGACGCTGCTCGATAGCACCGCGAAATGCGGCCAGCGCCTCCGCGACCGCCTCGCGCGTCGGCGCCAGGCCTTCTCCGGGGACGAGCTCGCCGTCTCTGTCGTCGGTGGCGGAGCGAGCGCCGAAGCAAACGGTTGCGCGATAGGCCTTGTCGTCGGCCATGTGGTACTCGACGACGCGGGTCCCGAGGCCCAGGAAGATCGGGAGCACGCCCGACGCGAAAGGATCGAGCGTCCCGCCGTGCCCCACTCGGCGCGTGCCGCTCAAACGGCGAACCAGACCCACCATATCGTGCGACGTCGGACCGGCCGGTTTCGCCAGAACCAGGACGCCGTCGATGCCGTTTTCGCCGGTGCGGCCAAAACCGCTCATCCCGCCGCCGCGGCCGCTGCGACGAGCTCGGCGGCCCTGGCCAACACCACCCGGCGTGCCTCCGGCGTAGGAAGACAGACCGTCGCCCCCGCGGCCCGCGCGTGCCCACCGCCGCCGAACGTTCCCGTCAGCACGGTCGCATCCACCCCATCGCGAGTTCGGACGCTGATGCGGGTCTCACCTGCCGCCTCCTTGAAGAGGATGGCAACCAGTGCGTCCCGGGCCTGCGCCAGCATGTCCACGAGTCCCTCGGACTCGTCTGATCCGGCGCCTGCGGCGGCCAGGTCGGCGAGCTCGAGCGTGGACCAGACCAGCCGGCCGTCGCAGTCGGACCCGAGACGCGCCAGCACGCGGCCGAAGAGAACGAGCTGGCTGTTGGGCTTCGTGCGATACAGGCGGCGTGCGATCTCGCTGAACGGCGCGCCGGCCTCGCGCAGGGCCGCTGCCACGACAAGAGTGCGCGGCGTCATGTTGGTGTGTTGGAAGTTGCCCGTATCCATGACCACGCCGGCCGCCAGGGCGGAGGCGAGCATCCCGTCCGCGGCGGTCAGCGGCATCCCCATGCGCCACGCCAGCAGCGTGACCATCTCGCAGGTCGCCGAACTGCCCGCGTCGATCCAATCGAAGGCGCCGAAATGCCGGTTGGAAACGTGATGGTCGATGTCGAGTATCGGGACCCGCTCGAAGAGCGCCCGGTGCGACTGCAGCACCGGTCCAATCCGCTCCAGCTCACCGCAGTCGCCCACGACGAGGAGGTCGTAGTCGATATCGGCAGCTGGTTCCTGACGGAAGCGGTCCATGCCCGGCAGGAACTTGTACATGGCCGGCATGGGGTCCGCGCACACGGGCGTGGCCACTCCCCCATTCGCTTCAACGAGGAGCGCGATAGCGAGCGCGGAACCGAGGGCGTCCGCCTCGGGGTTCTCGTGGCAGATCGTCAGGACGCGCCGCCCGGCCCGCAGACGGTCGATGACCTCTTGCGGCACGCTGGCGGCGTATCTGGTCAGATCGACACGAGGCTCCGACGGGCTCATCTGGACTTCCGGCCGCCGTCGCCGCGTCCCTTGGAGGCGGGCTTCGAGGTCCGTCCGGTCGCCGGCCCGTGCCTGGGCTTGGGTCTGCGCTTCGTGGGCGGCTGCACAACCGGATCCGGCTCCGACACGTCGCCCTCGTGCGGCAGGCGCGCAACCGGCGTGGGGAGAGAACCGAGCGGAGCAGTGGCCACTTCGGGATCGTGGCCGGCCTCCAACTCGTCGAGTAGATGAAGGACTCGCGTGCCCCGTTCGACCGTTTCGTCGAGACGAACCTCGAGCTCGGGGATGCGCCGCAATCGGATCTTGGAGTTGAGGCCGTGACGGACGTAGGGCATCGCCCGACGGAGCGCGAACAAGGTTTCCTTGCGCTGCTCCTCGGTCCCGATGACGCTGACCCATACACGCGCATGCGAAAGGTCCGCGGTTGTCTCGACGTCGGTCACGGTGACGAAGCCGATACGGGGATCGGCGAGTTCGCTCTCGAGCGCCTTGCCGATCTCCTGGCGGAGAAGCTCGTCGATACGTTCGGTTCGCTGGCTCATCGGGCTGGGCTACTCAGGCTCCGGCTGGAGTCGCGGCGACGGGTCAACCCGCCGCCCGGCTCACCATTTGCTGGGTGAAGCACTCGATGATGTCACCTTCGACCAGATCGTTCGAGCCCGCCAGCCCGATGCCGCACTCGAAGTTCGTGCCGACTTCTCGGACGTCGTCGCGGAAGCGTCGCAAGGACTCGATCTTGTCCGTGGTGATCACCTTGCCGCCTCGCCAGACTCTGACCCCGCCGGTCCGGACGATTCGTCCATCGGTGACGTAGCAGCCGGCGATGACCGCAACCTTGCCCACCTTGAAGATCTGGCGGACCTCCGCGCGACCTTCCACGGTTTCGACCTGCTCCGGTTCGAGCATGCCGCGAAGTGCCGCCGAGATGTCATCGGTGAGCTTGTAAATGATGTCGTACTGGCGGATGTCGACCTTCTCCGACTCGGCAGCGCGTCGGGCGGTGTCGGTGACCTTCGTGCTGAAGGCGACGACGATCGCATCCGATGCGGCGGCGAGCATGATGTCGTTGTCCGTCACGTCGCCTGCGGCTTCGTGCAGAACGTTGATGCGGACTTCGTCTGTCGAGAGCTGTTGCAGCGCGTGAGTGATGGCGCCGAGTGAGCCCGAGACGTCGGTCTTGAGGATGATCCGGAGTTCCTTGGTCTGGCCGGCCTGGATCTGCGCATACAGATCCTCGAGAGTGGCGCGGCCGCTCCCTTCCGAACGGGCCGCGGAGATCGCCTTCCGATCCTCGACCATGGCGCGAGCGATCTTCTCGTCGGCCACGACGCGCAGGATGTCGCCGGCCTGCGGCACGTCGGCCAGGCCCAGGACCACGGCCGGGCTCGATGGGCCGGCCTTGGTAATGCGCTTGCCGAGGCCGTTTTCGAGAGCCCGGACCTTGCCGTACGTCTCGCCGACGACGATGACGTCGCCGACGCGCAGGGTGCCGGTCTGGACCAGAGCCGTTGCAACCGGACCGCGGCCCTTGTCAAGCTCCGCCTCGACGATCGTGCCGATTGCGGGGCGCTTGGGATTGGCCTTGAGCTCCTGCAGGTCGGCGACGAGGTTGATCATCTCGAGCAGTTCGTCGAGTCCCAGACGCGCCTTCGCGGATACGGCCACCATCGGCACGTCACCGCCGTATTCCTCGACGACAACGCCCGCTTCGGCCAGACCGTTCTTGACGCGGTCGGGGTTGGCATCCGGCTTGTCGATCTTGTTGAGCGCGATGATGATCGGCACCTTCGCCGCGCGGGCGTGGTCGATCGCCTCGAGGGTCTGCGGCATGACGCCGTCGTCGGCGGCCACGACTACCACGGCGATATCCGTGACCCTGGCGCCTCGGGCGCGCATGGCCGTGAAGGCCTCGTGGCCCGGGGTGTCCAGGAAGACGATGCGGCGGCCGTCCTTCATNNGCGACCTTGGTGGTGCGGATGGCGTCCAGCAGCGAGGTCTTGCCGTGGTCGACGTGACCCATGACCGTCACGATCGGGGCCCGCGGCTGCAGCAGCGAGGCCTCGTCCTCCTCGTATAGCTGCTCCTTCGTGGCGGCGCTCACCGGTGCCGCCTCAGGCTGGGAGCCGTCGGCGTTTGCCGCCGTTCCCACCGCGACGGGCTCGGCCACTTCGTAGCCCAGCTCTTCCGCCACCAGCGACGCGGTCTCACGATCGATGCCCTGGTTGATGTTGGCNNAAGATGCCGCTCTTGATCAGCTCGCGAATCACATCGGCTGGGTTGACGCCCAGAAGGTCCGCCAGGTCCTTGACCGTGACGCTCGAAGGCAACTCTATGGCGCTTCGATCTCGCGGATCGAGAACTGCTGCCGCGCCTGGCGCGGCACCGTCGCGGCGCATCGGTTTACGCGGACCACGACGGCCCCGCGTGCCGCTCCTACTCTTGGCCACGACTCACTCCTTCTTCGATCCTGCTCGCCTCCGCTGTCAGCTCGGCCCGGAGCTCCACCGGGATCGGCACTTCCAGCGCTCGCTGGAGCGATCCTTTGTCCAGTGCCGCCTTGCGGCACTCCTGTGATTCGCAAACGTATGCCCCGCGGCCCGGCAACTTGCCTGTCTGGTCCAGTACGACCCGACCATCGGGTGTGCGTACCACGCGAGTCAACTCGCGCTTCTGCCGGGGCTGGCGACAGACGACGCACGATCGTGTCGGATAGCGCCGAGGAGGCGCGCCCCGGGCTACGAGGGCACCTCTTCTGTAACCGCCGGTTCGACGGCAGGTTCTATCTTCTCGGCTCTCACGGCCGCCTTGCGGCGCTTGGGCTTGGGCGCCGGCGAGACTTCCTCGGCCGCGACTTCCTCAGACTCGGCAATCGCTTCGGCGACTTCGATTTCGACGGCCTCCAGGGCTTCGACGGCCTCCAGGGCTTCGACGGCCTCGAGCAACTCTTCGGCCGCAGCAGTCTTGCTGACAGCTTCGGCTTTCGCCGCCTCGGCGACCGACACGTCGCTTCGAATGTCGATCCGCCAGCCGGTGAGCTTCGCCGCCAGGCGCGCGTTCTGACCCTCGCGGCCGATAGCCAGCGACAGCATCCGCTCGGGCACGACCACGTTGGCGATGCGGTGCTCCTCGTCGATTCGGACTTCGATCACCTGGGCCGGGCTCAACGCCTTGGCTACGAAGGTCGAGGCGTCCTCGGACCACTCGATGACATCGATCTTCTCGCCGCCAAGCTCCGCCACGACAGCCTGGACGCGCGCTCCGCGCTGGCCCACGGTCGCACCGACGGGGTCGAGCCCTGGCTGGCGCGAAGCCACCGCGACCTTCGACCGGCTGCCGGCCTCACGTGCGATGGCCTTGATCTCGACGGTGCCGCCGTGGATCTCCGGCACTTCCAACTCGAAGAGCCGGCGCAGAAACCCCTTGTGCGTCCGGCTGATGTAGATCTGCGGACCCTTGGCGCTGCGTCGGACCTCCAGGACGAAGGCCTTGACGTTCTGGCCTATCCGGTAGTGCTCGAGCGGCGACTGCTCGGTCGTGGCGAGAATGGCCTCGGCCTTGCCCACGTCCAGAATGATCGCGCGCGGTTCGATCCGCGAGACGGTGCCGGTGATGAGTTCGCCCTCCCGGCTGGCGTACTGGTCGAAGACCACGTTGCGCTCGGCCTCGTGGAGCCGCTGCAGAACGACCTGCTTGGCGGTCTGGGCATGGATTCGACCGAAGGCCTCCTGGTCGAGCTGCTCGGTCTCGACGAGGTCGCCCGGCGCTGCGCCGGCCAGGAAAGGCTGCGCGTCCGCCACGCTTATCTGTGTCTCGGGGTCTTCGATCTCGTCGGTGACGAAACGCGCCCGGAAGACGCGGACCTTGCCGGACTCGGCGTCGATCCGAACATGGATGTCTTCGTCACCCGGTGTCCGGCGATAAGCCGACTGGATCGCCTCCTCGACGGTCCGAATCAGCTGCTCTCGCGAGACGCCCTTCTCAGCGTTGAGCTGCAGGAGGGCGCCGACGAAATCTCGACTCAACTCGCGCCTCCCGTTCTTGATTCGGTCGTTGGCCGGTCCCCCGGCTCGCCCAGCCGCTCAACAAAAGACGTGGGGGTCACCCACGTCACGAGCGGCCGGAAGATTGCCGAGAGTATACACGGCGCCCCCGGGCCATCCAAGGGGAGCCCCTACCGAACGCCGTAACGTTCCGTGTGGACCCGTCCAAAGGAAGCGGGCGCACAACCTTTGTGTGTTCCTGCACAAAGGAGGTACGCCCACGGCAAGGGTATCGTTGTCTGCCCTCGAGTGCCACTTGTGCCCCGAGGGCGCGGTTGGCGGCGGCCCGGACGGAGCCGGCTTGCCAGTGTCAGACGCCGCCAGACATTGCTTCGCGCCCGGTTGTGGCCAGCCACTCAGCCGCCGTCTTGCCCACTCGCCCGCCCAGTTCGAGTGCAAGCGAAACGCCCCGGTCATCCGGATAGATGTGAGCCAGGCTCGCATGGAAGAGCCCCGGCAGGCCCGTGTCTACCGACAACCCGGGCATCGGACCGCCGGCAAGCGGAACGGGCTGAGCCCATCGGTCCCGGGAGACGTGAGTCGCCTGGATCCAGCCACGCTCGAACGCCGGGTTGATGGCACGGAGCACGACCTCGGCCGCGTCGACGATCTCATCCGCTTGCGCGTTCCATGCCCGTCCACCCACCTCGACGTAGTGAGTGAGATAGACGATGTGGCGTCCGCCGTAGCGATCGGCCGGGATGAAGTTGGTGTGCTCGATGACTGCCAGACAGGCAAGATCGGTGGGCTGGATGAGGTTGACCCAGTAGTAGCTCCCAAGCGGCCGATCGAGCTCGAGCATCGCGCAGGTCACGGCCCGGTATGGAATTGCCTCTACCGTTCGCCGGTAGGCATCTGGAAGAGACGTGAGCTTACCCAGACTCTCGCCGCTCAGACAGGCCACGACAGTACGGGCCAGGACCTCCCGCCCGCCGAACCGCACGTGCCAGCGATCAGCATCGCGAACCAGCGAGTCGACCGGCGTGCCGCACGACACCTGGACGCCGTGCGCGGAAATCTCCTCCTCGTACTTCACGGCCAGAGCGCCGAGGCCACCGCGCAGGTAGCCGAGCCGGTCGCCCGTGCCGGACTTGCGTGCGTTAGCGCGCTGTTTCATCCGGCCGACGAGCCAGGCGAGCGACACGTCGTGCGCGAACGGACCGAACTTGCCGTCGAGAAGCGGCTGCCAGAGCACGGTGTATCCGCCCCTGCCGAACCAGCGCGGCCCCGCGTCGCCGACGCGCATCCGCTCAAGTCGCCGGCCACGACCGCGAACCAGGGCCAGCGCCGACCCAAACCCCAGTCTGACTCGGGCGGGAAGCGACAGAGGCCGGAAGCGCAGCAGGTCGAGGACCGAGTCGAAGGGGTAGAGACGCCCGTTGGTGAGCACCGCAGTCGACGCCCTGCGCCATTCGAGCTTCTCCGAGAGCCCGAGCCGTCCGATCAAATTGCGGAGTGCACGGTCCTGGGGGAATACATGGTGGTAGTAGGCCTCGATTTCTTCGCCGCCCACGCAAATCGATCGGGCCAGCCCCCCGACCGACGGCGCCCCCTCTACTACCTGAACCGTGAACCCGCGAGCAGCGAGCGCGTCGGCGGCAGCCAGGCCCGCCAATCCCGCGCCGACCACAAGCGCGTCCACCGTGTCCACGTTCGGACCGTCTTGCAGCACTGCCCCTCCCAACACCTTGCGCTCGATCCCGTTCGGCTCGACGGGAGGATTCGTACCAGGCGCCGCGGGATCCTAACCTTCCCCGATAGTCCTCGCCACGTCAACTGCTCGGGGTCGCATTCGACGGAAGGTAGACGTCCATGCCCCCGGTCGAGGCCGCCAGCCGGTAGTTGGCCCTGATGAACGCGCGCAACGGCTCAAGGGTGTCGTAGTCGCGGCCGTCTCCGCTATCGGTCTTCACCTGGAACAGAGGCACATCCGAGGCGGACTCGACGACGACATCGGGCGGATCGGCCTTCCACGCCGCGACCAGGTCCTGAGTCTTCTGGGGCGACCAGTATCCCGCGGTCGTCATCGGGAATTCATACATGTAGTGTCCGTACGGATCCCGATTCGCCGCCAGGTACAGCTGCGCCGCGTTGCCCCAAACGAACATCCGTGCCGAGGTCGGGGTGTTCGCCCGAACCCAGTCCGCGGTCGTCACGGTCGCGTTCCGCCACCAGCTGGCGTTGATTAGCATCGCCACGGTCGCCTCAGCCGTGAAGAGAAGCGCTATCACGACCATCGCGATGGTGCCGGCCGAAAGCCCGAACGCGAGGCGCCGGACACTCGCCCGCGGCGACCGGATACGGGCCCAGAGGCCACTGCAAGCGGGCGCGGCGAGGAACGCCAGCGGCGGGACGGCCAGGATCAAGTAGTGCAGGTAGATCCGGTCCTCGTAGACGACCAGGGCGAGGTCGCCCAACAACCATGCCGCGCAGATCCAGTCCAGCCGAGCGTACGACCGAGGCCGGAAGATCATTCGGACAACCGCCACTCCGGCCGGGAGCAGCAAACAGGTCAGCGGGAGCACCGCCAGCGGGAGTATGCCGAGCAGGCCAGGACTCGCTGCTCGATATGCGGCGCTGTAGACGACCAGCTGGTCGACGGCATCTCCGAGTGCGCCGCCCGCCCCTAGCCAGGCCAGGACGAGCAACAGCGGCACGAGGCCGGCCGTCAGAAGCGCGGCCGATTGCCGCGCCGAGACGCGGAGTCCGTCCGTCGTGAGCGCCGTCGCCACAGCCAGAGCGGCCGCGGCCGGGATTGCCTGGATCGACAGCAGGGAGGCTATCGCGAGCAACCCTCCGATCGCGGCCGCCACCCGCCACGATCCCCGTCTGGTGTCGAGGAGCCAGAGGACCGCGACAAGCGGCAGGAGAGCGAACGTCTCGGTGTACCCGCCCCCGAAGGTCCGCGGGTAGCACGCCACAGTTACCGCACACACGGCGGTCCAGAACCACGCCATCCGCGACGAGACCCGGCGGCGCAGGAGACGGTCCAGCAGCAGGATCGCCAGCGCGGTGCATACGACCGACATCACCCAGCTGACCAGCCACGGGTCCAGCCACGGGAAGGCCGACTGGCCCAGCGCGTTCAGCAGGTAGGCACCGGGCGGCTTGTGGTCCCACAGGTCGCGGTACGGCATCCCGCCGGCGCGGATGCGCATCCCCATCAGCACGAAGACCGCGGCATCCTGAGAAGGTCCCTCCGCGAGCCCAGGCGCGAGCAGCGCCGTGACGATCGCCACGAACGACGCCGGCCTGAGCAAGCGACGGCCCGCGGCGACCAATCCTCTCGGGCGCCCAATAACCTGGGTGCCAGACTCGGCCGTCACGGCGCCTTCCCGGTCCACCGCCTTCAAACCGGGCCCGCCATGGCGCATCGCTTCTCCCCTCATGTGTCGCTGCAGTTCGATCTCGTCGTTCGGACGATTTCTACCAGCCCTCCGGAGCGCCTACCTTCCCCCGATAGTCCCCCGCCGCCGGTGCCGGTTAGGTCGCGTCGCAGGCTCGTCCTCAATAGGCCCGGGCGAACAGGACCCGGCGCTCGGAAGACGCGCCGCAAACGATGCACTTCCCCGCCTCGTCCGGCGAATCGAACGGGATACAGCGGATCGTGGCGCCGGTCTCCTCGTTCACCTGACGCTCGCACTTCGCGTCGCCGCACCACGGCGCCATGAAGAAGCCCCCTTCGCCGTCGAGCCCGTCCTTGAGCTGCTGGTAGGTGTCGACGTGGTGAGTGTTCTCGTCCCGGAAGTCGCGGGCGCGTTGCAGTAACTCCGCCTGGTAGGCGCGCAGTCGAGCCGGCAACTCGGCCGCCAGTCGATCGAGCGGGACGGCCTCCTTGGACCGATCCAGGCGCTTGACCAGCATCGCCTGCTGGGCAGCCACATCGCGCGGCCCGATCTCCAGGCGGAACGGTACGCCGCGCAGCTCCCAATGGTTGTATTTGAAGCCCGGCGAGTCTTCGCGCCAGTCGACTTTGACGCGAACGGCCTTGCCCTCGGGCGTTCCGGCGAGCGCCGCCAGCAGTCGATCGATCGCTTCGGCGACTGCGGCCCGTTCCTCATCTTTGCGGAAGATGGGCACGATCACGACCTGGACGGGCGCCACGTTGGGCGGCAGCACCAGGCCGGAGTCGTCGCCGTGAGCCATGATCGTGGCCCCGACCATGCGGGTCGAGAAGCCCCAGGACGTTCCGTATGGGTGCTTGCGCACGTTGTCGCGGTCGAGGAACTCGATACCCGCGGCTCGCGCGAAGTTCTGGCCGAGCATATGGCTCGTGCCGGCCTGCAGGGCCTTCTTGTCGCGCATCATGGCTTCGATGCACCACGTGAACTCGGCGCCCGGGAACTTCTCGCTGTCGGTCTTGCGACCCTTGACGACCGGGATCGCCAGCCACTCTTCCGACACCCTGTCGTAGCAGTCGAGGCCGGTCGCGACTTCCGCCTCGGCCTCCTCTCGGGTGGCATGGAACGTGTGCGCTTCCTGCCACAGGAATTCGGTCGTGCGCAGGAACAGCCGCGTCCGCAGCTCCCAGCGAACGACGTTGTTCCAGAGATTCATCAGCAGCGGCAGGTCGCGATA
>PMBR01000093.1 GCA_003152995.1 Chloroflexota bacterium | reverse complement strand
GTCGATCAGGTTCGCGGCATGAAGGTCGGCTTCGGCTACGACGCTCTCAAGGGCGAGTTCGGTGACATGTTCGAGAAGGGCATCGTGGACGCCGCAAAGGTGACCCGCTCCGCCCTGGAGAACGCGGCCTCGATCGCCAAGATGGTCCTGACGACCGAGACCCTTATCACTGACATCCCCGAGAAGAAGGACTCTTCTGCCGGCGGCCACGGCCACGGCGGCGGCGAGATGGACTTCTAGTTCCGACCGGCCCCTTCAGCGAGCGCACCTGAGCGTGCGTGAGCGAGGAGCCGAAGCTACCGAAGGAATGTGCCGGTTGACCGGCGAGAGCGCCCCGGGTGAGTAGCCCGGGGCCTCTCTTTTTGCAGGGTGAAACAAAGACTCACCAGGCGACTATTAGTTTGACACTTCCCCTGGGCGGGGCCACGCTCATGCGTGCACTTCAGCCCAAGAGGAGGTTCTCATCTTGCTTCGCGTTCCCAGGCCGGCGCTGTCCCTGCTCGCCGGATTCGTCCTAGTAATCGCCAGCGCATGCAGCGCCAGTACCGTCTCGCCGACCCCCGGAGCGGCCGGAGCGACCGCCACAACCGGTGCCGGTGGACCCGCCAGCGCGTCGAGCGCGCCGACGGCCGTCGCTCCGGCCGCAAACCCCAACGACCCGAACTCGATCATCACGAACGCCATCTCCGGCGGATCGGCAATCAAGTCATTCCACATCAAGATCGTCGTCACCGGCTCGATCAACGAAGCCTTGATTGCGAGCGCCGCCGGCACCGGCGGGAAAGCCCCTGCGGGCACCCTCAAGTTGGACGGCTCGTCCATCGAGGGCGACGTAGACATCGCCAATCAGGCGGCCCACATCGCGGTCTCGCTGCCAACAGTGCCCGTGACCGGCGACGTCATCCTCGCCGGCGGCAACCTGTACTACAAGCTCAGCCTGATGGGGCCCAAGTACACGAAGATGAGTCTCGGCAGCCTGGGCAGCCTCGCCAAATCTCTGCCTGTTGCCGTCCCCACGCCGGGCGCCTCAACTATGACCAGTCTGACGGATGAGCTGACGCAGCTGCGAGCAGCGATGGTTCAGGCCGGAGTCACCGCGACCCTGGTCGGCGTCGACCAGATCGGCGGCCAGGATGCGTATCACATAAATGTGTCGATCCCCATTGCCAAGCTCAACGCCCAGATCGCCGCGGCTGCGGCGACCAACAAGAGCGCCGCGGGCGTCAAGATCGACTCCGCTTCTTTCGACGTCTGGATCTACAAGGCCAACAGCCGGTTGGCCAAGATCGAGATCAAGGGTGCGTCGTCCTCGATCGGCAATATCGACTTGGTCGTGACGATCACGGCATACGACGCTCCGGTCACGATCAGCGCACCGCCCGCGAGCGAAATCGGTCCTGCCACTCCGTAGACCCTGCTCGGGGCCATTGCCGGCCCCTGGACTTCGCAGACACTCGGAACCCCGGTCTAGACCGGGGTTCCGACGATTCTCGGCCCCTGTCTGGCAGTGGCATCCGTCCGCGTAATTGACACGGATCTCGCGGGCGACCACTCTTCCGACGCAATCCAAGCGTACGGAGGGTCCAAAGTGATCCGTCTTCCCAGGCCGGCCCTGGCGCTCGTCGCTCTCGCGAGCATAGTCATTGCCGGCGGCTGCAGCAGCGGGACTCAGTCGATCACCGATCCGAACGAGGTCATAACCAGGTCCGCGGCTGCGGCTCCGGCGGTCAAGTCCGTCCATGTGAAGGTCGAGGTCAGCGGCAAGGTCAACGTCGGCGCGCTGGGGGGTGCGAATCCCGCCCTGAGTCTCCTGAGCGGCAACCTGGGCCTCGCCGGGACGTCGGCCGAGGGTGACGTCGATGTCTCCAACCAGGCCACCGATCTCAAGATCACGCTTCCGAGCCCGTTCGGGACCGGCGAAGTCATCGTCGTGGGCGGCAACCTGTACTACAAGTTCACCCTGGCGGCCGACAAGTTCACGATGTCAAAGCTCAGCGATACCGTACCGGTGTCGATTCCGAGCCCGGGCGTTGTGGCCAGCGCCAACCCGTCAGCCCTGGCTTCCTCGCTCAGCAAGTCCCTCGCCGACGCGGGCGCCAAAGCGACCCTGCTGGCCGATGACAAGATCGGCGGCACAGATGCCTACCACATCTCAATTTCCGTCCCGGTCGACAAGATCAACGGTCTGCTGGCGACCGCCGGCACCTCGACGACCGCCGGCATGCAGCTCGACAGCGCGTCCGTCGACTACTGGGCCTACAAGGACGGCCTGTTGCCGGCGCAGCTGGAGGTCAAGGCCAGCGCCGGGACGCTCGGCAACCTCGATATCACCGTCACTCTGACCGACTACAACCGGGTCGTGACGATCAACGCTCCTGCCCCGGGTGACATCGCGGGTTAGCGATCCCGGCAGGTCGCCTCACGCCTCAGAATCGAAGCCCCGGGCCGGTTCCGGGGCTTCGCTCCACGTGCTTCCGATGCGTTCGAAGGGCGCCGTTCCGGCCTGGTTCAGCGAGTCCGCCATGCGCGACTGGCGCTGAGGCGATAGAGTCTGGAGCCGGTGTCCCGACAGGAGGAGTCAAGTGTTTCTTCGGAGGTCTCTCGCAGGCGCGGTCGGCTGCCTGGTCGTGATCGTTGCGCTCGTCGCGGGTTGCACGACGTCGGCGTCGTTAACCGACGCTCATCAGATCCTCAACAAGTCGGTCGCGGCGATGAAGAGCTTCGATTCCGTCCATTTCGAGATCTCGGGCCTCGGAGAGATTCTCTTCGGCTTCGACACGTCGACGCCCACGCCGGGACCGTCCGACACGAGTTCCGCTTCACCTTCCGCGACCGCCAGCCCCACCGCCAGCCCGACTGCCAGTCCAACCGCCAGTCCGACAGCAAGTCCCACTGCCAGCCCGACCGCCAGCGGCTCGGCGAAAGTCGCGGCCACCGTCTCTCCGTCGGCCAGCGGCTCTCCGTCGCCCAGCCCTACGGTCGCTCCGACGGCGACTCCGCAACCCACCGCCACTCCCGCGCCAACTGACACGCCGGCGCCCACGCCAACCCCAGGGCCCCAAACCATCTCTCTCGCCGGTTCCCAGGGGAGCGGTGACCTCGACTTGGCCAACGGCGCGGCCCACATCGTGGGCTCCATCCCGGGCCTGCCGGATCTCGCGGGTGAAATGATCATTTCGGGCAGCAGCGCGTACTCGCGTGCGCCGGGCGAGAAGGCTTTCTCCACGACTGCCGTGACGAACCTGTCGTACAACCCCGCCGATAAGACGAGCGGTCCCGTCTCGGTCGTCAATACCATCCTCGGCGTCGTCGCCGACGCCAGCCTGAGCCCTCAACTGCTCGGGATCGTGCAAGAGCCATACGGCTCGTGCTACCACATCCAGGTCCAGGTGACGCCGGACGTCGTCAAGTCGAAGCTCAGCGTGACCGGCACGGGGATCGGCAGCACGGTTGTCGATTTGTGGATCTACCAGAGCGATTTCTACGTCGAGCGCGTGGAATTCAAGATGGCCGATCCGACGGCAGGCTCTGCGGCGATCCGACTGGTCCTTTCCAACTACAACAAGGTCAGCCCCATCGCGGTGCCGCCGGCCTCCGAGATGGCGACCGGCCTTCCGGCACCGGCCGCGACGTAGCCGCACCGACGCCGGCAAGCCGGCGTCGACCGGGGGCTCCTACAATCTCGGGGTGAGTGCTCTGTCAGACGACGGGTCGGAAGGCCGCGCGATCCAGACCGATCCGGACGGGTTCGAGGCGCACGTGGACGCGCCGGTACCGGGCGGCCCGGATGAGATTCCACCGCTTCCCGACGAGGCTCCGCCGGAGGCGTTCGACGGGCCGCGCATCGAGCCGGCGGAGGCGTCTCCGTTCGAGCCCGAACCGGTCGCACTGGCCGAGCGGATGGCCGCCAGCGACGCGCTTGCCGAACGAATCCTGGCCCGTCTGAACCCGGAACAGCAGCGGGCCGTTAGGACGACCGACGGACCGGTCCTCATATTGGCTGGGGCGGGTAGCGGCAAGACGCGCGTGCTGGCACACCGCGTCGCATATCTCGTCGG
Organism: Chloroflexota bacterium; assembly: GCA_003152995.1. GTDB lineage: Bacteria > Chloroflexota > Limnocylindria > Limnocylindrales > CSP1-4 > Fen-1039. The sequence continues at coordinate 757 of PMBR01000093.1, read as the reverse complement.
CGTGAAGGGTGTTCGACCCTGGCAGATCCTGGCCGTGACCTTCACCAACAAGGCCGCCGCCGAGCTTCGTGCCCGCATCGTCGGCCTGGTGGGCGAGGAGGCCGGCCGCGAAGTCGCGATGGGCACGTTCCACGCCCTGTGCGCCCGGGTATTGCGCCGCGACGGTGCAGCCATCGGTCTGGACCCGCATTTCGTCGTATACGACACCGACGACCAGCAGGCGCTGATGAAGGTGATCCTCCGTGAAGAGGACCTGCCGATCACCGGCGAGTACAAGCCAAGCGCGATTCTCGGCGCCATCTCGCGCGCCAAGAACGAGATGATCGACGCCGATTTCCTGAGCCAGAACGCGCACACGCACCGTGAGCGCGAGATCGCCCGTCTGTATCGGCTATATCAGACGCGGCTGCGCTCGTCGGCCGCCCTCGACTTCGACGACCTCCTGCTCGAGGCAGTGCGACTCTTCCACGAGGCGCCGACGGTCCTGGAGCGCTACCAGGGACGCTGGCGCTACCTCCACGTCGACGAGTACCAGGACACCAACCGGCCGCAGTATCTGTGGGTCAAAGCTCTCGGTGCGGCGCACAAGAACGTGTGCGTCGTCGGCGACGACGATCAGTCGATCTATTCCTGGCGCGGCGCCGACATCCGCAACATCCTGGACTTTGAGGGCGACTACCCCCAGGCGGCTGTCATCAAGCTCGAGCAGAACTACCGCTCCACGCAGCTGATCCTCGACGCGGCCCATGCCGTCGTC